>CAYVVB010000193.1:0-27466 GCA_964454955.1 uncultured Bradyrhizobium sp. | reverse complement strand
CGGGATCGACGATGCGCAGGGCGGCAAATGCGATCAACAGCGCAAGGCAGATCAGCCGCGCGTAGCCGACTTTTTGCGAGAACCAGCGTTGCAGGATCTTCAGTCTGTTCATGCCATCTTGGACTATCACGCCGGCCCGGATCGATCACGCCGGATCTTGCGGGAAGGCGCCGGTGCGCTGGATCACAGGTGCCGGCGCTTGAGGCGACAAGGCGCGACCGCCTCAAACGATGTGGAAATCGGCGTGATGTGCCAGAAATTGCGCCTTCAGAAAACTGCTCAGCGCGTTGGCTTCGCCGGGATCGATGGTGCCGACAGGACCACCATGTCCACCATCATGGCCCTGCGCCGGGCTTCTTGTCTCGAAGCCGCTCGGGACGTGATGGGCATCGAGGTAATTGTCGCCGGTCGTCGGCGTGCCGGCATTCTGACCCGCAGCCCCGACCGGCGGGTCGATGACCAGTGTCCCGCCGTTGCCGTCGCTCGCGAACTTGAAGTTCTCGAATACGTAGTTTCCGAGGAAATTGATGTTGCTGGTGTTCGCGCCGTCACTCAGCGAGAGCGTGCCGCCGGTGCCGGCAGCGTTCTCGACATAGGTCGCCGACGTCAGCTGCGAGAAACTGATGTCCCTGAGATCGATGGAGTCGGAATTGGACGGCGTTCCGTCGCCCGTGAACCCCGCTATCACGCCCGTGAAATGCTTGGAATCCTCGAGCACGAGCGTGCCGCTGGTCCCGCTATCGTTGAGGAAGGTCACGTTCTGGTCGCCCGCGGCCGTGACGTCCAGGGTCACGCCGCTCGCGATCGTCGCCGGTTCGCCGGACGGCGGGTCCCAAACCACGGTGCCGCCATGTCCGTCGCTCGCAAAGCTCCAGCTCGTATCCCTTCCGGAAAACAGCAACGTGACCGTGCTGAAACCATCACCGAAATGGACGGTGCTGATATTCGAGCCCTGGTCGTAGCTGACCTTGGCCGACATCCACGGTGTGAAGATCAGGTCCTTCAGGTCGATCCGATCTCCATCGGAGAGCGGAGTCCCTTCCGGAGAGCTTGCGATCAGCCCCCGAAACTCGGCCGAATGATCGAGAATGAGTTCGCCCTGCCCCGCTTCGAAGAACACGGTCGGTCCGGAAAACTGTCCGTTGACGAGCTGCCCGGAAACCGATCCCCCGATCTCGACGATCCCCCTGTTGGAGATCTCGATCGATCCGGTACCGCTGACGTTTCCTTCGAAATCGATGGTGGAAATGGTGTTCGAGCTGAACGGGCCGGCTTGGATAACTCCGTTGTCGACGACGTCCCCTTCGACAGTGAACACCGTTCCGGGATCGGAGGACAGCATCACCCCCGAATCGACAACCAGATTGTCGATGCTCACGTCTGTCGTGCTCGCGACGGTGTAAGTCCCGGGAGCGTCGAAAACCACGTTGTCGCCCGTGCCGGGCACGCCGGCGCTCCAGTTGCCCGCGACATTCCAGGTTCCGCCGCTTGAATTGGTCCAATGGTCGGTACCTACCAGCCCCACGAGCGTTCCGCCGCTTCCGTCGGAGACAAGCCGCCAGGTATCGCCGGTGTAGTCGCCGGAGAACTCGACGGTGACGTCGTTTCGGTGGAGACCGTCGCTGAAAGTGACCGTGCTGACATTGTCGCTCGAATCGTAGTGAACGGTCGTGGACATCGTCCAGGGGATGAAGAACAGATCGCGCAGATCGATCTTGTCATCCGGGGTCAGCGACGCCCCGAGCGAAGCACCCGTGATCAGCCCGCCAAAATGGTGCGAGTTATCGAGAATCAGTTCGCCCTGATAGCCTTCGAAGAAGACGGTCTCCGTCGAGGCGACGGAGCCGCCGATCTCGAAGCTCGTTTGGTTGCCGATCTCGATGGCGCCCGCGCCGTTGATATTGCTCAGGGCGAGCGTACCATTGCTCGTGACCGCGATCGTTCCATCGTTGGTGATGGAGCCTCCGAAGATGTCAGCCCCGTCCAGGGTCAGCGTTGCATCTTCATCGACCGTGATCGTGCCTCCGACGTTGCCGATCACGGAGTCCGCATCGATCAGCAGCGCCGCGCCGGCCACGAGCTCGAGCGAGGAATTCGCGATGACGGTCTCGTCGTCCAGCTCATTCCCGGTGCCGCTGACAATGATGTCCCCCGCATTGCTCAACGCGCCATTCGCCAGCACGGCAGACCCGGCCAGATCGATGGTGCCGTCGGCATTGGTGATCGTGCCGCCGGTCACCGCGGTGCCGTCCAGGGTCAGGGTCTGGCCACTGTCCACCATGAGTCGATGGTTGCTGAACGCATCGTCGGTAATGCTGCTCGATCCGGCGATCGTGATGGTCCCGGCATTGGCGACCGCGCCGCCGGTCAGCGCCACGCCGTCCAGCTTCAGCGTCTGACCACTCTCCACCTCGACAGTGCCGCAGTCGCTGATGGTCCCGTCCGTCACCATGCTGCCGTTCAGCATCAAGGTCGCACCCTGCTCGACCGTGACGTGGCCGCCATTGATCATCGCGCTGTAAATGGCGCTATAGCCGGTGACCTCGATGGTGCCGGTGTTGGTGACGACATCGCCTACGATGTCGGAATTATCGAGATCGAGGATCGAGCCAGCACCGACCGTGACCGCGCCCTTGCCGGTGTCGGTCACCGTGCTGGAGATCAGCTTCAGCGTGCCGCCGCCGATTGCCGCGAGAGCGCCGGTGTTGTCGACCTGCTCGCCCGAAATATCGAGTTCCCCGCCATTGGCTTCGAGCGTCCCGGAATTGGTGAGCGTGCCCGGATCGATGGTCAGGGTCCCACTGATCGCCGCGATCAGCCCGCTATTGGTGATGCTGGCATTATCGATCGCGCTGACGCCGGTGGAATTGATGGTGCCATTGTTGGTCACCATGCCGCCGTCAACAGCGGAATTGTCGAGATCGAGGATCGAAGACGCGTCAACCGTGACCCCGCCCTTGCCGGTGTTGGTGACCGTGGTCGAGACCAGCTTCAGCGTGCTGTCGATTGCCGCCAGCGTGCCGGTGTTGCCGACCTGCTCGCCCGAAATGTCGAGCTCCCCGCCATTGGCTTCCAGCGTGCCGGAATTAGTGAGTGTGCCGGAACCGAGCATCAGTGTGCCGCCGATCGCCGCGACCAGGCCGCTATTGGTGATGCTGGCATTGTCGAGCACGCTGACGCCGGTGGAATTTATGGTGCCATCATTGGTCACCGCGCCACCGTCGACAGCGGAATTGTCGAGATCGAGCATCGAGCCAACGCTGATCGTCACCGTTGCCTTGCCGGTATTGGTGACGGTGCCATCATCGATCGCGCTGATCCCGGTGAAATTGACGGTGCCGGTGTTGGTCACCGAACCACCGTCAACAGCGGAATTGTCGAGGTCGAGGATCGAAGAGGCGCCAACCGTGACCGCGCCCTTGCCAGTGTCGGTCACCGTGCTGGAGATCAGCTTCAGCGTGCCGCCGCCGATCGCCGCCAGCGTGCCGGCGTTGCCGACCTGCTCGCCCGAGATGTCGAGCTCCCCGCCATTGGCTTCGAGCGTCCCGGAATTGGTGAGCGTGCCCGGATCGATGGTCAGCGTGCCGCTGATCGCCGCGATCAGCCCGCTATTGGTGATGCTGGCATTGTCGATCGCGCTGATGCCGGTGGAATTGATCGTGCCATTGTTGGTCACCGTGCCGCCATCGATCGCCGCAGCGTTGAGGACGAATGTCGATCCGCCATCGACGACGATCCGGCCGGAATTCGACACGTCGACCGAAACGTTCAGCGTGCCACCCGCGACCTCGATCGTCGCGTTGCTGTTGTTGGTGATGCTGCTGTGGCCCGAAAAGTCGCCTCCCCGGAGGAGCTTCAGCGTGCCCGAATTCACCAACACGCTGTGGTCGAGGAACTCCGCGGCGCCGCCGACGCTGATCGTCCCGAAATCGTGCAGGATGGAGTCGGCTGACAGCGTCAGCACACCGCTGATGGTGAGCGTGCCCGTGCTCAGGACATCCAGCACCGGCGCCGTGCTGGAGAAATCGTTCATCGTCACCGATTTGGCTTCCGCCGGCGCATTGACCACCACCGGGTAGGAGGGCGTAAGGCCCTTCAGCTGATTGGTGATGATGATGACGTCATCGCTCGACGTCGGCGGGAGGCCGGTTTCCCAGTTCTGGCCGGTGCTCCACAAATTGTCGGGCGAGCCGTCGCCACTCGTGTGGATCCAGACCTCGGCCGCGCTGTTCGCCCCGGTGATGGTGACGGTGACGGTCTGGGTGAAGGCAACGCCTTGCGAGTCTGTCACCGTCACGTCATAGGTGAGCGTGAGCGTCTGCCCCTCGGGGATGAAATCCGCGACATAGACCGGCAGGTCGGCCAGCTGCCAGCTGATCGTGCCGTTCCCACTTCCGGTACTGTCGCTCGCCAGCTGCGCGGACAATGCCTGCTCGAATATCGCCATCGGCGTTGGCGCCAGCGCCTCGAGCGCCGTCTTGTCCAGCGTCTGGCCGCCGATGCTGAGCGACGCGCTGACCAGGGAGCGCGAAACCGTGTGCGTGTCCGTCAGATCGACGTCGGTGAAGTCCAGGATTCCAGAGGTCGCGTCACTCGAAGTCAGCGGCCCGCCATATGTCCCGGTGCCGGCGGTGAATGCGATGGTCTGCCCCCCGGTGGTGATGATGGGCTGGTCATTGGTGCCGGTGACCGTGATGGTGATCGGGATGGTCGTGTATTCGTCGCTCGGCGCATAGTTGTTGTCGACCCGCACCATGTAGGTCAGCGTCAGCGTCTCGCCGGCGGCGAGGAAGTCGAACGCCTTGTCGGCCAGGCTATAGGTGAAGGTTGCGCCGCCGGTATTCTTGTTGCCGGGATCGGCAACCACCGCAAGCTTGAGCTCCGTCGCCACGATGTCCTCAAGCTGCAGCGCATTGAGCGAGGCCGTGACGTCCTGATGCTGGGCGTTCTGATAGCTGAAGGAGTCGAACGTGACCTTCACCGTCGGCGAATCGCCGGCGTTGACGTCGACAAAGTTCACCCTCCCGGTGATCGTGTCGGGATCGGCTGCGTCGCCGGTTTTTCCGACCAGTTCGGTCAGCGTGAAGCTCGTGGTCGGTCGGCCGTGGTCGTCAAGCACCGCAACTCTGGGCGGCCCGGGGATATGGACAAGAGAGCTGTCTGGCGAGTTCGAATTCTGGGAGTCCCCCTTGTCGCTGTTGTTGACGAGGAAGACCGGCGTCGCGGTCACCCCTCCGGCCAGCTTGATCAACGGCCCGGTAAACAACAGCGGGTTGAGCGTATCGGTCTGCGCTGTCGTCGTCTTCGGATTGGTGTTCACATCGCTGAATTTCAGCGAGAACACGTCCGTGATGAGCTTTTGAATTTCGTCCGACAGCGGCGAGGAGGTCTGGGTGATGACACCGTTGCTGATGTTGATCTGCTGGCCAGCCTGGTTGACGACCGCGAGCGGCTGCAGCGTGGTCTTGTCGAACAGGATGTAGGAGCCCGTGGTGCCGTCGGGCTCGACCAGCACCTGGAATTTCGCATCCGGCGTGGCGCCCTGGCCCGGCACGGCGAAGTCGATCTCGACCAGGACCGCGGTGCCGCGGATGCCCATGGTCGCGACCGGCGTGTCGACCTTCATGTCGCCATGCTTGGCGGTTTCGCCGGCGACGAACGTGATGGTCCCGGCCACCAGACTGAGCAGCGACGAATTGTTCGACCCGTTGGGGTCGTAGACCATTTCGTTGAGCACCATCCTCGCATTGGAGGAAAGGCCGAACACGGTGCCGTCGATAAAGGTGATGCCGAGCGTGGAATCCGAACCGGACTGGACGACGTCGCCCTTTTCGACGTTGTCGCCCATGTTCAAGATGATGGAGACGCCGTTGCGGATCGCGGTGGCGCTGCCGACCAGCTTGGTGACGTGACCGATGACCTGTCCGCCCGCGGCCGGCGCGCCCGCCTGGCTGTACTCGACCGCACCGGTCAGAGCACCGACGATATCGCCGGTGAGATGGGCGCCGTCGGGCGACGCCAGCGGCGCACGCTTCTCGCCCTTGAAATAATCGTGCAGGACGAGTTCGTGATCGTCCTGGGACAGGATCAGGTCGAGCCCGGATCGCTTGAAATCCGCATTGAACAGGAAGTGCGCATCGGGAACGATGATGGCGTCCGAGGGCGCATGTCTCGGAAGCGAGTCGAGGTGGACGTAGGAATGAGGAGCCGCGCCCTGGCCATCCGAGGAAAGCGCGGCATCAAATTTGCCAACGTAATTCAAAGGGCCACCGCAATAAGGTTAATATTTACATAACAATCAACCGCGAAAGCTTGCATATCACTAGCGGTCGCGAGGTGAAACCACCTTCAGCTTGTGCTTACTCGGCGGTCCGGGCGCACCAACCCCGATCTATTCTGTGTATAATCGCATACAGTTATGTAATTAATGCACACAAGTAGTGCATTTTGCTGCCGCCCTTAACTTAGCCAGGAATAGAATTGTATTTCAGCGTATAAAATAGATCATCTATACTTGAATATTCTGTCCCGCGTATTCCGGCGCGGGATACTGCGGCATTTTCCGAGCCAAACCTGTGACAAAACTATGAATTGAATAATAGGCCGACGAATCCCGACACGTTATCCATATGCCGCAGAAACCACACTGATACAACCTCAGCTAGCGGCTTACGGCGTTTCGCGTCCGACACGGCGAGATTGCTAAAATTATCGGCAAGCCGGCGAGGCGAATTTCAGCCTGTTTCGAGCTTTTCGGCCGCAACAGGCCGCCCTTAAGCAGAACAAAAGTCCCACGACGCATCATCCCCCGCGAAACGATCCGGTCACGCGCGAGTTCACCAAGCTTCGCCGATGCCCGGACAGGGGCGTCAGATGGGATTGCTCAGTCACTCGCGCATGGCGCGTGCGGCCACGTTTGCGTGCGGCCTCGCGTATTTCCAAGCGGCAACCGCCATGGCGGCTCCGCCGATTTCGTTCGTCGCGCCGGACGAAGCTGTCGCGTCCCCCGAGCCGTTCGGCCTTTCCGCCAGCCCCGTCGCCGCAGGCGCTTTGCAGGACAAATGGCGCTCTCTTGCGCGCAAGCTCGATGACGAACGGGTGCAGCTTGCGCTTTGCGACGGCGACCGCGAGCGCTGCGCCTCCGACGCCGCGCTGCAATTCCTGGCCGTTGTCGACGCTGCGAGAGGCCGCGAGGGCCGCGCCCGCCTCGGCGAGATCAACCGCACGATCAATCTCACGATCCGGCCGATGAGTGATCTCGCGCAATACGGGGAAATGGACGTCTGGAGTTCGCCGCTCACGACCTTCTACCACGGCGCCGGAGATTGCGAAGATTACGCAATCGCCAAATTCGTCGCACTGCGCGAAGCGGGCGTGCCGGCCGGCGATCTGCGGATCGTCATCATGCGCGACATCTTCCATGGTGAGGACCACGCTGTCACCGCTGCACGACTCGACGGGCATTGGCTGATGCTCGATAATCGACGCATGGCCATGGTCGAAGACGGCTATGTCCGCAATTATCGGCCGCTGTTCGTCATGGACGATGGCGGCCTGAAGAAATACTCCGATCCGCCGCTGCTTGCCGAAGGAGCGGATCGCAATGCCGCGCCGCCTGCGGCCCTGGATGCCATCGCACAGCCGGGCCTGATCGCGGCATCCAACTGACGCACGGCAGCCCCGGCGTGCCGCCGGCCGGTGCGCCGGGCAAAATTTCGTTTCGTCAGCGGTTGGGCCAAGCTAGCATGAGCCAGTTTCGGCGGGGGCTGAGAGAGCATGCGTGCATTCTGGCTGGCTATCATTGCACTCCTATTCGGCTGCGTGCCGGCGCTTGCCGAAGACCCGCCCGCCCCCGACCACTCCATCAGCGAGGTGCTGCCGCTGTTCGCGGAAAACAATTGCGGGCAGCACAAGGATCCGGCGAATCAGCTGGTCTGCGGCGATCCCGAACTCAATCGGGCCGGCGCCAAGCTGGGCAGCGCGGTCCAGGAACGTCTGGCTCGCCTGCCTGACCGTCTGGCGGCGATCGAGGAGAACGCCGAGTGGATCAGGGAGCGCAACCTGAGCTGCGGCATTTCCAGGCAGGAACCACTTCGCCTGGAGAACATCGAGCGGGCCAAGGCTTGCCTCTTGAAGGAGACCGAGGAGCGGATCGCAATCCTGCGCGATCCCAATTTCGATTGCCTCGCGTCGAACACCGCAGCCGGTGCGCTGGTCTGCAGCGACCCATCGCTCGCGATCGCCGAAGGAGAACTCAACGAGCGCGTTCAGCCGCTCATTGCAAGGCTGAGCGATTCCGAGGCCAGGAATGCCCTCGACGAATATGCCAGATGGATCAGGGAGCGGGATCGTAAATGCAATCTTGCGGACAAGGAAAACGTACCGCTGGCCGAGCTTGCGCCATCGACCAATTGTCTGGCCGCATTCATGGCGGGCAAGACTGCGGAGGTGGAAGCCGCCAAAGGCGATCCCAGGAAGATCTTCGGACGCCGCGCCCTGGCGCTGCTGCCGAACGCCGACGCCGTCGACATGTGCGTGGCGCAGATTCATTCGGCCAATAGCTGCGGCGATTTCGTGCGGGTGAAGCGGGTGTTCGAGATCGACAGCGAAGTGACCGAGGCGAGCGCGCTGGTGACGGCTGAGGTCGAAATGGTCGTGCTCGCCCCCTTTGCCGTCTGCAGCCCGATCGCATCGCTCTGCACCGGCACCTGTTGGGACGCCAGGTCCGGCAAGCCACACGCCGGCCAGGCAAGCCGCGAGAGTTTTGCAGTGGCGCACCACATCACCGTCGAAAAGGCCTTTGCATTTGACAAGGCTGACGAAGGCTGGCGCTGCAATGTGCGCGCACTGACACCGGTGGACTTTGGCATCGCGCTGAGCGGGCACTAAAGCCCGGCGGGACCAGGATGACCGCGCACTCGCGCAGCACCGATGCCCACCTCGACGCATTTGCGTGATCCGATTCACCGCGCCGAAATATCTGTCGGTCCATGTTCGGCTTGCAACGCGCCGATCATCCCGGTGACTCATGAATCCCCAACTGCCGGCCCTGCAAGTGCAAGGGTTAACAAAGCGTTTTGACCGCCTTGCAGTCGATGCGCTCGACCTCACCGTCCGCGCCGGCGAATTTTACGCCCTGGTCGGTCCCAACGGCGCCGGCAAGACCACAACCTTGCGCATGATCGCAGGCCTCCTGCGCCCCGATGCGGGATCGGTCGCAATCTTCGGAACCGACGCGCTGCGTGATGGCGTGGCAGCCAAGCAGATGATGGCATGGGTCTCCGACGAGCCGATGATCTATGACAAACTGACGCCGCTCGAATACCTCGAGTTCGTCGCGGGACTCTGGGGCATCGATCCCTCGGTCTCGACGCCCGCCGCCCGCGACCTCCTGATCTCACTCGGCCTCGAGCCGCACCTCCAGGAGCGTTGCGAGGGATTTTCGAACGGCATGCGCCAGAAGGTGGCGCTTGCCGGCGCGCTGGTTCACGCCCCCCGCCTGATCATCCTGGACGAGCCGCTGACCGGGCTCGATGCGGTGTCCGCGCGGCACGTCAAGGGACTGCTTGGAGAGCGCGTGCGCGCCGGCTGCACGGTGATCATGACCACGCATATTCTCGAAGTCGCCGAACGGATGGCCGACCGCATCGGCGTCATCGCATCGGGCCGGCTGGTTGCGGAAGGCACGCTCGCCGAGCTGCGCGAGCAGAACGGGCACGGCAACATCAGCCTCGAAGACCTGTTCATCGCCCTCGTCGACGTCAGGTCCGAGGCCGCATGAGCGCGGCCACCTCTCTCACCTGGTTTGCCCGGCACGAGCTCAGGCTCGCCTGGCGTGAATGGCTCGCCATGATGACCGGCGGGCGCCGCGGACGAAAACGCGCGGCCGCCATCGGCCTCATCATCTTTGCGGGCATCATGCACCTGCCGGCCTACGCGGTGATCGGCCGCTTCGCCAATCTGCGCGCGCCGCTCGACAAGACCGCTCTGATCATCGTTACCGCAACGATCCTGCTGGCCTGGACCCTGATGCTGTCGCAGGCGATCGAATCGGTCACCCGCGTATTTTACGCACGCGCCGATCTCGATCTCATCATGTCATCGCCGGCGAAGCTGACCAACATCTTTTCCGTCCGCATCGCCGCGATCGCGCTTGTCGTCACCGGAATGGCGCTCCTGTTTGCGACGCCCTTCGTCGACGTGCTGATCCTTGGCGGAGGCATCAGGTGGCTTTCGGCCTTCGGCGTCGTCGTGGCCATCGGGCTTTCGGCGGCGGCATCGGCGATCGCAGTCACCATCCTGCTGTTCCGCCTGATCGGACCGGCCAGAACGCGCCTGACCGCGCAGATCCTGGCCGCGATCATCGGCGCCGGCTTCGTGATCGCGCTGCAGATCGCGGCGATCTTCTCCTACGGCACGCTGTCGCGCTTTGCGATCCTGACCTCCGACGCCGCAGCAGCCTTCGCGCCGGCAGCCGACAGCATGTTGTGGTGGCCGGCCCGGGCCGTGCTCGGGGATACCGGGGTGCTACTGCTGCTGCTGTCCGCAAGCCTGCTCCTGCTCGGCGGCGTGATGGCGATCTTCTCGCCACGCTTTGCCGACACCGCCATCGTCGCGTCGGCGCAGGCGACCA
The DNA here is from genome assembly GCA_964454955.1 of uncultured Bradyrhizobium sp. Taxonomy (GTDB): domain Bacteria; phylum Pseudomonadota; class Alphaproteobacteria; order Rhizobiales; family Xanthobacteraceae; genus Bradyrhizobium. The sequence goes on along the minus strand of CAYVVB010000193.1, from coordinate 16,833 downwards.
CGAGCCGCCGGGGCCGCATCGCGGCGCAGTTTCGCGGCGGATCACGGCAGCAGGCGCTGCGGCGGAAGGAATTCCTGTTGCTCGCGCGCGATCCCTGGCTGATCTCGCAGACATTGATGCAGCTTCTCTATCTGGTTCCGCCGGCGGTCCTGCTCTGGCGGAGCTTTTCCGACAGCTCCGCGGCCATTGTGCTGATCACGCCCGTGGTGGTGATGGCCGCGGGGCAGCTCGCCGGCGGGCTCGCCTGGCTGACCATCTCGGGCGAAGACGCCGCCGACCTGGTTGCGACCGCGCCGCTGTCGCCCTCGGCCGTTCTTCGCGCCAAGATCGAGGTGGTGCTGATCGCAATCGCCGTTATCTTCGCACCGCTGATCGCGGCGCTCGCTTTTGCATCTCCGCCGCAGGCCACGGTCACCGGCTGCGGCGTGATCATCGGCGCGGCCTCGGCAACCGCGATCCAGCTCTGGTTTCGCGTGCAAGCCAGGCGCAGCCAGTTCCGCCGCCGCCAGACCTCGTCGAGACTTGCGACCTTTGCCGAGGCCTTTTCCTCGATCGGCTGGGCGGCAACCGCTGCGCTGGCGCTCGCCATACCGGCCGGCGCAGTGCTGACCGGCCTGATGACGGCCGGCATCGTCGCCGTCACCTGGAAACTCAGCCCGCGGCGCGCGTAAGCACCCAACACAATCGTCGCTGTAACGCGCGACGGGCCCGGTCATGGCGACAGTGACATTCTGTTGATCGGCTCATCATGGTTCTGGCCGAAGTTCGGCGATACTGTTTGAGCTCCTCATGGGTGAGTCTTGCCGTGCTACGATTTGCTTTCACCGCTCTCGCCCTGCTCGGCTTTTGCGTCGCGCCGGCCACGGCGCAGAACGCCGGACAGGACACTCCCCGTAGCGAGTGCCTGGCGATGGCGCAGGGACCGCGCGCCATGCCGGTCGGCCTGCGCCCGCCTGCTTCCGCCACTGACGAGGTCACGATCACCTATGGCGGCCACTCCACATATTTCATCGACACGCCGGGCGGGGTGCGCATCGCGACCGATTACAGCGGCGCCTACCAGATCGGCCGCCTGCCCGATGTCGTCACCATGAACCGCGCACACTCGACGCATTACACGCTGTTCCCCGACCTGCGCATTCCCCATGTGCTGCACGGCTGGGGCGACGACGGGCAGCCGGCGCATATTTCGGAGCGTATCGGCGATGTGTTCATCCGCAACGTCACCACCGATATCCGCCGCTATTGGGGCGATCATTCCGGCGCCGACATGATCAAGGACGGCAATTCGATCTTCATCTTCGAGGTGGCCGGCCTGTGCATCGGCCATCTCGGGCATCTGCACGTCAAGCTCGATGATACGCACCTCGCCGCGATCGGTCGGCTCGACATCGTGATGGTGCCGATCGACGGCACCTACACCATGTCGCTCGACGGCATTTCCGAGATCACCCGCCGCCTGCGCGCCTCGGTGGTGCTGCCGATGCACCGTTTCGCGACGCCGCTGGACGAGTTCATGCAGCGGATCGGCAAGGAGTTCGCGATCGACCCGCGCAGCGAACGCACTTTGCGGATTTCACGCGAGACACTGCCGACGACGCCGACGGTGATCATTCTGGAAGGCGTGTAGAGCATGATCCGGAAAAGTGTGTAGCGGTTTTCCGAAAAGATCATGCTCAATCAAAAGCCTAAAGCGCGATGGCGATTCAACCTAATCCCATCGCGCTTTAGCGAACCGCAATTTTCTCCAAGTGCGATCGCCGCCGTTCGTGGTGATTTCCTCAAGGAAGGAGATCAACATGGAACCGACGCCAATCGATTTTCCCGCCGTGCTGCATGCGCAAGGGCCAAATCCCGAACGCGCCCAGGCATTGATGCTCTACGGACGATTTGTCGGCAGCTGGGACGCCGAGATCACTGCGCACGGGCCTGAGGGCGGCAGCCACAAGGCGGATGGTGAAATCCACTTTGGCTGGATCTTGCAAGGCCGCGCCGTCCAGGACGTCTGGATGATCCCACGCTTTGCAGATCGCGAGGACGCGCCGGCCTTTCCGATTGCGGGCAACTGGTATGGCACCACCATCCGCATCTACGATCCGGCCATCGAGGCCTGGCGCATTTACTGGATCGATCCGGCGACCAATTCGTTCCGGCAGCAGATCGGACGCGCCCGGGGACAGGATATCGTCCAGGAGGGCGCGTCCGAAACCGGCGCGCTCACGCGCTGGAGCTTCACCGAGATCACGCCGGATTCATTTCACTGGCTGGGCGAAGGCAAACAGCTCGATAGCGCCCACTGGCGCCTTATCGTGGACGTGCGCGCAAGACGTCGCCAGCCGTGATGCTGTCAGGCGCCAGCCCCCCGCCAATCGCGCTCGCCGGCTTCCGGCTGCCGACGGGCATGAACATCCGTCCGATCTTGCCGATGACGCGCAAGGCAAAACCGAGCCAGGCCGGCTGGGTCTTGCGACAGAAAGCGAGCTTCTTGACGTGGCCCTCGACATGCCATTTGGCATGCGCGCCGTCCTTGAAGAAGATCACGTCGCCGGGGCCGTAGCGTGTCGGGCGCATGGTGTCGTTCTCGAGCACGATCGATCCTTCCAGGATCAGGATCGTCTCGTCGAAATCGTAATACCAGTTGAACTTGCCTTCGGTGCAGTGCCAGACGATGGTGGTCGCGAGCCCGTCGGCGCTCTGCGATATGTTGCACGCGCTCGCCCGCGGCTCACCCTCGATAATCCAGGACGGCTCGATCGGCCGCGCCGTCAATTCCACATCGAGATTGCCAATTTCGATCAGTCCAGGCGACATCGATTCCCCCAACATGAACAAGCCGCCCGCTCCGAAGAGAGGGCGCCGCCGCTCTCTCAAGACTAGCGAGGTAGCTTTAAGCAATCCTTACGAAAGGCTTTACAATTTGCCGCAAAAGGCGAGCCGTGACGTCACATCCGCTTGAGCTCGCGGTCATCGTCCTGCTCTACGACCTCACCGAAGTCTCGCACCTGACGCTGTTCTGGGCCGCCTTCATCCTGACCCGGCCACTCGGTGCGACAGTCGGCGATTTCCTCGACAAGCCGCTCAACGACGGCGGCTTGGCGCTGAGCCGGCCGCTCGCCTCGGCCGTCATCGCAGCTTTCATCATCGTCTGCGTGCTGGTACTGCCGCAGCGTGCGGGAAGGCATCCCGGCGGGCGCGGAGCAGAAGCGGAGTTCGCGAACAATTAGAAGACCCGCCAGGCAGCCATGAAACGATGATCGGTTTAGCTTTCGCAGAACCCTTCCTACAAATCCGAACTGACTGATCCGCAGGGCTTGAAGGTTTCGATCGAGCGCCCGTGCAAGCACCCTTCGTGCTTCTGGGCGTAGGCAAGCACGCCCATGACGACCAAAGCCACCAGCACACATCCGGCCACGAGGTTCTGCATCATGGCTGCCACTCCACGGGATTGGCGCACTCCGTCGCAGGCGCGCTCGGGCTGGAATGATGGACAGGATGGGCGCGGCCGTCAATGCGCCACAAACGCAATTCGTCGACCGGAAATGCTCATGCCGAGAGCAGCCCTATTCGGTCGAGATGAGGCCCGCTGTGGTTGCGACGATCCAACGGTTGCCCCATCGCACAATCGAATCGACCCGGCCCACTCCCGGAACGTCATCTCCCGTCCTCACGGTCCAGATGTGATCAGGCCCCATAAGAACGGCGGTCTCCCCGTAGACTTCGCGAACGGTCCAGCCGGCGATCGTGGTCGGTTTCGTTTCGGGGATCGGCGAAGGCCTGGGTGACGGATTTGAATCGCTCGAGGCCGATAGCGTTGCGGGCAGCGAAATAGTCTCCCGCGCGCTCTCCAGGACCGGGCCCTGCGGTTCGGACCGCATTTGGGCGGGCTCCAAAGAGCTTGGGCGCAGGCTCGCTGGCGAAGCCGCGAACCTTGGTTTGTTCGGCTGAGCAGGCGCCGCGTTGAGGGTAGCGGCCGACTTTGCAATGCGGTGGTTGCGCCGGACATGTAGTTTTTCGTAATCGGGCCTTCCGACAGACGCGACGGCTTCGTGATCGAGCCGGGCAGGACCCGCACCGGGACGTGGATTGAGCATCAGCGAGCAGGCCCAGCCGAGACCAAAGGCAGCGACAAGGGTGCCTCCGATTGCGGCCGAACGGACCGCGATCGAACCCCGGAACTTGTCCAGAACCTCCGTCAGTCTCCGAATCGATCCGATTGCGATTCCCGTCCTCCCAGGATCGCCGGCGTGAGCAAGAGCGGATACTTGCTTACCGTCCCGTCCTGACGAGATCGAGTTGGCGCCGATGCGGTCATCGGCGAAAACATGGATCTGAGACTGACCGACTCCTGTTTGATTGTGAGTCGTCTGCTCGGCAAGTCCTGTGGGCGTCGCGCACTGGAAATCCTGCGGCTCCGCACGCATGCTGGAACCCTCCTCAACGACACGTGAATCATTGGGCCTGCAGGTAAACGAAGTCTTACGTGGCCGGTGGGCGACTACCTCACGCAACAAAGAAAACGCGGCCGGCACACAGCGGTCGCAGCAGGATGCCCCTGACGCACGGCGGGATGCGTCCCGCATGGGCGCAACGATATCGGGTCCGGCTCCCGGATATCGCAGGCCTGTCATCGGACGCGCATTCGCGCGCCCGGGAGCGATCGTTCCTACTTCGCCCACTCGCCCTTGCGGAACACCGGCACCCGCCGACCGTCGGCATGGAGGCCATCGATGTCGGTCTGGTCGGAACCGATCATCCAGTCGATGTGAATGAGGCTCTGGTTGCCGCCTTGCGCCGCGATCTGCTGCGGCGTCAGCTTGTCGCCACCGACAAAGCACTTCGAATAGCACTGGCCGAGCGCGATATGCGAGGCGGCGTTCTCGTCGAACAGCGTGTTGAAGAACAACAGCCCGCTTTTCGAGATCGGCGAGGAGTGCGGCACCAGCGCCACTTCGCCGATACGGCGGGCGCCCTCATCGGTATCGAGCACCTTGCTCAGGACTTCCTCGCCGCGGCTGGCGCGCGCCTCGACGATGCGCCCCTCCTCGAATTTGACGGCAATGCCATCAATCAGCGTGCCCTGATAGGAGAGTGGCTTCGAACTGACCACATGGCCTGAGACGCGCCGGCAATGCGGCGTGGTGAAAACCTCTTCGGTCGGGATGTTGGCGTTGCAGGTGATGCCGTTCCGGGCGACGGAGGCGCCGCCTTCCCACTCATGGCCGTCGGCAAGACCGACCGTCAGATCGGTGCCGGGGCCGGTATAGTGCAGCGCGCTGAAGCGCTGGCCGTTCAGCCATTCGGTGCGCTCGCGCAAGACCGCATTGTGCCTGTCCCACGCACCCAGCGCATCCTCGCGATCGACGCGGGAAGCCGCAAAGATCGCCTCCGCAAGCTTTTCGACCGCGACGTTCTCCGGCACGTCCGGGAACACCTGCTTGGCCCAAGACGGGCTCGGATAGGCGATGATGTTCCAGTTGGTGTCGAAATTGACGATCTTCTCCAGCGCCGGCTGATAGGCCATCGAATTGGCCTTGCTGGCGCGTGCGACCCTGACCGGATCTTCGCCGGACAGCAGCATGGGATTGTCGCCGACGACCGCCAGCCTCGCTGTGTTTTGCGAGAAGGCTTTCGCCATGCCCTCGTAGAGCCAGTTCGCCGCGTGATCGAATCCGCCGTCATGGCCGAAGCGGTAGCGCGCCAGCGTCACGGTCTCGTCGGAAAGAATTGGAGTTACGATCCCGGCACCGGCCCTGTAGGCATGTTCGGCAATCCTGCGCACCAGCGGCAGCGCGACCGCAGGCGCGGTCACCAAAAGGTCCTGCCCTTCACGCAAGCGCAACCCCACCCTGATCGCCACCTCGGCGAGACGGTCGAGTTTGACGGGATCGACGGGCAGGTTGCTCTGAAGTGCAGTCATCTACAATCCTCTTTGATGCTCACCCTATCTAAACCCGCCGTCGCCGCGCGCAATAGGCTTCAACGCATTGCGTTCACGCCTGCCCTTCACGCAGAGAGCGGCGGAAAATACAATCTGAACGTCAGCCCCGGCGCGGTATCCAGCATCTCGATACGCGCGCCGTGCAGACGGGCGACTGCGGAGACGAGGCTGAGCCCCAGGCCGTTTCCCGGCGTATAGCGGCTTTGTTCGAGGCGATAAAAGCGCTTGAAGACCTGTTCATGCTCGCAACGAGGGATGCCAGGCCCATCGTCGGCGATCGAGATCACCGCCTGTCCGTCGATACTCCGGCTTGTCACGGCGACCTGCCCTCCGGCGCGGCCATGCTTGATCGCATTGTCGACAAGATTGGCGATGGCGTCGAAGATCAGATCGCGGTCGCCGGTGACCAGCACGTTCCGATCGCCGGCAAGGGTCAAGCGGGTGCCGTCCTGTTCGGCAGCCGCATCGTACAACTCGACGACTTCGCCGGCGATATCCATCAGGTTCACGGCGTGGAAGGCGCCCTTTCGGGCCTGCGTCTCGATATGCGCAATCCGGACGATGGATGCAAAGATACGCAGGACGGCGTCGAGATCGGCGATGGTGTCCCCGATCAGCGCCTGATCGGCCTCGCCGCTGCGAGCACCATGATAGGCCTTCTCCAGCCGCCCACGCATCCGCGTGAGCGGCGTCCTCAAGTCGTGCGCGACATTATCGCTGACCTGCTTCACCTCTCCCATCAGCATTTCGATGCGGTCCAGCATCAGGTTGAGATTCTCCGCGACCCGATCCCATTCGTCATGGCTGCCGCGGAGCGGGATGCGCTTGTCGAGGCCGCTCTGCATGATGGCCCGGCTGGTGGCGTTGATCTGCTCGATTCGCCCGACGGTCCGTCGCGTCACCAGAACGTTGGCCGCAACCGCAACCGCAAACATCAAGGCGACGGCCGCGATCACGGCCGTCCTGATCCTGGCGGCGAAGCTGTCGAGATCGCTGATGTCCCTTCCCGTCATCAGACGCTCGCCGTTTGGAAGGGTTTCGAACATTGCACGCAGGCGCGGCCGGCTGCTCGCGTTCGTCGACAATCCGGCCGGGCGGAATTCCGTCCATCCTCCGGCGCTCGCCGCCGCTGGCGGCCATTCCCTCAAATTGCCGGCAAGCACCTCCGACCGGGCATCGACGAGGAGGTAGACGCTGTCGTCAGAACCCGTGTCGGCGATACGTTGCCGGATGAGGCCGATCAGCCCGTCGCGCCCGCGCCGCTCATACGCCTCGCGCAGGCTCGCATGGTCGGCCGCGATGGCGCGATCGACCCGGCTTCGCATGTAGGAAGACGTCGACATGTAGACGTAGGCGAAGATGGCGGATGCGATCACGCCGAAGATCGCGATGCCGATCAGGGCCAGGTTGAAGGTCGACGACCGTAAGGTCTTAGCCAGGAGCACGGAGACAGTATCCAATGCCGCGAACCGTGTGGATCAGCGGATAGGCCTGCAGATCGTCGACTTTGCGGCGCACGCGTCCGACATAGACGTCGATGATATTAGTCGAAGGATCGAAATGGAGATCCCAGACGTGCTGCAGCAGCATGGCCCGCGACACGATACGGCCCTCGTTGCGCACCAGATACTCCAGAAGCTGGAACTCCTTCGGGAGAAGGGCAATTTCCTTGCCGCGCCGGCTTACCGTCCGCGAGATCAGGTCGACGGCGAGATCGCCGACCCGAAGGATGGTTTCCTTGACGACGGTTTCGCTGCGCCGGCCAAGGACCTCGACGCGCGCCAGAAGTTCCATGAACGAAAACGGCTTGACCAGGTAATCGTCGCCGCCGGCGCGCAGGCCGCGCACCCTGTCGTCGACTTCGCCGAGCGCACTGATGATCAGGAAGGGAGCGGCGATCCCGTCGTCGCGCAGTTGCCGCATGACCGCGATGCCGTCGATGTCCGGAAGCATGCGGTCAATCGTGATCACGGCATATTCGCTTGCGGCACCGTGGCGCAGCGCCTCGTTGCCGCTAGCTGCGAGGTCCACCTGGTAGCCGCTGCTCGTGAGCTGTTCCACGAGTTGGCCAGCGGTCTCCGGGTCATCCTCGACGACGAGAATGCGGCGATGCCCTCCCGTCATGAATTCTCTCCAACGATCGCCACCAGCCTATCCAGTTTCACGGTTGCGGAAAACGCACCGGTGGCGATCATCACGATCATGTGGTCCGGCTGGGACTAGTAGTAGCCGTAATAGTCTCCGCAAACATTGACCCATTGCGGTCCATAGGCGGTCCAGACCCTGCTCCAGCAGCTATCGTAACCGTAGTCTGCGTACCAGAACGGCGCGCCGAAGAACGCAAACCGATGGAAGCGATGATGATGGAAGAACGGGCGATGGAAGGCAAAGCGTGAAAAGCGCGGCGTGAAGGCCGCACGGCTCCAGGGCGTCGGCGCAAACCGACTGCCGACGAAGCGCGGGCCGCCTCTGAAGCCGCCGAAACGCGCACCCGGGCTCACGGCGGCGAAGGATCGGCTTCCAGCCATCCTGCCGAAACCCATTCCGCCGGCGCCCATGCCGCCGCGCATCCCGCCGAAGCTCATTCCACCACCCGTGCCGCCGAAGCCGCCTCCCATGCCGCGACCGCCGCCGCCCATTCCACCGCCCATGCCTCCACCCATGCCGCCGCCGTGACCGCCACCACCGCCACCGCCGCCGCCACCGCCGCCCATACCGCCACGCCCGAAGGCCGGCGATGCCAGGGCAATCGCGGTGCCGAGCGCGCCCGCGATGAGGTACTTAACAAGCCTGTGGGTCATCCCATTTCTCCGCTGTTGAGTTGCAGCGACAAAGCCTGTCGCAAAGAGGAGATCAGCAGACCGAAGTCATGCAGCCACTTCAAATGACAAATGCGCCAGATTCTGACACCGAAGTTAGCTTCATCGGGAAGGCAGCGGAGCCGGCCGCGGTCGTCCTCATGCCCAATCGAAAGCTTCGACCAAGCGGTGTCGGCCAAGCATGAAAGCATCGGCAACGAGCTGCAACGGCGAGAGATCAACGTCGCTTCTTCCCTGCGCGGCGAGGCCGATGAAGCGGCGATAGAGCAACGGGTACTCCTGCTGCTCCTCATCGAGCATCACCTTGCTGCCATGGAGCAGGAGCCTGCCGCCGTGGGAGAGGGTGATACCGTCGGAAGCGGTTTCGAAATGGATGTCCCATGTCTGCCGCTTGCTTTCACGGAAATCAAACACAGCGCGCACCGGCAGGCCTTCATCGTCCGACAATTCGAGATCGGCGGCAATCGGCGCGCCGCGGTTGATGGGGACGTGGAGCGTGGCGCGGGTGACGAACACCGGCCGCGGCAGGACGCGCGTCAAGATCGACAGCGCATTGATGCCGGGGTCGAACGCTCCAAACCCACCCGGCTCGAAAATCCAGTCCTGTGCCGGATGCCACATCCGGACATCCTCCTTCCAAGTGACCGTCACCGCCAGGATCTTGCGTTCGGCCAAGAGGCGCCGCGCCGGTTCGACGGCGGGTGCGAATTGCGAATGCCAGGCGGCGAACAAGGTGCGCCGCACCTCGCGCGCCGCGGTCAGCAGCGGCGCCATCTCGCTGACGGCGACCAGCGGCGGCTTTTCCAGAAGCACGTGCTTTTGCGCAGCCAGCGCAATCGCTGCCTGCGCGCGGCGCACCTGCGGGGGCGTGCACAGCGCAACCGCATCGAATGAAGGGCCCTCGCGCAGCAGCTCTTCGAGCGTGCGAAAGTGCGGCACGGTCGAGGGCACAGGATCTGGATCGACGACGGCCACCAGCACGACACCAGGAACGGCCGCAATGGCAGGCACATGCTGGTCGCGTGCGATCTTGCCGAAGCCGACGACCGCTATCTTGAGGTCGCTCATCGTTTATCCCCTTATCCCCGGATCGGATCGCCAGAACGAAACCTGCATCAGCATAACTGCGGCGCGGGCCGCTGGAAACGAGGATACCTTGCGAAGGAAGCGCGTCATGACGCGCATTGAATTCATGCAGGGGCCGATATCAAATCACAATCCCTGGTAACGCCTGGGCTCGATGATGGCGGCGAAGTATGCAACGGCAACCCTGCTGATGATGTTGACCGCATGCTCCCAGGCATTCGGTCAGCAAACCCTCATGCCGGGCACGATGGCCCGTATCGGCGAGATCGACCGGCGGTTTCAGTCCTACAATGTCGAGATGGTGGAGGTCACCGGCGGCCGGTTTTGGACGCCCTATCGCCAAAGACATGCGCCGGATCAGGGCCTCTATTCCTACCGGCCGCCGATCGATCTGACCAATGCGAGACTGCGAAAGCTCGCGAAAGCCTTGTCGCCTGCTTACTTGCGGGTCAGCGGCACCTGGGCAAACGCGACTTTTTTTGCCGATTCGGACAGCGCGCCGCTGACACCGCCGGCGGGGTTCGATTCCGTTCTTTCGCGTGCGCAATGGCGAGGAGTCGTGAATTTCGCGCAAGCCGTCGGCGCGCCGATCGTCACATCCTTTGCGGTCAGCGCAGGGACGCGTGGGCCGGACGGCGACTGGAGGCCGGGCGAGGCGCAGCGCCTGCTCGCCTACACGCGCTCCTTGAGTGCCAGCATTGCGGCGGCCGAATACATGAACGAGCCGACGCTCGCAGCCCGGAACGGCGCGCCGCCCGGCTACGATGCCGCCGCCTACGGGCGCGACTTCAGGATCTTTCGCGACTTCATCAAGCAGGCGTCGCCGGAAACGCTGATCGCCGGTCCCGGCGCGATCGGCGAATCCCATTCCAGCCCAAGCACCAACATGAGCACGCGCGACCTGCTCGCGGCGTCGGGAGCCGATGTGGATGTCTTCTCGTATCATCACTACGGCACGCTGTCGCGACGCTGCGGCGGCCGCGATACGCCCGGGCAGGCCCTTTCCGAGGAATGGCTTTCGCGGACGGACAACAGCCTTGCCTTTTACAAGGCGCTTCGCGACCAGTTCGCGCCCGGAAAGCCCATCTGGCTGACTGAAACAGCCGATGCCGCCTGCGGCGGAAACGCATGGGACGCGACTTATCTCGACACGTTCCGCTATCTCGATCAGCTTGGACGGCTGGCCAGGGCCGGCGTCCAGGTCGTCATGCACAACACGCTGACCGGAAGCGACTACGGCCTGTTGGACGAAAGAACTTTTGCGCCCAGGCCGAACTATTGGGCGGCGCTGCTGTGGCGCCGCCTGATGGGAGAAACCGTGCTCGACCCCGGCGGGTCGGCCGAAGCCGGACTGCATGTCTATGCCCATTGTGAACCCGGAAAGGCCGGCGGCGTGTCCATCCTCGCCATCAACGCCTCGCGCGACAGGCCGCATGATCTTGCGCTCGCGCGTCCTTCCGAGCGCTACGTGCTGCGTGCCTCGCGCCTGCAAGACAAGACCGTGCAACTGAACGACAAGGCCCTCGCGCTGGGTGGCGACGATGCGCTGCCCGAGATCGCGGCGACGCCGATGCCGGCCGGCGTGGTGCGATTGCGACCTGCCAGCATCACCTTTCTGGCGATCCCATCCGCTGCCAACCCTGCGTGCCGGTAAGGGATGCGGGCTAGGCCGGCGTCGCTGCGCGGCCGTCAGGGAAGTTGAAAGCACGTTCGACGCGTTTTCGTGCGCGAGAGCGCTTGACGAATGGCATCGTTCATGATGTTCTCTATTTGTTCTTTTCTCGTTTGATTGTGTCAGGGGATTTTCATGGACCAGATTGCCGCCACCGCTGAACCCGTCCAGCTTGTTTTTCATGATGACGACGACACGCCTTACGAGTTCATCATTGAGCTGCTCTGCACGCTGTTCGGCAAGCAGAAGCGGGAAGCCATCGAACTCAGCAACGTCATCGAGCAGCAGCGCAAGGTCGCCTGCGGCCCGTATCCACCCACAATTGCCAAGGCCCTGCTTGATGCGGCGCAAGAGCGCATCCGCACGGCCGGCCATCCGCTGCTGATCACCTGCGACGCCGCATCCAAAACGGATGGGCCCGAGTCGTACGAGGTGCGATTCGAATTTGCCTGCGACGCGCTCGCCTGGCATTTCGCAGAGATTCAGCCAAACCAGCTCGCAACCATGGTGCGGCAGTTCCCCGGCCACATGCGCGCCGATGTCCAGGTCGCGATCGACAAGCTGTTCGCTTCGCCGGTCCTCTTCTTCGGCGCGCACGAGGAATATCGTTATGAGGCCCTGACATTCGCGCGTTTGAAGCGAGGTGGACGGAATCCGATTTCCCTCGCACCACCGCAGTACCACGAGGTCGATGTCGGCGGTACCGCGCCGGTCAAATGTCTGCATAACGGACTATGGCTGTGCCAGTCCGGCGAATTTCGTTACGCCGTCGTTCTCTCCTACGACCGGGAATACCGCGCCGAAGCCATGATGCGCGTCGAAATCGCGGTACCCAAGGGACCGGCGGGCGATGCCTTTGTGCAGCGCTGCTTTGTAGAGCTGGAACGAGCCGTGCACGCGGCGCGCTCCTATCGCGGCAAGATCCTCTCGCTCGACGGCGATGCCGAGTATGGCGGTCGGCTGCGGGGCGTCATGGTGCACCGGCTGCCGTCGGTCGACCGCGAGGACGTGATCCTGCCGGAACAGACGTTGAGACTGCTCGATCGCAACGTGCTGAGCTTTGTCGGAACGCGCGATGCGCTTCGCCGGCTTGGCCAATCGACGCGCAAGGGCATTTTGCTCTATGGCCCGCCGGGCACCGGCAAGACTCACACCATCCGCTATCTCGCCACCAATCTTCCAGACCACACCACGCTGATCGTCACGGCCGAGCAGGTCGGCTTGCTGGGCCCCTATATGACACTGGCGCGCCTGCTGCAGCCGGCCATGGTGGTGATCGAGGATGTCGATCTCATCGCCAGTGACCGCGACGACATGGGACCTTGCGAGGAGTCTCTGCTCAACAAGCTGCTCAACGAGATGGATGGCTTGAAGGAGGACGCGGATATCCTGTTCGTCCTCACCACCAACCGGCCCGAGCAACTCGAGAGCGCGCTGGCCGGGCGGCCCGGGCGTATCGACCAGGCAATCGAGGTGCCGCTGCCGGACGAGACCGGACGCGGCAAGCTGGTCCGCCTCTACGGCAAGGGCCTTCCGCTGACCGAGCCGATCGTCAGCGAAGCCGTGCGACGCACTGCCGGCGTCAGCGCCGCCTTCATCAAGGAGCTGATGCGGCGTATCGCGCAATCGAGCGTCGCGCGCGACGGCGGCAAGACGGTGATCTCCGTCGACGTCGACGAGGCGCTGAGCGACATGCTGTTCACCGGCGGCAGACTCAACGTCAAACTGCTCGGCGGCGCCCAAGCCATGGCTGAGGCGTGACGCGAGAGCCGCCGGCTCGAGGCGAGCGGCCTGTGAAACACCACCGTCGGATGGGCGGCCAGCATCGTGACGGCCACCGCTCCGAAGGCCACCATGGCGTGACGGATAACCGGGCGGGCGCGGCAGGCACGACCGCACAAGCCCGCGCGTGGAACTGACCGCCCGAAAGGCCTGCATCAGCCTCGATAGCTTGCAGCGCGTGGAGCGCTGGGCCACTATGTCTGCATCTGTCGCGGCTCTGTCAGAGGCAGCCTGACCATGACGCAAGACAGGCCTTTCCTGGTCCGCTACGCAGACCTGATCTTTGCGTTCAAGACATTTTGCGCCGCGATGATCGCCCTCGTCATCGCGCTGTGGATCGTGCTGCCGCGTCCGTACTGTGCGATGGCCTCGGTCTACATCACCTCCCATCCGCTGGCCGGGGCGTCCAGTTCGATAGCGTTCTATCGCCTGCTCGGAACCATGGTCGGCGCCGTCGCCACCATTGCCATGGTGCCCAACCTCGTCAACGCGCCGGAACTCCTGTGCCTCGCAGTGGCGCTTTGGGTCGCCCTTTGCCTCTACTTCTCCCTGCTGGAGGGGACTGCCCGCAGCTATGCCTTCATATTGTCGGGCTACACTGTCGCGATCATCGGTTTTCCTGCCGTGTCCGACCCCGGCGACATCTTCGACACCGCCGTTGCGCGCGTCCAGGAAATCTCTCTCGGCATCATCTGCGCGAGCCTTGTCAACTCCACGTTCTTTCCGCGCAGCATCGGCCCCGCCGTGTCCGAGCGGCTCGCCTATTGGCTCGCCTCAGCCCGAAAGCTGTCTCAGGACGCGCTCGCCGGGCACGGCACCGGCCATGAGCGGGAGCTGCAACGCCTGCTGAGCGAGGCTGCCGAGATCGAAACGCTGGAGGACCATCTTGCCTATGACCGGTTGACCGATGTCAATACCGCGCGTGGACTGCCCCTGCTCCGGCGGCACATGCTGATGCTGCTCCCGATACTCGCCTCCATCAACGATCGCATCGCTTCACTTGGACCGCGCCTACGTGACGATCACGCCTCGCTTGCACGTCTTTTCGACGAGGTGGCGGCATGGATCGCCGACGGTGGCGAGGCGCCCCAGGCGGCATCCGGGCTTGTGGCGGAGATCGAGGCGCGGCACCCACCGCTCGCCGGCGGCTCCGGCTGGGATCAGATTCTCATCACCAGCCTCTTGATCCGCGTCCGGGAGCTGGTCGATCTGTTGCAGGACTGCCGCACACTTGGCCCGGCGATCGCTGAGGGCGACGAGGTTTCGCGCGTCCGCCTTCAGTTCAATCCGGAGGCCGGGGCTGCGGTCGCCCGCCACCGTGATCACGCACTCGCCCTGTGGTCGGCGGCGGGCGCGGCGATCTCCGTCCTTCTGTGCTGCGCGTTCTGGATCGCCACTGCATGGCCCGACGGCGCTTTTGCGCCGATGATGGCAGCAGTAGCCAGCTCGATCTTTGCGTCCCAGGACGATCCGGGGGTCAGCATCAAGCGCTTCGGCCTATGGTCAGTCGTCGCAATCGTCGTCGTCGCCATCTACCAGTTCGCACTGCTGCCGCGGATTTCCGATGTCGAGATGGTGATCGCGGCGCTGGCGCCGACTTTTCTGCTGTTCGGCTATCTGATCGCGCGTCCCTCGACGAGGTCCATCGGCACTCCGCTTGCGGTCAACTCCGCAACACTGCTGGCGCTGCAATCCGCCTATGAGGCCGATTTCGCGGCATTCGCCAACTCATCGACCGCCTTTGTCGTCGGCATCGTCGTCGCGATCGTGGTGACCCGCACGGCGCGCGCAGTCGGGTCGGAATGGATCGCTCGCCGGGTGTTGCGCACCGGCTGGCTGTCGCTTGCCGTGGCTGCGGAACGGCGCGGCCAGCGCGACAGGGCGACGTTTGTCGGCGCCATGCTGAGCCGCCTCGCCTTGCTGGTTCAGCGCCTTGCGGCCATTCCCGAAATCGACCGGCGGGACATCGACAATCTGAGCCAGTTGCGCGTCGGGCTCAACATCATCGATCTACGCCGCGCCCGCCATCATCTCGCGCCGAACACATTGCAGGCAATCGACGGCATGCTCGACCGGCTGGCGGCCGCCTTCCGCGCGCACTCCGGCGGGCCGATGCCGGAGAGCCTGCTCACCGAGATCGACTCTGCGCTGGCCGCCGCCGTCGACGATCCCGACATGATCGCGAAGCAGGACGCCCTGATCGGCCTCGTCGGCATCCGTCGCGGACTGTTCCCGGAATCCTCGCCATACCTCTCCCATCCCTCGATCGCCGGAGCGAGGGTCGCATGAGATCCGATCTCAACATCTACGGCGTCTTCGTTCCTGCGCTGCTGATGGAGATCGTGATCGCCTACGTCCTCTCAGCGCTGGTGTCGCGATTATTTCGCCGCATCAATCTCTACCGGCATGTCTGGCACCGCGCGTTGTTCGATCTTGCCGTCTTCGTCTGTCTGCTGGGCGGCGTGGTTTATTTCTCCGCGGAGTTTCTGTCGTGAAAGGCTTCCTCGCGTCATTCGGCCGCTACGTGATCACGGGCATCGCCGTTCTGGCAGCGATTGCGGTCGGCTACCGGCTGTGGGTCTACTACATGGTGGAACCGTGGACGCGCGATGGGCGCGTGCGCGCCGATGTCGTGGTCGTGGCGCCGGACGTCTCCGGCTTCGTGACCGAGGTGCTCGTTCGCGACAACCAGACTGTCCGGCGCGGCGACGTCCTGTTCCGGATCGATCGCGCACGCTTTGAACTGGCGCTGCGGCAGGCAGAGGCTGTCGTTGCCGGACGCCGCGCCTCGCTGGATCAGGCGACGCTCGATCTCAAACGCTACCGCGCACTGACCACGGATGCGGTGTCGCAGCAGAAGCAGGACGAAGTGAAGGCAACCCAGCTCGTGGCACAGGCTTCCTATGACCAGGCGGTCGCCGACCGCGACGTTGCGAAGCTCAATCTCGACCGCAGCGACGTGCGCGCCTCCGTCAACGGCAGCATTACCAATATGGACCTTCGTCCGGGCACCTATGTCAGTGCCGGCAAGGGCGTCATGGCGCTGGTCGATACGGATACGTTGCGGGTCGAGGGTTATTTCGAGGAGACCAAGCTGTCACGTATCCATGTCGGCGATCCGGTCTCGATCCGGCTGATGGGCGACAACACCCGTCTGACGGGCCGCGTCGAAAGCATCGCGGCCGGCATCGAAGATCGCGATCGCACGGCCGGCAGCAATCTGCTCGCCAACGTCAATCCGACCTTCAACTGGGTGCGGCTGGCGCAGCGCGTGCCCGTCCGGATCAAACTGGACGACGTTCCGCCCGATATCGCCCTTGTATCCGGCCGCACCGCCACGGTCGAGGTGCGTCCGGCGACGTGACGACTCTGGCCACTGCAGGAATGGGAAGTTGTTGAAGCGTCCGTTTTCTCAACCCGTGGACTGGTCTTGTCGTGCGCGCGCCTTGCGCGATCCAAATCGAGCCTTGGTGCGCTCGCGCACGCTCTGGAACGTAACGTACAGCATCGGAATCAGGAAGATGCCGATAAAGCTC
>CAYVVB010000192.1:0-17454 GCA_964454955.1 uncultured Bradyrhizobium sp. | reverse complement strand
AGTCGTGTGGTCCTGGCGCGCCCATGCAAGCGCCAAGTAGGCGACGATGCTTCGCATCGCGCCTATGACGGTGACAAACGCCGGTTCACCGGGGAGAGTACGAAGTAAGCCGTAAACCACTGCGCAGGGAAGGCCGGAGTGTCTCCGCCTGTACCTGTGGTCAACGCGCTCGCGCAAATTGCCTTTTGCGCGGGGGCCCCGGGTGCAGCGGCCACCCGGTCTTCCCTGCGCCCTCTGTATTTCAGAGGGTGTGATCGTGAGCAAGACTCGGACGCCATGCGCCGCGAGAACGTAAAGTTGTGACTCTTGCGTAGGGTGGGCAAAGCGAAGCGTGCCCACCAATGGGCTTCGAGCATCGGGCGGTGGGCACGGCGCCGAGGCGCCTTTGCCCACCCTACGAAGGACGTTCGCTAATGCGACCGCGCTAAACAGAACGCCACAACCTGCTCCAGCGCCGACTTCATCGGCGAGGCCGGAAACAGCGCCAGCGCGTCGACCGCCATGGCGCCGTAATGCTGGGCGCGGTTCATGGTGTCTTCCAGCGCGCGGTGCTTGGTCATCAACCCGATCGCGTGCTCGAGATCGCCGTCGCCGATCTCGCCGCGCTCCAGCGCTCGCACCCAGAAGGCCCGCTCGGAGTCGTTGCCGCGGCGGAAGGCGAGCACCACGGGAAGGGTGATCTTGCCCTCGCGGAAATCGTCGCCGATGTTCTTGCCGAGCTTGGCGGCCTTGCCGCCGTAGTCCAGCACGTCGTCCACAAGCTGAAAGGCGATGCCGAGATTCATGCCGACCGAGCGGCAGGCGGTCTGCTCCGCCTTCGGCCGATTGGCCAGCACCGGGCCGACCTCGCAGGCGGCGGCGAACAGTTCCGCCGTCTTGCCACGGATCACGGCGAGATACTCGTCCTCGGTGGTCGCGGTGTTCTTGGCGGCGGCAAGCTGCATCACTTCGCCTTCGGCGATCGTGGCCGCGGCGGAGGAGAGAATATCGAGCGCGCGCAGCGATCCGACCTCGACCATCATGCGAAACGCCTGGCCGAGCAGAAAGTCGCCGACCAGCACGCTCGCCTCGTTGCCCCACAACATTCGCGCGGACAATTTGCCGCGCCTGAGCTCGCTCTCGTCGACCACGTCGTCATGCAGCAGCGTCGCGGTATGCATGAACTCGACGGAGGCGGCGAGCTTGATATGGCCCTCGCCGGAATAGCCGGAGAGTTGCGCCATCGCCAGCGTCAGCATCGGCCGCAGCCGCTTTCCCCCCGAGCAGATCAGATGATTGGCGACCTCGGGAATCATCGTCACTTCCGATCCCGTCCGCGCCAGGATCGCTGCATTGACCCGCTCCATGTCGGCGGCAACAAGCTCGATCAGGGCATCGATCGATGCGCCCGAGGGGCTCTCGAAGGGTACAATTACCGCCACGCGGGTCTCCACTTTTGCTATGCTCCGAAACGACAATAGAAACTGCCACGTCACGCGGCAAGGGCGGTCTGTCCTTGACCGGCCTGCGTTACCGCCCCACATGGGCCGGACATGGAGAGGCGATTTGCGGGAATTGGTTCGAACCAACGATATCGTGCTGGTTTCGGCGATCGGCGCGCTGCTCGACGGCGCCAATATCCATCACGTGGTGCTGGACCAGAACATGAGCATCATCGAAGGTTCGCTTGGCATTTTGCCGCGGCGAATTTTGGTGCGTGACGAGGACAATCAGGCTGCGCGGCAGATCCTCGCAGATGCCGGTTTATCCCATGAACTGCGCCCCGATGAGTGAGCAAGCTTTGGAATTGACCGAGGACGCGTTTCTCGGCGGCCGATTGCATCTGCGCCAACCGAAATCGGGGCACAGGGCCGGCCATGACGCCATCCTGCTGGCCGCCGCCACGCCGGCGCGGCCCGGCGAGCGAGTGGTGGAGTTCGGCGCCGGCGTCGGCGCGGCCGGGCTTGGCGTGGCGCGTCGTGTCGCCGACATCGACCTCATCCTGGTCGAGATCGATTCCGCTCTCGCCGCGCTCGCCCGTGACAACGCCGCCGCAAATGCAATTGCCGCGCAAGTGCTCGTGCTGGACGCAACGGCGCCGGCGCAGGTCTTCGCCACCGTCGACCTGCCGCCCGACTCGACGGACGTGGTCTTGATGAATCCGCCGTTCAACGATGCCGCGCGCCACCGCAGCTCTCCGGACCAGGCGAGGGCGTCGGCGCATATGGCCGGGCCTGAGACGCTCGAGCAATGGATCGGTTCCGCGCGGCGGATCCTCAAGTCAGGCGGCGTTCTCACGCTGATCTGGCGGGCCGACGGTCTTTGCGAAGTGCTCGCAGCGCTTGATCGCGGCTTCGGCAGTCTTGCCATCCTGCCGGTGCATGGCGATGCCAGCAAGCCCGCGATTCGCGTTCTCCTTCGCGCGGTGAAGGGAGGCAGGGCGCCGACGAAAATCTTTCCCGCGCTGATGCTCAACGACGAGGCGGCGCTGCCCAACAAACAGGTTGCGGAAATTCTCGCGGGACAGGGAGTGCTGCCATTGGCGATAGGGTGATCGGGAAGGGGTTTATTGCTTGAGCGGTTCCGGTTTTCGTTTCGGCACGGAAGTAAAGCGGATAGCTGTCAAGAGCGTACCGATCAGCAGCATCAGCAGATAGATTTTCATGTACTTCCCCGCTGCGTCATTGCGGCCTGGCAATCGGCCAAAGCAACCAAAAGATGCAAAAGGCGTTCCAACCGTTCAAATGACACTGCCGTGATAAGAAACGGTTAATTTTAATTTGAGGTAACAGCATGGCCGAAGATGTGAGCGTTCGTGGCGGCTGGCGCAGCCTGATCGACCGCGGGATGGAATGGTTGCCCGCGCGGCTGCGGCGCGGAACTCCGTTGGTCCCCGTGATCCGGCTCGCCGGCGTCATCGGAGCGGTGACGCCGCTGCGGCCCGGCATGACTCTTTCGGGGCTTGCCAAGACCCTGGAGCGGGCGTTCTCGTACAAGAATGCCAAGGCGGTGGCGCTCCTGATCAATTCGCCCGGCGGCTCGCCGGTGCAATCGCGCCAGATCTATCTGCGCATCCGGCAACTCGCCGAGGAGAAGAAGCTGCCGGTGCTGGTGTTCGTCGAGGACGTCGCGGCGTCCGGCGGCTACATGATCGCCTGCGCGGGCGACGAAATCTTCTGCGATCCGTCCTCGATCCTGGGCTCGATCGGCGTGGTCGGCGGTTCGTTCGGCTTGCAGGACCTGATCAAGAAGATCGGTGTCGAGCGCAGGCTTTATACGGCCGGCGAGCACAAGGCGATGCTCGATCCGTTCCTGCCCGAAAACCCCGACGACGTCGCGCGGCTGAAGGCGATCCAGCGCGACATTCATGCGATCTTCATCGCGCTCGTGAAGGGCAGCCGTGGCGCCAGGCTGAGAGGGCCGGACGACGAGCTGTTCACCGGCGAATATTGGGCAGGCGAGAAGTCCGTTGCGCTGGGGCTGGCGGATGGTATCGGCGACCTCCGCTCGACGCTGCGCGCCCGCTATGGCGAGAAGGTGATGACGCCTGTGGTGGCGCCGTCAGGCGGGATGCTCGCCGGCCTGCTCGGCCGCAGGTCTCCGGGGGCGGGCTCACTGGCGGCGGAGGGGCTCGCCGGCCTTCCCGACGATTTGATCTCGTCTCTGGAAAGGCGGGCCATTTGGGCCAAATTCGGCTTCTGAATCGGGCCGGAGCGCCATTTGTCCCCAAGTGGGACGTTGCAGAGGGCTTTTGCTTGCGCGAGAATGTAGCTCGGGGCGGAAACCATGGACAAGGATCGACTGATGCCGCCTTTCATCGCATTCGCGGGCGTGCTGGGTGGACTGGCGGTGATCCGCTGGGCCTACAAGACGGCTCTGCGGGTCAACCAGGAACTCGAGGAGGCGCGGCTTGCGCGCGTCGCCGAAGCGGCGAGGTCAGGCGAAATTCCGACCTTGCGACGCGACCCGTTGACCGGCACCTATCGGCCGGGCTGACCCGGCGACTTTCGCACCGCGCGGCGGCAGTTTACGGCCGCCATTGCCTTGATTCCCGGCCCTTGCGCCGATACGGTCCCGCGCATTCCAACCCCCCCGCGAGACCCGTTTTGACGATGGAAGCTCTGCCTCCGCATATGCGCCCGGAACGCTCGTTCCAGGCCTTCATTCTTGCGCTCCAGCGCTTCTGGGCGGAGCAGGGCTGCGTGATCCTGCAGCCCTACGACATGGAAATGGGGGCCGGCACCTTCCATCCCGCCACGACCCTGCGCGCGCTCGGGCCAAAGCCCTGGAATGCCGCCTATGTCCAGCCCTCGCGGCGGCCCAAGGACGGCCGCTACGGCGAAAATCCCAACCGGCTGCAGCATTATTATCAATTCCAGGTCATCATGAAGCCGTCGCCGCCGAACCTTCAGGACCTTTACCTGAAATCGCTTGCCGCGATCGGCATCGACTCCTCCCTGCACGATATCCGCTTTGTCGAAGACGACTGGGAGAGCCCGACCCTTGGCGCCTGGGGCCTCGGCTGGGAATGCTGGTGCGACGGCATGGAAGTGTCGCAGTTCACCTATTTCCAGCAGGTCGCCGGCGTCGAATGCGCACCGGTTGCGGGCGAACTCACCTACGGGCTGGAGCGGCTCGCGATGTATGTGCAGGGGGTCGACCGCGTCTACGACCTCAACTTCAACGGCCGCGACGGCGCCGAGCGCGTTACCTATGGCGATGTCTTCCTGCAGGCCGAGCAGGAATATTCGCGGCACAATTTCGAATATGCCGACACCGCGATGCTGTTCGAGCAGTTTCGGATGGCGGAAGAGGCCTGCAGGAAATATCTCGCCGCCGGCTGGCGCGAAGGCAACCGCAAAGAGCATTTGATGGCGTTGCCGGCCTATGACCAATGCATCAAGGCCAGCCATGTTTTCAACCTGCTGGATGCGCGCGGCGTGATCTCGGTGACCGAGCGGCAGAGCTACATCCTGCGCGTGCGCGAACTCGCCAAGGCCTGCGGCGAAGCCTGGATTCACACGGAGGCGGGTGGCGCCGGCGGCTGATCGATCGACGCCTTCGCCGTTCTCGCCGACTTTGCCCAGAGATCGTAACCTTCAATGCCCGACCTTCTGCTCGAATTGTTCTCCGAAGAAATCCCCGCGCGCATGCAGGCGAAAGCGGCTGATGATCTGCGCCGCATGGTGACCGACCGGCTGGTTGCAGAGGGGCTCGTCTATGACGGCGCGAAGGCCTTCGCCACGCCGCGGCGGCTCGCGCTGACGGTGCACGGCATTCCGGTGCGACAGCCCGACCTCAAGGACGAACGCCGCGGCCCGCGCATCGATGCGCCGCAGGCGGCGATCGCGGGCTTCCTGAAGGCAACCGGTCTTGCGTCCCTCGACGAGGCCAAGATCCAGCGCGATCCGAAGAAGGGCGATTTCTACGTCGCGCTGATCGAGAAGGCCGGCCGCGACAGCATCGATGTTCTCGCGGAGATTCTCCCGGT
Organism: uncultured Bradyrhizobium sp.; assembly: GCA_964454955.1. Taxonomy (GTDB): domain Bacteria; phylum Pseudomonadota; class Alphaproteobacteria; order Rhizobiales; family Xanthobacteraceae; genus Bradyrhizobium. The sequence continues at coordinate 11,984 of CAYVVB010000192.1, read as the reverse complement.
CATCATCCGCACCTTCCCCTGGCCGAAATCGATGCGCTGGGGCGCACGTTCGGCAAGGCCGAGTGCGCTCGCCTGGGTGCGTCCGCTGCATGCGATCACCGCGACCTTCGGGCTCGAGACCGAAGAACCCGACGTGGTGAAGTTCTCGGTCGACGGCATCGAATCTGGTCAGACCACCTTCGGCCACCGGTTCATGGCGCCCGGCGCCATCAACGTCCGCCGCTTCGAGGATTACGAAGCGAAGCTTCTGGACGCAAAGGTCGTGCTCGATCCGCAGCGGCGCAAGGATACGATCATCACCGACGCGCGGCAGCTTGCCTTTGCGCAGGGCTTCGATCTCGTCGAGGACCAGGCGCTGCTGGATGAAGTCGCAGGCCTCGTCGAATGGCCCGTGCCGCTGATGGGATCGTTCGATGCGGACTTCCTGTCCATTCCCGGCGAAGTGATCCGCGCTACGATCCGCAACAATCAGAAGTGCTTTGTCGTCAACGACCCGAAGACCGGCAAGCTCGCCAACAAGTTCATCCTCGCCGCCAATGTCGAAACGGCGGACGGCGGCAGGACGATCGTCGGCGGCAATGAGCGCGTGATCCGCGCGCGCCTGTCGGATGCAAAGTTCTTCTACGACACCGACCTGAAGACGCATCTGGAAGATCGCCTGCCGAAGTTCGACTCGATCGTATTCCATGAGAAGCTGGGCACGCAGGGCGAGCGTATTGCGCGCATCGAGCGGCTGGCCGCGGAGATTGCGCCCCTGGTCGGCGCCGATGTGGATAAAGCCAGGCGCGCCGCGCGCCTTGCGAAAGCCGACCTGCTCCCCGAGGTGGTCGGAGAATTCCCCGAGCTGCAGGGCCTGATGGGCAAATACTACGCGCTGGCGCAGGGCGAGGACCCTGCCGTCGCGGCAGCCAGCGAGGAGCATTACAAGCCGCAGGGGCCGAATGACAGCGTACCGAGCAATCCTGTTTCGATTGCGGTGGGGCTCGCCGACAAGATCGACACGCTGGTCGGTTTCTGGGCGATCGACGAAAAGCCGACGGGCAGCAAGGACCCGTATGCGCTAAGGCGCGCGGCGCTGGGCGTGATCAGGCTCATTCTCGAAAACGTGCTCCGGCTTTCGCTCGTGAAGACAACCAGGTTCGCGTTGGGCGGCTTGCCCGCGAAATGTGCTGGTGATGCCGAGAGGATTCCGAGCGATCTGCTCGCCTTCTTCGCCGACCGTCTAAAGGTCCAGCTACGCGAGCAGGGCGCGCGGCACGACCTCGTTGACGCCGTCTTTGCGCTCGACGGCCAGGATGATCTGCTGATGATCGTCCGCCGCGTCGAGGCGCTCGCAACGTTCCTTGACACCGATGACGGCAAGAATCTGCTGGCGGGGACAAAGCGCGCGACCAACATTCTCGCCATCGAGGAGAAGAGGGACAAGCGGGCCTTCAACGGCGCGCCGGACCCTGCGCTCTACAGCCTGGATGAGGAGAAGGCGCTGGCGAGGGCGATCGAGCAGGTGAAGACCGATGCCGGCGCAGCGGTGGCAAAAGAGGATTTCGCCGGCGCCATGAGCGCGATGGCGAAACTCCGGCCGGCGGTCGATGCCTTCTTCGACAAGGTCAAGGTCAACGACGACGATCCGAAGGTGCGCGAGAACCGCCTGAAGCTGCTCAACCAGATTCGCGCCGCCACGCGCGCGGTTGCCGACTTCTCCAGGATCGAAGGCTGAGTATGGATCGCGCCACGCTCGCCGCTTACGACCGGGATGCGGCGGCGTTCGCGAAGGATTGGCACGCGCAGCCGGCCCCGGCCGACCTGCACGCGGTCGTCTCGCGCTTCTTCATCGCGGGCGGCACGACGTGCGACATCGGTTGCGGCAGCGGGCGCGAGGTCGCCTGGCTCAACGCCAGGGGCTTTCCGGCTGTCGGCTTCGATGCCTCAAAAGGCCTGTTGGCGGAAGCGCGCAGCCGCTACCCGCGCCTAAAATTCCTGTCCGCCGAGCTTCCGGACCTCGATGGCATCGCGCCCGATACATACGACAGCGTGCTCTGCGAAACCGTCATCATGCATCTTGATCGCGCGCAGATCGCGCCATCCGTGCGCCGTCTGCTCGACATCGCAAGGCCGGGCGGCATTCTTTATCTGAGCTGGCGCGTGACGGAGGACGCCGATCTGCGCGATGGGCATGGCCGGCTCTATGCCGCCTTCGATGCGGAGCTCGTGCGCGGCGAATTGTCGAAGACGACCTTGCTGCTCGACGAGGACGTGGTCAGCGCATCGTCGGGCAAAAGGATTCACCGGCTTGTGGCGAAGAAAGCCGCATGAGCTGCGGCAAGACAAAAAAGGACCCCGCCCGGCGGGGGGGACCGGACGGGGCCTTCCTTGTCCGGGCGCCGCTGCGGCCATCCGGACAATTTGGTCGAATCCTAGTCGATCACCTGGACGATGCGCCGTGTGCGCGGCTCGACCAGCACGGTTTCGCCGTTCACGATCGTGTAGCGATAGGGCGTCACGCCGAACGACTGCGGAACGTCGTAAAAGGTCACGCCTGCTTCCGGCAGAATGGTGCCGACCGCCACGCGTCCCGGAATGGCGTAGTCGGGAGTCCGCTCGCGTACGACGTATTCGCGAAAAGGTCGCCACTGCTCGGTCGCAATTCCCGGAGCATCCTCCACCACAACGCTTCCGCCGGGTGCGACGCCCACTGTTTGCGCGCTCGCCGTCATCATCGGCGTGCTGCAGGCAACAGCCACGGTTGTAATGACAAGCATGTTGTTCCGCATTAGCGTCTCCGTTTCACTGATGCAGGCCGGCTCGCGCCGGCACACCCTGCGCCAATGCCGCGCGCCATTTATCGTTCCCCGGAACAGCGCGGCTTATTCGCAACAATTTCACGCAATCCGCGAGGCTGCGGAACCACAAGGCAGCCATCGGCGTCTCCTATTCCGGAACCCGCACGGCTATGATGCCGTTCCCGATTCGCCTTTCCCCACACTCCCCCGGAGACAATTCAATGGTCATCACCGCTGCGCACGTGCCGGCTATCGTGGCTTTGATCGCAGGCATTTTGATCCTGATCATGCCGCGCCTTCTCAACCTTATTGTAGCCATCTACCTGATCTGCGTCGGTTTGATCGGTCTCGGCCTGTTGCGGTGGCTCCACCTGTAGCGGGAAAAACCGGAACTGTTCGGCTTGCGCGGGCCCGCCCAAAGTGGTGTAAGCCGCGTAAAAAATCACCGACCCTCCATTAATTCCACTGGATCGTTGCAAGTCATGGCCAAAGCCCTCGCGAGATCGAAAAAAGTCGCTGCGAAATCAAAGCGATCCACGCCAGCCCGGACCAAGCCGGCACCGGCCGCTCCGCCGCGGAAGGCCCTGAAGAAGGTCGCCGCCAAACCCGCCCCCGCGCCGAAAAAGGCCTCGGCGCCGGCCGCCAGGAAGGCTGCGCCGGCCGCCGTAAAGGCTGGCAAGTGGGTCTTTACGTTCGGCGACGGCAAGGCTGAGGGCCGCGCGGACCTGCGCGACCTGTTGGGCGGCAAGGGCGCCAATCTCGCCGAAATGGCCAACCTCGGCCTGCCGGTGCCGCCCGGATTCACCATTCCGACTTCGGTCTGCACCTATTTCTACGAGCACGACAAGACTTATCCGAAGGAGCTGAAGGCGCAGGTCGAAAAGGCGCTCGACTATGTCGGCAAGCTCACCGGCAAGAAGTTCGGCGATCCCAAGAATCCGCTTCTGGTCTCGGTGCGCTCCGGTGCGCGTGCCTCGATGCCGGGCATGATGGACACCGTGCTCAACCTCGGTCTCAACGACGAGACGGTCGAGGCGCTTGCGGAAATGTCGGGCGATCGCCGCTTCGCCTACGACAGCTACCGCCGCTTCATCACCATGTATTCCGATGTGGTGCTCGGTTTCGAGCATCATCATTTCGAGGATATCCTCGACACCTTCAAGGACAGCCAGGGTTATTCGCTCGACACTGATCTTTCGGCCGAGGATTGGGTCGAACTGGTCGGCCGCTACAAGGACGCGGTGGCGCGCGAGGCCGGCAAGGAATTCCCGCAGGATCCGCACGATCAATTGTGGGGCGCGATCGGTGCGGTGTTTTCATCGTGGATGAATGCGCGCGCGGTGACCTATCGCAAGCTGCACAGCATTCCGGAATCCTGGGGCACCGCGGTCAATGTGCAGGCCATGGTGTTCGGCAACATGGGCGAGACGTCGGCCACCGGCGTCGCCTTCACTCGCAATCCCTCGACCGGCGAAAGCAAGCTCTACGGTGAATTCCTGATCAATGCGCAGGGCGAGGACGTCGTGGCGGGCATCCGCACGCCGCAGGATATTACCGAAGACGCCCGCAAGGAATCCGGCTCCGACAAGCCGTCGATGGAAACCGCGATGCCGGAAGCGTTCAAGGAGCTGACGCGCATCTACACCATCCTGGAAAAGCACTACCGTGACATGCAGGACATGGAGTTCACGGTCGAGCGCGGCAAATTGTGGATGTTGCAGACGCGGTCTGGCAAGCGCACGGCGAAGGCCGCGCTGCGGATTGCGGTCGAGCTTGCCAGCGAGGGGTTGATCTCGAAAAAGGACGCGGTATCGCGCATCGATCCGGCTTCGCTCGACCAGCTGCTGCATCCGACCATCGATCCCTCCGCCAAGCGCGACGTGATCGCAACCGGTCTGCCAGCCTCTCCGGGCGCGGCGTCGGGCGAAATCGTGTTCTCGTCCGATGAAGCTGCCAAACTGCAGGCCGACGGCCGCAAGGTCATCCTGGTCCGCATCGAGACCAGCCCCGAAGACATTCATGGCATGCACGCCGCCGAAGGTATCCTGACCACGCGCGGCGGCATGACCTCGCACGCCGCGGTGGTCGCGCGCGGCATGGGCAAGCCCTGCGTTTCTGGCTGCGGCAATATTCGCGTGGACTATGGCCGCGGCACGATGAGCGTGGGCTCGCGCACATTCAAGACCGGCGATGTCATCACCATCGACGGCTCGCTCGGCCAGGTTCTGGCGGGTCGCATGCCGATGATCGAGCCGGAATTGTCAGGTGAATTCGGCACCCTGATGGGCTGGGCGGACCAGTTGCGCAAGATCGGTGTGCGCGTCAACGCCGACACGCCCGACGACGCGCGTACCGCGATCAAGTTCGGCGCGGAGGGTATCGGGCTTTGCCGCACCGAGCACATGTTCTTCGAGGAGACGCGCATCCGCACCGTGCGCGAGATGATTCTCGCCGAGGAGGAGCAGGCGCGGCGCGCGGCGCTGGCGAAACTGCTGCCGATGCAGCGGGCCGACTTCGTCGAGTTGTTCGAGATCATGAAGGGCCTGCCCGTCACGATCCGTCTGCTCGACCCGCCGCTGCATGAATTCCTGCCGCACACCCACGCCGAGATCGAGGAGGTCGCGCGCGCCATGAACGCCGATCCGCGGCGGCTTGCCGACCGTGTGCGGGAGCTGTCGGAGTTCAACCCGATGCTCGGCTTCCGCGGCTGCCGGCTCGCGATCGCCTATCCGGAGATCGCCGAGATGCAGGCGCGCGCCATCTTCGAGGCGGCGGTGGAAGCCGACAAACGCACCGGCAAGCCGGTCGGGCTCGAGGTGATGGTGCCGCTGATCGCGACGAAGGCCGAGCTTGATCTCGTCAAGGTGCGGATCGATTCGACCGCGCAGGCCGTGATGCGCGAGACCGGCACGAAGCTCACCTATCAGGTCGGCACCATGATCGAGCTGCCCCGCGCGACGCTGATGGCCGGCGATATCGCCAAGTCCGCCGAGTTCTTCTCCTTCGGGACCAACGACCTCACGCAGACGACCTACGGCATCAGTCGCGATGACGCCGCAAGCTTCCTCTCGACCTATATCGCCAAGGGAATCTTCGAGGTCGATCCGTTCATCTCGCTCGATCGCGAAGGTGTGGGTGAACTGATCAAGATCGGCGTTGCCCGCGGCCGCAAGACGCGACCGAACCTGAAGGTCGGCATCTGCGGCGAGCATGGCGGCGATCCGGCATCCGTGGCATTCTGCCATGAGACCGGCCTCAATTATGTCTCCTGTTCGCCCTATCGCGTGCCTATCGCGCGGCTCGCCGCGGCGCAGGCCGCGATCGGCAAGGCGGTCGCCAGCACGGCGTGAGCTGGCCGAACTGTCATTCCGGGGCGTCGCGTCAGCGACGAACCCGGAATCTCGAGATTCCGGGTTCGGCTCTTCGAGCCGCCCCGGAACGACGCGCAATCACCGCCGCCGTCCCGCAATGAAACGGATGTAAAGAGTTCCTTCATCCTCTTCGTTGACGGGACATTTACCATCCGCGCCAGCGGCCATATTCCAACGCTCTTCGCCATCACGCAGAGGCGCGCGAACCCACGTTCGTCGCGTCGCGCGCGTCACGCCGATTAACGCGCCAGCAACCTAAATAAGATACTACTGCAAAAGATCGAATTGCACGGTACTGCGTTCGGTTCCCGACGTGAGTTAGCGTTGCGTGAGCGTATCAATGTCAGTCGTGCGTAACCGGCCGAAGGGCGTGCGTTTCGCGTCCTTCGGTGTCGGCCTTTGCATCTTCGCATTGGCGCCGAACGAGATCGGCTATCAGGACATCGCCTCGCTGCTGGCGCGCCAGCCGGGCGTCGCCGAACGCTGGCAGAAGCGCGTGTTCTCCGCGGCCGCGTCCATCCAGCTTGCCACCTACAGCTTCGCGCGCCCGATCGGCACCTCCGCCCCTGAAAGCGCGACCTACCGGCTCGCGCTCCTGCAGCGCGAGGGCGATCTCACCGGCCCGGTCGCACGCAACCCGGTTCTGCAGACGCCGCCGCGCTATCAGGCTTCCGACTTTCCCAAGGTCGATCGTACGCTGAAGGGTGACCGTCTCGTGCTGCCGCCGCCGGCGCCGATCGAGAACGCCGCTCCCGCGGAGGGGGCACCGCTGCTGGAGAACCCGGCCGCGCCGAACATTTCGGTCGCCGGCGCAAGGACCGCCGCGCTGTCGGCGGCTCCGGCCAGGCTTGATCCGGAATTGCAGGAGGCGCTCAGCGCGCCGCCGCTGCCGCAATATGATATCTCGCTGTCGCTGGAAGCCCGACCGCTCGATGATCTCACGAACGAGCCGGACTCTCAGTCGACGGCGCAGGCGCCCTCGCAGGACGACGGCTTCGACGTCAAGACCGCGAGCCTTTATTTCGGTACCGCTTCGCTCGGCGGCGCATATGAGAACCTCGAGCGCTGGCAACCGGGCGAGGAGCCGCTGATCGTCAACCCTGATACGCTGTCCGATCCCGACATGAAAGTCACGGCGTCGCTGCCGCTCTCAGGCGGAGCAGCCAGGGAAACGGAGAGCGGCGAAAGCATCGCGCCGAAGGGCGAGGTAAACGCCGACAATCAGCTCGCCAGGACGCCGGCCGAGCGACTGGGCCTGTTCGACGAGGCATCGCGAGGAAAGGCGGAGATGTGCCTCGCGGAAGCCGTCTATTTCGAAGCGCGCGGCGAGGCGGTGCGCGGCCAGATTGCGGTCGCCCAGGTGGTGATGAACCGCGCCTTCTCGGGCTATTATCCCACCAGCGTCTGTGGCGTGGTCTACCAGAACAAGTACCGGCACTACGCCTGCCAGTTCACCTTCGCCTGCGACAAATATCCGGATGTCATCCGCGAGCCCGACATGTGGGAGCGCGCGAAGAAGATCGCCAAGGCGATGCTCGATGGTCTGATCTGGTTGCCGGAAGTCGGCAAATCGACGCACTACCATGCCTATTATGTGCACCCGTCCTGGGCTGCCGAAATGAAGCGGACGTACAAATTCGGTGTGCACACGTTCTACCGGCCGAAGGCGTGGGGCGACGGCAGCGACGCACCGAGCTGGGGAACGCCGCAGCAGACCGCCGCGATCTCGGCGGAGCTTGCGGAAGAAGCGAAGAGCGAAGCCGAGATGTATCCGAACTCGGTGCGGCGGTAGGTTTCCTTCGGCGGTCCGAATCGTTCGCCTCGCTCCGCAAGCGAAGAGGGGAACTTCACGCGTCGATATCCAGCGCGACGTCGAAATTCCGCGCCGAATGCGTCAGTGCGCCGGATGAGACATAGTCGACGCCGGTTGCCGCGATCCGGGCAATCGAATCGAGCGCTATTCCCCCGGAGGCTTCCAGCGCCACGCGGCCTTGCGTCATCCTGACCGCTTCGCCGAGCGTTGCGAGGTCCATGTTGTCCAGGAGCACGGCGTCGGCCAGACCGGTGTCCAATACCTCGCGCAGTTGCGCCAGCGTGTCGACCTCGATTTCGATCTTGACGAGATGACCGGCATGCGCGCGGGCGCGCTCCAGCGCCGGCTTGATTCCGCCTGCGACTGCGATGTGATTGTCCTTGATCAGGATCGCATCATCGAGACCGAAGCGATGGTTGAAGCCGCCGCCGCAGCGCACCGCATATTTTTCCAGCGCGCGCAGGCCCGGCGTGGTCTTGCGGGTGCAGCAGATGCGCAACTTCGTGCCTGCGGTGTGACGCACATAGCTTGATGTCAGCGTGGCGATGCCGGAAAGGCGTCCGACAAAGTTCAGCGCAGTGCGCTCGCCCGAAAGCACCGCGCGCGCGGGTCCCGATATCGTGAGCAGATGGACGCCGGCCGCGACTGCCGCGCCGTCGCGTATATGGGGTTCCATGACAAGATCTGGCGAGAGCCTTCGAAACACCGCAACCGCAAGCGGCAAGCCTGCGATCACGCCGGCCTGTCGCGCGACCATGACGGCATGCGCCCTGGTTGCTTCCGGAATGGTCGCGGTCGAGGTGATGTCGCCGGCGCGGCCGAGATCTTCGTCAAGCGCACGCGCCACCGCCTCGTCGATCGCAAGCGGCGAGAGAAAGGCGTCGGGATGCAACAGGGAAGCGGGTGTCGTCACAGCGGTCTCCTTAAGCGATCATCGGCTGCGTGAGTTTTTGAGGGCTGCCGTCCAGCGCGTCCGCGATCTTGCGCGCCTCTTCCAGTGTGGTCATGGTGCGGCGGGCGAGGGGCTTGCTGTCCGCCGGATGGTCGGACCTGTAGTGTGCGCCACGGCTTTCATGGCGGCTGAAGGCGGACGCGGCGACCAGCAGCGTCGTGGTTGCCATGTTGCGTAACGCGATATTGTCAGCATCGCGCTCGAGCGCGGCGAAGATGCGCACGGCCTGTGCGAGATGCTCGCCGTCGCGGATGACGCCGACATGCGACGACATCATTGTACGCAGGTCTTGCACGGCGCGCGCAGGCGACGCGCAATTGCGCGGAACCGGCGGGACCGGCGGCAAACGGGCCGGCGACGGAGAAGGGCTATCTGCAATATCCTCGGCGATGCGCGCGGCGAACACGACTGCTTCGAGCAGGGAGTTGGAGGCCAAACGATTGGCGCCATGTGCGCCGGTCGAGGCCACTTCTCCGCCGGCCCAGAGTCCATCGATCGAGGTGCGGCCCCGCACATCCACGGCAATGCCGCCCATGTGGTAGTGCGCGGCCGGCGCCACGGGTATCGGTTGCTTCGCCGGATCGATTCCGCCGGCAAGGCAGCTTGCATGAACGGTCGGGAATTTTTCGGCAAAGCGCGCGCCGAGCGCGTCCCGCGCATCAAGAAACGCACCGCGGCCTGCGGCGATCTCCGCGAACACGCCGCGCGCCACGACGTCGCGCGGCGCGAGCTCGGCCATAGGATGGCGCGCGAGCATGAAGCGCTCGCCCTTGTCATTGATCAAGGTTGCACCTTCACCACGCAGTGCTTCGGTGGCCAGGGGCGCCGGATCGCGCCCGACCATGATTGCGGTCGGATGGAACTGGACGAATTCCGGATCTGCGATCACGGCACCGGCACGCGCCGCGATGGCAAGACCAAGACCGCTCGCCTCGTGCGGATTGGTCGTCACGGCATAGAGATGGCCGACGCCGCCGGTCGCCATCACGATCCTGCGCGCCGCAATGGTTATCGGCCTTGCGGTGAGATCGTCGAGCGGACGCAGCCGCGCGCCGGTCACTGCATTGTCTTCCGCCGAGAGCGCTTCGGCCATCAGGCCTTCGATCACTCGGATGGAAGGCGTGTTGCGCACGGCGCTGGTCAACGCTGCGATGATGGCTTGCCCCGCCATGTCACCGCGCACATGGACGATGCGCCGTGCGGAATGCGCGGCTTCCCGGCCGAGCGCCAGCCTGCCTTCGAGGTCGCGATCGAATGGCACGCCATAGCGAAGCAGATCGTCGATGCGGCCGGCTGCTTCACGCGCCAATCCGATCGCAATGTCTTCATCGACGAGCCCGGCGCCGGCGGCAATGGTGTCGGCGGCATGGGCGTCTGCGCTGTCGCCTTCATCAAGCGCGGCGGCGATGCCGCCCTGCGCCCAAGCGGTCGATGCGCCCTGGCCGAGCGGCGCCGCCGAGATCAGCGTGACCGGCCGCGGCGCCAGTTTCAGCGCGCAAAAGAGACCGGCAAGGCCGCCCCCGATGATGATGACGTCGGTGTCGCGCGCGAGGTCGTTAATCGAGTGGCTCATGGCTGCTGACTTTTCTTCGTCTTGCTCGTGCTCGTTCAGTTTTTCAAATTGATCATCCGCTCGACCGATCGGCGCGCACGCTCCGAGATGAGCGGATCGACGCTGACTTCCTCGCGCAGGTAAAGAAGGCTCTCCAGAATGTTGGAGAGCGTGATCCGCTTCATGTGCGGGCAGAGATTGCACGGCTGGACCATGTCGACCTCCGGCAGCTCCGCGCGCACATTGGCAGCCATCGAGCATTCGGTGATCATGACGAGACGCCGGGGGCGCCTGTTGCGTATCCAGTTGATCATGTGCGCGGTCGAGCCGGTGAAATCGGCTTCCGCCAGCACGTCGGGCGGACATTCCGGATGCGCGATGATCTGCACGCTTGGATCGGCCTCGCGATAGGCGCGCAGCTCGTCGCCGGTGAAGCGCTCATGCACTTCGCAGGCGCCCTTCCACGCGATGACCTGCACCTCGGTTTGCGAGGCGACGTATTTCGCGAGGTACTGGTCGGGCAGGAAGATCACCGTAGGCGCGTTCAGGCTCTCCACCACCTGTACTGCGTTCGACGATGTGCAGCAGATGTCGACCTCCGCCTTCACCTCGGCCGAGGTGTTGACATAGGCGACGACCGGCACTCCGGGAAAACGCTCGCGTAGCAGACGCACATCTGCGGCCGTCAGGCTCGACGCCAGCGAACAGCCGGCGCGCGAATCCGGGATCAGCACCGTCTTGTCGGGGTTGAGGATCTTCGAGGTCTCGGCCATGAAGTGGACACCGCACTGGACGATGGTCGAGGCCTTCACCCTGGTGGCTTCGATTGCCAACTGCAGCGAGTCGCCGGTGATGTCGGCGACGCAATGGAAGATTTCGGGCGCCTGGTAATTGTGCGCGAGGATGACGGCGCCACGCTCGGCCTTCAGTTCATTGATTGCTTTCACATAGGGCGCCATGACCGGCCACTCGATCGGTGGGATCACGGTCTTGACCCGCTCATAGAGATGCGCGGTGTCGCGTTCGACCTCGCTTGTCCATTCCAGCGGCGGTATCGGCAAGGCGGCGGCCCTCGCTTCGATCCGCGCCGGAGCGTCCGGTGTCCGTTGCACGTTTGCGAGATCGTCGGACCCAAGAATTTCAGCGATCGGCATCACAGCCTCCCTTCGCCATTTTGTTTGTCCACTAATATGCTCTCATTGAGTATATCTATGGCCCGAGAAAACCGGCCTGAAACGGTGGCCGGCGGTTCATGCAGAGAAATTATTCTCAACTTGAGCAAAAGGAATATAGCATGGACCCGGGCGCGGCGCCAGATGTTCCATCCATCAATTCGCCGCGTGTCTGACCGGCTCCATTTGCAGGACTGCCTTGCGGCGAAAAATTTTTTTACATGACGGTTGGCTTTTCATGCAGATGCATTAACCATCGCGCGCGGGCGCCCTCTTGGGAAGCGGCCTGGAGCAAACTGGGAATGTGCATGTCGACAACAGTAGGCGGCTTTCGGCCGGCTTCC
>CAYVVB010000191.1:0-29018 GCA_964454955.1 uncultured Bradyrhizobium sp. | reverse complement strand
AGGTGCTTCTTCGGCCGCGACTGCGCGAGATCGAAGGCGAATTTCAGGATCCGATCGACGCCGATCCGCGTCATCACGGTCTGCTGGGTGACGAATTCACGGCTCGTATCCGGGAACATCCGGCCGCCGACCGACGAATATTCGCCTTCGGTGTTTTCGCGCACCACCCAGAAATCGATATCGCCTGGCTTGCGGCCCGCGAGCGGCGATGCCACGCCCGGCATCAGCCGAACGGGGCGCAGGTTGACGTATTGATCGAACTCCCGCCGGAACTTGATGAGCGAGCCCCACAAGGAAACGTGATCGGGAATCTTGGCCGGCCACCCCACCGCGCCGAAGTAGATGGCATCGTGCTTGCCGATCTTCTCCTTCCAGTCGTCCGGCATCATCTGGCCGTGCTTTTCGTAGTAGTCGTAAGATGCGAAGTCGAACTGATCGAAATGCACGGCAAGACCATGCTTTCTCGCCGCCGCCTCCAGCACCCGCAAGCCCTCGGGCATCACCTCCTTGCCGATGCCGTCACCGGGGATGACCGCGATCCGATATTGTCTTTTTTCGCTGCTCATCGAGAGATTCCTTAAGCGCCTTGAAGCCGGCTGCATTCGTCGATCAGATTGCAATGGACCAAACTCGCCGGTCATGCAACGCTGCAGTGCAATGTTGACCGTCCGAAGGCCCCTCGCCTAACAGTTTTGCCGACCAGACCTCTCTCACTCAGCGAGCAAGCCAATGGATTTGCATCTCCGCGGCAAACGCGTCCTGATCACCGGCGCTTCCAAGGGCATCGGCGCAGCAGCAGCCGAAGCCTTTGCCGAAGAAGGCTGTCACCTGAGACTGGCCGCCCGTAGCGGCGACCAGTTGAAGACATTGGCCGAGCGCCTGCGCTCCGCGCATCAGATCGACGCCGCCGTCCACGTCGTCGACCTGCGCAACAGCGAGGACATCGCGCGGCTGGCCAGGGAGGCCTCCGACATCGACATCCTCGTCAACAATGCGGGCGACATTCCCGGCGGCTCCATTGACAAGATCGACGAGGCGACTTGGCGCCACGCCTGGGACCTGAAGGTGTTCGGCTATGTCAATCTCACGCGCCTCGTCTATGCGCAGATGAAGGCGCGCGGGGGCGGCGTCATCGTCAATGACATCGGCGCGGCCGGCGAGAAGTTCGACGCCAATTACATCTGCGGCAGCGCCGGCAACGCGGCGCTGATGGCGTTGACGCGCGCGCTCGGCAGCAAGAGTCTCGCCGATAATATCCGCGTGGTCGGCATCAACCCGGGTCCGGTCGGCACCGACCGTCACGTGACCCTGCTGAAGACCCGCGCCAGGCATCAGTTCGGCGACGAAAGCCGCTACACGGAATTCCAGAAAACCCTGCCACTTGGCCGTCCCGCGCATGCGCGGGAGATCGGCGATCTGATGGCGTTCCTCGCCTCCGATCGCTCCGGCTACACCTCGGGGGTGATCTTCACCGTCGACGGCGGGATCGCCGCGGGGTGGTAGTTTCTTGTCCGTCATTCCGGGGCGCGAACTATGGTGCGCAATTGCGCACCCGAGAATCTCGAGGTTCCGGGTTCGCGCTCTGCGCGCCCCGGAACGACGGGGCGAAGCAGAGCGAACGGAGAGTTGAGAAGTGAGCCAGCAGGAACTGATCCGGGAAACCGCATGCAGCGTCGTCGACAAGCTCCTCAAAGGCGAAGTGACTCCGCTCGATCTGCTCGATGCGCTCGAGAAGCGGATCGCCAAGGTCGACCGTGAGGTCAATGCGCTGCCGATCCTCTGCTTCGACCGCGCACGCGATCACACGAAGGCGCTGATGAAGAAGCCGGTCGGCGAACGCGGCCTGCTCGCAGGCCTGCCGGTGCCGATCAAGGACCTGATCAACGTGGCTGGCGTCCGTAACACGCAGGGCTCGCCGATCTTCAAGGACAACATCCCGGCGCGCTCGGACATCCTGGTGGAACACCTCGAACGCAATGGCGCCGTGGTCTACGCGAGGTCGAACACGCCGGAGTTCGGCGCCGGCGCCAACACCTTCAACGAAGTCTTCGGAGCAACGCTCAATCCCTTCGATACGTCGCGCTCGGCGGCCGGCTCATCGGGCGGCGCGGCGGTCGCGCTCGCCACCGGCATGGCCTGGCTCGCGCACGGCTCGGACATGGGTGGTTCCTTGCGCAATCCCGCGAGCTTTTGCGGCGTCGTCGGTTTGCGGCCGAGCATCGGCCGCGTTGCATCCACGCCGAAATTCAAGGTCGATCGCACGCTCGGCGTGCAGGGGCCGATGGCGCGCAATGTCGAGGACCTGGCACTCTTTCTCGACGCCATGAGCGGCGAGCATCCTGGCGATCCGCTGTCGCTGCCGAGACTTTCCACGTCGTTTCTGTCTGCCGCGCGCTCCGGCAAGACACCGAAGCGCGTCGCCTATTCACCCGACCTCGGCATTACACCCGTGGACCCCGAAGTCGCCGCGATTACACGCAAGGCGGCGGAGCGCTTTGCCGAAGCAGGCTGCATCATCGAGGAAGCCCATCCCGATCTCAGCGAAGCCCATGAGTGCTTCCATGTGCTGCGTGCGTTCGACTTCGCACTCACCAAGGCCGAGCTGTTGCGCACCAAGCACGACCTGCTCAAGCCCGAGGTGATCTGGAACATCGAGGAAGGGCTGAAGCTGACCGTCGATCAGATCGCGCGCGCCGAAGCCCAGCGCGTCGCCATGGCCGCGCGCGCAGTGGAATTCTTCAAGACCTTCGATCTGTTGCTGACGCCCGCGACCATCGTCGCGCCGTTTCCCGTGCAGAACCGCTATGTCGCCGAATGCGCGGGCAAGACATTCGACAACTATGTCCAATGGCTTGGCATCGTCTATGCGATCACGCTGGCCTGCTGCCCCGCGCTCTCGCTGCCTTGCGGGTTCACCGCGTCAGGCCTGCCGGTCGGACTGCAGATGGTGGCAGCCTCGCGGGGCGAGGCGCAGCTTCTGGCAGGCGCGAAGGTGCTGGAGGATATTCTGGGCCTGCGGGGCACCACGCCGATCAATCCGCGCGTGCCGAAATGACGTTCGACGTCGTCTGGTCGGCGAACCTCGTAGCGTGCTGCTTCGATCGCGGTGGCTTGACATCACAACCACGGAACGAATGTAATATTCCGTAACTTGCCGGCGCAGCCGAGAGCGCGCGCCCTCATAAGCAACAAGCGCCGCAATCCTCGCAGGAATGCGCGTGTCACCGAGGAACGCCCGAATGTCTGGAAAGCTGAGAGTCCGCGTCGACCCGGAGAAGTGCCAGGGGCACGCCCGCTGCAAGGCGCTGGCGCCGGAATTGTTCGATCTCGACGAATACGGAAATGCCCACGAGCATGGTGACGGCGCAGTGCCTGCCGGGCTGGAGGACAAGGCCTGGCTCGCCAAAGCCAACTGCCCCGAATTTGCGATCGAAGTCATCGAGGAGTGAAACGATCCTCCAAGAATTCCCTGGGTCAGCCTGAGCGCAGGAAGCAAAAGGAAATGCCGTGATGTCAGATCCCATCCACGCAACGCCCGAAGCCGACCGCGTCCTGCCCGAGCATCCGCCGGTCACCGACTGGGTTCACGATTTCGACCATACCGACGCGCGCTGGACGGAAAATCCGTTTCCCATCTGGGATGAGCTCCGCGCGGCGAGCCCGGTGGTCCACACCAACCGGTTTCTCGGCTGTTACCTGCCGACGTCGTACGAGGCAGTGCGCCAGATCGCGCACGATACCGAACATTTTTCCTCCCGCCGCGTCATCGTCCGCGACGAGCGGCCGGAGGTACAGAGGAACGCCGCCCCGCCGATTACCTCCGATCCGCCGGAGCACAAGCCTGCCAAGCAGTTGCTGCTGCCGCCGTTCACGCCGGACGCCATGAAGAAGCTGGAGCCGCGGGTCCGCGCGATCTGCAACGAGCTGATCGACGAGTTCATCGCCGACGGACGATGCGATGCCGCAGCGCGCTACACCAAGCACATTCCGGTGCGCACCATCGCCCATATGCTCGGCATCGCCGAGAAGGATTGCGATCTGTTCGTCAAATGGATCCACATGATCCTCGAACTCGGCATCAAGAACGAAAGCATGCTGATGCAGGCCGTTCAGGAAATGACGGCGTATTTCCAGAGCCATATCGACGAGCGCAAGAAGCGGCCGACGGACGACCTGATCTCCGCGCTGATGAACGCCAGGGACAAGGACGGACAGCCGCTCGATGACACGCACGTCATGGGCTCGTTGCGGCTGATCCTGATCGCCGGCATCGACACCACCTGGAGCGCGATCGGCGCTTCGCTCTGGCACCTCGCGAAAACGCCGGCCGACCGGGAAAGGCTGGTGCGTGAGCCGGAGCTGATGCCGACCGCGATCGAGGAGCTGTTGCGCGCCTATTCGCCGGTGACCATGGCGCGCGAGGTGATAAAGGAGACGACGATTTCCGGCTGCCCGGTCAAGCCGGGCAACATGGTGCTGCTGTCGTTCCCGGCCGCGAACCGCGACCCCGCCGTCTTCCCCGACGCGGACAAGGTCGTGCTCGATCGCAAGGAAAACCGTCACGCAGCCTTCGGCCTCGGCATCCACCGCTGCGTCGGCTCCAACCTCGCGCGCATGGAAATGAGCGTTGCGCTGGAGGAATGGCTGAAGCGGATTCCCGACTTCCGCCTCGACCCCACCGGCAAGGTCGCCTGGTCGGAAGGCACCGTCCGGGGCCCTCGGCAGTTGCCGATCCTGTTCGGATAGGCATCCGCTCACCGCGACGCGACACGCCCCCATTTTGCTTCGATGCTGGCGTTGATCGCGCGGATGCGAGCTTCGTGCGTGGCCCAGTAGGCGCGGCTTGCTGCCTGCGTGCCCTGCTTGAAGCCCGCGTACGCATCGGCCGGACGCGACGGCGCTTTCGACGCTTCAACCTTGGCGGCGACCGGCGTGGCCGCCGGCGCTGGATCATCCGGCGTCACCACGGCAACCGCTCCTGGCGCGGCGAACGGCGAATTCATGGCCATGAGTCGGTTGCGCGCCCGGTTGCAGTAGATGACGGAGCGCGGCGTCATTGTTTCCTCGCCGTGGCCGGCACGGTATTTCATCAGGGCGCGGCAGAGATCGCCCTGCGCCAGCCGCCAGGCCTCGGAGAGATACATCACGCCGTAATGGATGTTGATCTCGGGCTTGGCGAGTTCGGCCATCGTACCCTTGAAGCCAAGCATGGCGGCGGTCTCGGGCCGCACCTGCATCAGCCCGATCTCGCCGACGTGGCCGATCGTGCCCGGGTCGTAGTGGCTTTCGACGAAGACCACGGCCTCGGCAATGTCCGCCGGCAGCTTGGTTTTCGCCGTTTCCTTCTCGATCAGCGCACGAACGGCCGCCCGCGCCGGAAACGAGTCGCTATCCCCGGGGGAAGGTGTCTTGGTCGTCTCGGTCGTCTCGTCGGGCACCGCAGGCTTGTCCGCCTCCGGGCCGCCGGCGCGAAGCGGAGCAGGCGCCAAGGTCAGCGCGGCCAGCAGGCCCAGCGGCACGGCACGTCCGATCCGTGAGGAGCGCATACACGTCACACATGTAGACGGGTGAGTTGGTGACCCAATAACGCGCGTCGAGGCGGAAAAGACGCATCTGATGATCGCAAAGCGGCGATTTCCCGCGCTTGACAATCTAACCGGTTGATTTTCTTTGAACTTGCCAGCTCTGTCCGGAACGGGTACGCGAAGCCCGCAACTCACTGCAAAGGCGCTGGAGGCCCGAGATGACGGATCAAGCAATCACCCGGGTTCCCGAAAAGCTGGATGTCGCCGACGTCGAGCGCCGGGTCAAGGCGATCTTCATCGGCTCGGTCGGCAACCTCGTCGAATGGTACGACTTCTACGCCTATACGGCGTTCGCGCTGTATTTCGCAGCCGCCTTCTTCCCCCAAAGCGATCCCGTGGTGCAGCAGCTCAACGCGGCCGTGCTGTTCGCCGCGGGATTCCTGGTGCGGCCGCTCGGCGGCTGGCTGTTCGGTTATCTCGCCGACCATTTCGGCCGGCGGCTGTCGCTGACCCTGTCGGTAGTGTTCATGTGCTTCGGATCGCTGATGATCGCAGTCACGCCGACCTACGCCTCGATCGGCTTTGCTGCACCGGCCATCCTTGCGCTCGCCCGCGTCATCGAGGGCTTGAGCCTGGGCGGCGAATACGGCGCGAGCGCAACCTATTTGAGCGAGGTGGCCGGCGCCCAGCATCGCGGCTTCTATTCCAGTTTCCAGTACGTCACCCTGATTGGCGGGCAGCTCACCGCGATCATCGTGCTGTTGCTGCTGCAGAAGGTGTTCCTGACGCCGGAAGAATTGAAGGCGTGGGGCTGGCGCATCCCCTTCGTGATCGGCGCGCTGCTTGCGATCTTTGCCGCGGTGATGCGGCGCAACCTGCATGAGACCGAGGCCTTCATCGAAGCCAAGAAGGCTGTGAGGCCGAGAGGGTCGATCCGTGATCTCCTGAGATATCCGCGCGAACTGCTCCTGGTGGTCGGCCTCACCGCCGGCGGCACGGCGGCGTTTTATACCTTCACGACCTATATGCAGACCTTCGTAAAACTTTCGGTCGGCCTGACCGAAGATCAGACGACGCTGGTGATCTTCGGCACCCTGGTGTTCGCGACGTTCCTGCAGCCGATCTATGGCGCTCTGTCCGATCGCATCGGGCGCAAGCCGCTATTGATCTTTTTCGGCGTCGTCGGAACGCTGGCGACAGTGCCGATCCTCTCCGTCTTGAAGGAGACCAAGGCGCCGTTCATGGTGTTCCTGCTGATCTGCGCAGCGTGGATCTTCACCGCCGGCTACACGTCGATCAACGCCGTGGTCAAAGCCGAACTGTTCCCGACCAATGTTCGCGCGCTTGGCGTCGGCGTGCCCTATGCCATCACCGTATCGGTGTTCGGCGGCACGGCGCCGGCAATCGCGCTCTACTTCAAGAGCATCGGGCATGAGGCCTGGTTCTATTATTATCTCAGCGGCGTTATTTTCCTGTCGCTGTTGATCTATACGACAATGCGCGACACCAAGCGTGAATCGGCGATGCATCGTCACGAATAGCTGAGGTCATCCGACATGGCCGAGGAGAACGAGCCTCCCCCGAGCAAGCTGACCCGCACCAAGGAGCGCTGGGCGCAGGAGGGTCGCTTCCTCACCGGCAGGGCCGCCCGGCCCGAGGAGCAGCGGCTGCCGCCAGGGCAGCATCTGACCAGGGATTGGCCCGTTCTCGACCTCGGCGCGGCGCCCGAGATTCCGCGCGAGCGCTGGCGGCTTGACGTCTATGGCGCGGTCGAGCAACCGGTCTTCTGGGATTTCGCGCAATTCATGGCGCAGAGACAGGCCCACTTCACCTCTGACATTCACTGCGTCACCACCTGGTCACGCTACGACAACCAGTGGGAGGGGCTTGCGACGGGCGATCTCCTGGCCGCATGCCGACCGCGGGAGGACGCGCGCTTCGTGGTGCTGCATTCCCATGATGGCTACACCACCAATCTGGCGCTGGAAGACTTCGCGGCCGAAGACGCACTGCTTGCGCACAGCTGGTCCGGTGAGCCGCTTTCGGCCGAACACGGCGGCCCGGTGCGGCTCGTGGTGCCGCATCTGTATTTCTGGAAGAGCGCGAAATGGCTGCAGGCCATCGAGTTCCTCGCGCACGACAAGCCGGGCTACTGGGAAGTCCGCGGCTATCACAACCGCGGCGACCCGTGGACCGAGCAACGCTATTCCGGCGATTGACACCTCTTCACCTCTTCCGTTGGCAGAGGTGAGAACAATCAGTGGGAGGCCAGCATGCCGACTGAACGCTTCCAGTTCGAGGGCGAAGGTGGCCATCAGCTCGCGGCAGCTCTCGACCTGCCCGACGGCGAGCCGATCGCTTGCGCGCTGTTCGCCCATTGCTTCACCTGCGGCAAGGACGTGCTGGCCGCGAAACGGATCGCCGTGGCACTGGCGACGAGCGGCATCGCAGTGCTCCGCTTCGACTTCACGGGCCTCGGCTCCAGCGAGGGCGACTTCGCCAACTCGACCTTTTCCTCCAACGTCACCGATCTGGTTCGGGCCGCCGATCATTTGCGTGAAAAGCGCAAGGCGCCTGCGCTCCTGATCGGCCACAGCCTTGGGGGCGCCGCGATCCTGGCGGCAGCAGAGAAGATTCCGGAGGCGCGCGCCGTGGTCACGATTGCCGCTCCTTCCGATCCCGCCCATGTCACCGGCCAGTTCAAGGACCGCATCGACGACATCCGCAAATACGGCCGGGCAGAAGTCTCCCTCGCCGGCCGTCCCTTCCCCATAACGCGCGAATTCCTCGACGATATCGCCGAGCACCAGTTGATGAAGCATGTCACCGGGCTGCACAAGGCGCTGCTGATCATGCATGCGCCGACCGACGACACAGTCGGCATCGACAATGCGACGCGCATCTTCGTCGCTGCCAAACATCCCAAGAGCTTCGTCTCGCTTGCGGACGCCGACCACCTCCTGACCAACAGGCGCGACTCCACCTATGTTGCCGACGTCATCGCCGCCTGGGCCTCGCGCTATCTCGCCGCTCCCGCAGCGGAGCAGGCCGCCGCTTCCGGGGAGGCCCCGCGCCAGGTCGTGGTGCGCGAAACCCGCAACGGCAAGTTCCAGAACACGGTGTCAGTCGGCCCCCATCATCTCCTCGCCGACGAGCCTGCCGCCTCCGGAGGCGACGATACGGGCCCGGGGCCCTATGATTTCCTGCTTGCGGCGCTCGGCGCCTGCAAGTCGATGACGATGCGGCTCTATGCCGATCGCAAGGGCATGCCGCTTGAGCGGGCGACCGTGACGCTCGAGCACAGCAAGATCTACGCGCGGGACTGTGCCGACTGCGAAACCAGGGAGGGCATGCTCGACCGGATCGAGGTCACGATCGGCGTGGAAGGCGCGCTCGATGCGGAGCAGCGCAGAAAAGTGCTCGAAATCGCCGACCGCTGTCCGGTGCACCGGACCCTGACGTCGGAGATCCGCATCGTGACGCGAGCGGCCGATCAAGAGGTCTGAACCGTGCTGGCCAGAATCAGGCGAGTCAGATAGAGCAGCGGCATCTCAAGTCGCCCTGGACGGACCGAATGACGACCGTCTCCCTGACCGTATCGCAGGTCTTCGATTTCGCGCTGAAAGCCTATTTCGCAGGAAAGCTCGCGGAAGCCGAGCAATTCTGCCTCAAGATCCTGTCCGCCGATCCGGAGTCCGCTGCCACCCTCAATCTTCTCGCCGTCATCAATATGTCGCTCGGCCGCAGCGAGGCGGCGCTTGCCAATTGCAACCGGGCGCTGTCAT
The DNA here is from genome assembly GCA_964454955.1 of uncultured Bradyrhizobium sp. GTDB lineage: Bacteria > Pseudomonadota > Alphaproteobacteria > Rhizobiales > Xanthobacteraceae > Bradyrhizobium. The sequence goes on along the minus strand of CAYVVB010000191.1, from coordinate 19,708 downwards.
TGCGGCCGGATTTCGTCGAGGCTTACAGCAATCGCGGCGCGATCCTGAAGGTGATGAGGCGCCACGCCGAGGCCCTGGAGAGCTATGACCGCGCGCTCGCGATCCAGCCGGACCATGTTACGTTGCTCAATAATCGCGCCGGCGCACTGCACGAGCTCGGGCGACACGACGAGGCTCTCGCCGACTATGATCGCGCGCTGGCCCTGCGCCCGGACTACCCGGAGGCGCTGAACAATCGCGGCATTGCCTTGCAGGCGCTCGGGCGGCATGCTGAAGCGATAGCAAGCTATGATGCTGCGCTTTCGCAGCGTCCTGATTTCGTCGAGGCGTTCGTCAATCGCGGCATCGCCTGCCACGAGCTGCAGCAGTTCACCGACGCACTCGCGAACTATGACCGCGCGCTGGCCTTGCGGCCGAACAATGTCGAGGCCCTGAACAATCGCGGTAATGCGCTCGGCAAGTTACAGCGCCATGCGGAAGCGCTGGAAAGCTATGACGCCGCGCTCCGTCTCAAACCCGATCACGCCGAGGCGCTCTACAACCGGGGCGTCAGCCTGCACAGGTTCGAGCGGTTTGACGAGGCGCTGGCCGACTATGATTCAGCGCTCGCCCTGCGGCCGGATTATCTGGAAGCGCTGGTCGGCCGCGGCATCACGCTGCACGAGATGAAGCGGCTGGACGATGCGCTCGAAAGCCATGAGCGTGCGCTGGCTTTGCGCCCGGACTATGCCGAGGCGCTCGTCAATCGCGGCGCCGCGCTGCATGAGCTGGGACGGTGCACCGAGGCGCTGGCCAGCTTCGAGCGCGCGCTGGCCCTGGAGCCTGAGAATATCAAGGCGTTGACCAATCGCGGAGTCACCCTGCACGATCTGGCGCGGTACGGCGAGGCGCTGGCCACTCACGACCATGCGGTGGCCGTGCAGCCGGACGATGCCGCCGCGCTCGACAACCGCGGCGTCACCCTGCACAAGCTCCGGCGGCTCGAGGAGGCGCTCGCCAGCCACGATGCCGCGCTGGCTTCGCGGCCGGATTACACCGCGGCGCTCGCAAATCGCGGCGTCACCTTGTACGACCTGAAACGGTTCGACGAAGCCATGGCGAGCTACGATCGCGCGATCGCATTGCAGCCCGACCATGCCGACGCTCATTTCTTCAAGGGCCTGTCTTGTCTCGTCAAAGGTGACTTCGAACACGGATGGGCCGAATATGAGTGGCGCCGCATGGCGCCTGCCGCGAAAATCAAGCCGCGCGATTTCACCGCGCCGTGCTGGCGCGGCGAGGACATCGCGGGCAAGACCATCCTGCTCCACAGCGAGCAGGGATTTGGCGACTCGATTCAATTCTGCCGCTATCTGCCGCTGGTCGCGGCGCGCGGCGCACGCGTCGTGCTGGAGGTTGAGGCGCCGCTGCTCGATCTGATGCGCAGCCTTTCCGGCACGACGCAGATGGTCGCCAAAGGCGATCCGCTGCCTGATTGCGATATCCATTGCCCTCTTCCCAGCCTGCCGCTGGCGTTCGGGACGCGGGCAGAGACCATTCCCGCCGACATTCCGTATCTGAGCGTTCCGGATCAGGCCGAGGCGGATTGGGGTCCGCGGCTCGGCAACGGACGCGCACCGAGGATCGGGCTGGCCTGGGCGGGCAACACCCAACACGTGCGCGACCGCGAGCGGTCGATGGACCTTCGTCATCTCCTGCCGCTCCTTGACGTCGAGGCGACGTTTGTCAGTTTGCAGAAGGAGCTCCGGGCCGGCGACGCCGAGACTCTGGCACGCAGCGGGATCCTGAATTTCAGCGACAGGCTTGGTAGCTTTTCCGATACGGCGGGACTTATTGCGCAGCTCGACCTCGTCATATCGGTGGACACCAGCGTCGCGCATCTGTCGGGCGCCTTGGGTAAGCCGGTCTGGATTCTGCTCACCCATGCGCCCGACTGGCGCTGGCTGCTCGACCGCGACGATAGCCCCTGGTACCCGACAGCGCGCCTGTTCCGCCAAAGCGAGGCCCGGGAGTGGACCAGCGTGATCACGCGCGTGCGCGAAGCGCTGCTCGATTTCACCCGCTAGCTAGAGCATGATCCGGAAAAGTGTGAAGCGGTTTTCCGAAAAGATCATGGTCAAACAAAAGCCTAAAGCGCGATGGTGATTCAACCTAATTTCATCGCGCTTTAAAGCGCGCACCGCGCAACCCGGCGGCGGCGCCGAACAGGATGCCGGCCACCGCAACGAACGAGCCGAGCGCCAGCGTCGACAGGCCGGTCAGCCCCTGCCCGATCGAGCAGCCGAGAGCCAGCACGCCGCCCACCCCCATCAGCGCGGCACCGCTGGCCGAGCGCAGCATATGGCGCGGCGAGGTGTAGCCCTCGAGTTGAAACTGGCCGGTCGCAAGCGCCGTCACCAGGCTGCCGGCGAAAACACCGGCGACCGTCGCGATGGCGAAATTCAATGAAAGGCCGGTCGACAACATCGCATATTGCAAGGTATCGGCGATCGGCGCGATGAAAGTCAGCGAGGTGACCGGCACCGGGTTGAATTCGTCGGCGCCCATATAGCCGGTCGCAAACCAGCCGGCCGCGACCGACAGGCCGATCGCCAATCCTGCCGCGATCTGGCCAGGGGCACGGCGGAACGGCTGATGCGCGAACGCAAAGATCAGAAGTGCCACGCTGAGTGCGGTAGCGGTGACGATCTGCGCCGGTGCGCCGTGCAGCCCAAGGCTCGAGAGCCACGCCGGCAGCGATACGACACTGGCCGTCACCTGTGAGACCTGCTGCGCCGCGATCCGCGCCGGCGCGATCAACCCCTTCAGCGTCATCTGCGCCGAGATGCCGAGCACGACTACCACGACGAAGGAGCGCAGATTGCCACGGCCCAGCAGAACCAGCGCGCGCGAGCCGCAGCCGTTCGACATCACCATGCCGTACCCGAACAACAGCCCGCCGAAAAACATCAGCGGCGCCGAGAAGGTCGGCTGCAGATAGATCGACTTACCGAGGTCGACGAGCCCGCAAGCCGCAAGGACCTGGGTGGCCGCGATCGCGACGGCAATCGCCAGCGCATAGCTGCGCACCAAGCGACCATCGCCCTTGGCCCACCAGCCGCGCAGGCTGCTCATTAGGCAGAAGCCGCTGAGCAAGCCGATTGCGCCGTAGACGAGGCCGATGACGAGGCCGGCGAGAACGACGATGTAGTTCGTGTCCATAAACGTTCCCAGAGTGATGCATCGTCATTGCAATGAGTGAAGCTGCGAAGCAATCCAGAAATGGGCGATCCCGGGCGGCTCCCTGGATTTCTTCGCTTGCAATGACGGTTCCGGCTATGGCTGCAGGATCACGCGGTCGCGAGAGGAACCGGCGACCGCGACATAGGCGCGTTTGGCGTCTTCCAACGGGTAGATCGCGGCCGGATTGATCGGAAACGGCCTCAAGTGCCCGCTGGCAAAGCCCGGCGCAAGCTCGCGCAGCACATCGCCGGTCGCAACTGACGACAGCGCCAGCGTATCGATGCCGACATAGGTGTGCTGGCCCCGATAGAACTCAAGGATGTTGAACTGTACGACCGGATTGATGGCGGCAATCAGGATCTGCCGTCCGCGCAATGCGAGCGATTTGTGCGCCGCCTGGAAATAGGGATCGCCGACGGTGTTGAAGACGATGTCGGCGCCCTTGCCGCCGGTGAGCTCGCGCACCCGCGCGGCAACGTCGACGGAGGAAGAGTCGATCACCTCGACTGGCGCATTGGCGTGCCCCTCATAGGGCTCGCTCTTCCGCACCGCGCCGATGACGCGCGCGCCGTGCCAGGTCGCGATCTGCGCCGCAGCCTGGCCGACCTTGCCGTTGACACCCATGATCAGCAGAGTCTCGCCCGGCTTCGGCGTTCCGGCGCGGCGAAACCCTTCCATGGCGGTGACGAAGGGAACACCGATTCCGGCCGCCTGTTCCCAGGAGATGTTGGCTGGCTTCTCCACTACCGCATCGGCTTCAACGGCAAGATGCGTCGCATGCGTGCCGTCGCGGCGGATGCCGAGATCACCCGAAGAGCCGAACACTTCTTGGCCGACGGTGCCCGCAGGGCCATCGATCACGACACCCGCATAGTCGCGGCCTGGCGTGCGCGGAAACACCGCGTAACTCATCAGCCCGGTGGCGGCCTTGACGTCGGAGGGATTGACTGCAGCCGCCTTGATCTCGACCAGAACCTCGTCGCCTCGGCGCGACAGCATGCGCCGCTCCACCGCCGGCGCGAGCGAAGCGGCATCGGGCGCCTTCGCGTTCAACCGCACGCAGCGCGCTTCGACAGCTTCAGCCACACTCTGTCTCCCAATCCACCATCCCAGATCCTCTGAGGAGCCGCAAAGCGGCGTCTCGAAGGATGAGGCCACGGTGGGGCCTCATGGTTCGAGACGCGCGCCAGTGCGCGCTCCTCACCCTGAGGATTATCGATTACCCGTTATGCGGACAATCGATTACCCCTTCGGCCGCTTGTCGTAAACCCGCTTGGCCTTGCCGAGCGAGCGTTCCAGCGTGTCGGGGGCGACCGCCTTCACCTTGGCGGTGATGCCGATGGTGTTCTTGATATGGACCGTGATCCGCTCGGCGTGATCGAGCAGTCCGCGACCGTCCCAGCTCTCGGGCCGCGCTTCGGCAATGATGGTGAGTTCGTCCATGCGACCGTCTCGGGTCAATTCAAGGATGAAATGGCCGCCGCACCAGTCGGTCGCCAGCAGCACCTCCTCGATCTGGGTCGGAAACAAATTCACCCCGCGCAGGATGATCATGTCATCGGAACGACCCGTGACCTTCTCCATACGCCGCATGCCCGGCCGAGCCGTGCCCGGCAGCAGCCGCGTCAGGTCGCGCGTGCGATAGCGGATCACCGGAAAGGCTTCCTTGGTCAGCGACGTGAAGACGAGTTCGCCCTTCTCCCCGTCGGGCAAGACCTTGCCGGTGTCGGGATCGATCACCTCCGGATAAAAATGATCCTCCCAGATGTGCAGGCCGTCCTTCGTCTCCACACATTCCTGCGCGACGCCCGGACCGATCACTTCCGACAAGCCGTAGATGTCGGTCGCATCCATGTCGAAGGCCTGCTCGATCTCGACCCGCATGGCATTGGTCCACGGCTCGGCGCCGAAGATGCCGAATTTCAGCGACGATTTGCGCGGCTCCAGCCCCTGACGCTTGAACTCATCGAGGATCGCGAGCATGTAGCTCGGCGTCACCGTGATGATGTCGGGCCGGAAATCATTGATCAGCTGCACCTGCCGCTCGGTCATGCCGCCGGAGACGGGCACGACAGTGCAGCCGAGTTGTTCGGCGCCGTAGTGCACACCGAGTCCGCCGGTGAATAGGCCATAGCCATAGGAATTATGGATGATCATGCCGCTGCGGCCGCCGGCGGCGCGGATCGAGCGCGCCATCACATCCGACCAGGTCGCGATATCGGCCTTGGTATAGCCGACCACGATCGGCTTGCCGGTGGTGCCTGAAGACGCATGCACGCGCGCCAGCTTTTCGCGCGGCACCGCGAACATGTTGAAGGGATAGTTGTCGCGCAGGTCCGTCTTCGAGGTGAACGGAAATTTGGCGAGATCGGACAGCTCCTGGAAATCGGACGGATGAACGCCCGCTCTGTCGAAGGCCTTTCTATAGTGCGCGACGTTTTCGTAGGCGTGGGCCAGCGACCATTTCAGGCGCCTCTGCTGCAGCGCCGTGATCTCGTCGCGCGAGGCGCGCTCGGCCTCGTCCATCGCCGGCGTGTAGCTGCCTGCTCTCGGCTTAAGCTTCGTCGAAGCCATCTTTGTTGAAGACATGGCGTTTCCCCAAGAATTATCATTGTTGTTTGCTTTCCATCTCCGGCAGCCAGGTCCCGGCGATGGTGCGGGAGTGGCCGCGAAATTCCGCGATCACCTCGTCCCCCGCGGTGACGCGCACGTCGTAGATTCCGGATCGTCCGCCGCGCGAAATCTCGCGCGCGGCTGCGACCAGACGGTCGCCGAGTTTGGCCGGACGGATGAAACTGATCTGGCACTGCGCAGCCACCACGCGTTCGTTGCGGCTGTTGCAGGCGAAGGCGAAGGCGGAATCCGCCAGCGTAAAGATGAAGCCGCCATGTGCGATACGCTGCCCGTTCACCATGTGCGGCTGGATCGTCATGGCGAGCGTGGCCTGCCCCGCCCTGACCTCGAGGATTTCCATCCCCAAGCCCGAGCTTGCATCGTCTTCCTTCCACATCGCATCTGCGCAGGCGCGCGCGAGATCGTCGGGCGAAAGGGTTGCCTTGACGTTCACTGCGGTCTCCCCGGTATCCGATATTCGGGCTTGTTGAAGCAAGCCTCTTGCATGCTGAGACGAAGCGACGACGCTGTCAACGAGACGCAAAGCCTCTACACATGGTCGTAGTCTACCACCACCCGCTCCGAGGTGGGCTTGGCCTGGCAGGTGAGAACGAAGCCTGCTTCCAGCTCCCATGGTTCGAGCGAATAGTTGATGTCCATCTCCGCCTTACCCTCGACCAGCTTGGCGCGGCAGGTCGAGCACATGCCGCCCTTGCACGCAAAAGGCAGGTCGACACCCGCCCGCAGCGCCGCATCGAGGATTGCCTCGCCCTCAGCGACAGGCACGTCGCGCCGCTTGCCGTCGATGATGAGCGAGGCGAAAGCCTTGGGCGGGGCCGAGGCCGGAATCGCGGTCTTCGGCCGCGGCCTGCCGCCGAATTCGGAGACGAAGCGCTCGACATGGATGCGCTCGTCCTCGATGCCGAGCGCGCGGCAGGTCGCCTCCACCTCCTCGCTCATGGCGGTCGGACCGCAGATGAAGACGTGATCGACGTTTTCCGCCGGCACCATCGCGCGCAGCAACAGCTTCACCTTGTCGCCGTCGAGGCGCCCGTGCAGGATCGGGATATCCTGCTCCTCGCCGGACACGACATGAAATACTGAGAGCCGGTCGATGAAGCGATCCTTGAGCTCCTCCAGCGCGCCGCGAAACAACATACCCGCAGTCGTCCGGTTGCCGTAGAACAGGAAAAAGCGGCTCTTCGGCTCGCGCGCCAGCACGCCCTTGATGATGGACAGGATCGGCGTGATGCCGGAACCGGCGGCAAAGCCCACATAGGTTCGGCCCTCGCTGGGAGCGGGCGCAATCCCGAAGCGGCCGGCCGGCGTCATTACGTCGAGCTGGTCGCCGGTCTTCAGCTCCTCCATTGCCCAGCCCGAAAACGCGCCACCATCGACTTTCTTGACGGCAATACGCAGCTCGCCTTCGTCCGGACCGGAGCAGATCGAATAGGAACGGCGCACTTCCTCGCCGTCTAGCGTCGTACGCAGCGTCAGATACTGGCCGGGCACGAAGCTGTAATCGTCAGTGAGCTCCTTCGGGATCGCAAATGTCAGCGATATTGCGTCCGCGGTTTCGCGGCGAAGATCGTTGACGGCGAGGCGATGAAAACGTGGGATGGCTGTCGACATGATCAGTGACACTTGAAATAATCGAAGGGTTCACGGCAACTCTTGCAGCGCCACAGCGCCTTGCAGCCGGTAGATCCGAATTCCGAGAGCAGTTCGGTATCGTCAGACCCGCACTGCGGACACGCGACCTGCTGCACGCCGAACAGCGCGCGGCGAGAGCTCGCCGGTGCGGGTGGCGCGATGCCGTATTCCTTGAGCTTGCGCCGCCCCTCCTCGCTCATCCAATCGGTGGTCCAGGCCGGCGACAGCACGGTGCGCACTCGGGCGTTGTGAAAACCTTCGCGCTCCAGTGCAAGCTCGATCTCCAGCACAATCATGTTCATCGCTGGACAACCGGAATAGGTCGGCGTGATCGCGACCTCGACGCGATCGCCGGCTACGACCACGTCCCTGAGCACGCCGAGATCGGCGATGGTCAAGACCGGAATTTCCGGGTCGACGACGCTCGCCGCAGCGCCCCACGCGCGCTGCTGGTGATCGGCCTTGTCCAGAACCGCTACCATGTGAGCCCCGGGAAGCTGCGCTGCATGTATTGCAGCTCGGTCAAGAGATGGCCGAGGTGTTCGCTATGCCGGCCGCTGCGGCCGCCGTGCTGCATCCAGTCGCCCGCCGGCAGGCTCAGCGTCGCTTCGCCGATGACATCCGAGATCGTCTCGAGCCATTGCGGGCGGAGCGCCGCCGGGTCGATGGCGATGCCCCCGTCGACCAGGCTGCGCTCCCCATCGTCCGTCGAAAACATCTCGCCGGTGAAGGCCCAGAGATCATCGATGGCAGCCTGGCTGCGCGCGTGGCTCTCATCGGTGCCGTCGCCGAGCCGGATGATCCACTCCGAGGAATGGCGAAGATGATAGGCGCTTTCCTTTTCCGATTTTGCGGCGATCGCCGCCAGCGTGGCATCGCTCGATCTCGTCATCGCGCGCCAATAGAGGTCGGCGAAAACGGCGTAGAAAAACTGCCGCATCATTGTATGGGCGAAATCGCCGTTCGGCTGCTCAAGGAGCAGCAGGTTGCGGTACTGCCTCTCGTCACGCAGGAAAGCAAGCTTGTCTTCGTCGTTGTCCTTGCCCTCGACCTGGGCCGCGTAGCTGTAAAGCTCGCGCGCCAGCCCCAACAGATCGAGCGCCATATTGGCGAGCGCCATCTCCTCTTCCAGGGTCGGCGCGCGGCCGCAACATTCGGACAACCGATGGCCGAGGATCAATGCGTCGTCGGCGCGGCGCAGGGTATAGAGCACCAGCGGGCTTTCGGCGACTTTGATGTTGGAGACCGCCATCACATATGCCCCACCTCTTCGGGCACCTCGTAGAAAGTGGGGTGCCGGTAGATCTTGGACTCGGCCGGTTCGAACATCATGGCCTTGTCGACCGGATCCGATGCGGTGATGGCGCCGGACGGCACCACCCAGATCGAAAGGCCCTCGCCGCGCCGGGTGTAGATGTCGCGTGCGGCCTGCAGCGCCATGGTGGCGTCGCTGGCGTGCAACGAGCCGACATGCTTGTGCGCGAGCCCGTTGCGGCTACGAATGAAAACTTCCCACAGCGGCGTGTTCGGCGTGGCCATCCTGATCTCCCTGAATTACTCCGCGGCTTGCGCGCTCTGCCGATATCTGCGCTTTTCCGCGTAAGCCGCGGCGGCGGCGCGCACCCAAGCGCCCTCTGCGTGCGCCTTACGCCGCGCCGCCATGCGGTCGCGGTTGCAGGGACCGTTGCCGGCGAGCACCTGTTTGAATTCCTCCCAATCGATTTCGCTGTATCGCCAGTGCCCGTCAGCATCCTGCGTCATGCCGGGATCGGGAATGCTCAAGCCCAGGAACTGCGCCTGTGGCACGGTGGCGTCGACGAATTTCTGCCGCAGCTCGTCATTGGAGAAGCGCTTGATCTTCCATTTGGTGGACGCGTCGCTGTGCTGGCTCGCCTTGTCGGGCGGACCGAACATCATCAACACCGGCCACCACCAGCGGTTCAGCGCATCCTGCGCCATCGCCTTCTGCTCTTCCGAGCCGCGGGCGAGCATCAGCATGATCTCGTAGCCCTGGCGCTGGTGGAAGGATTCCTCCTTGCAGACGCGGATCATCGCGCGCGCATAGGGACCATAGGAGCAGCGGCAGAGCGGAATCTGGTTCATAATGGCGGCGCCATCGACCAGCCAGCCGATTACGCCGATATCGGCCCAGGTCAGCGTCGGATAGTTGAAGATGGAAGAGTATTTGGCCTTGCCCGCGAGCAGCGCATCGACCAGTTCCTCGCGCGAGGCGCCGAGCGTTTCGGCGGCGGCATAGAGATAGAGCCCGTGGCCGCACTCGTCCTGGATCTTGGCAAGCAGCGCGGCCTTGCGGCGGAGCGTCGGCGCGCGGGTGATCCAGTTGCCCTCGGGGTGCATGCCGACGACTTCGGAATGGGCATGCTGCGAAATCTGCCGGATCAGCGTCTTGCGATAGGCGACCGGCATCCAGTCGTTGGGTTCGATGCGCTCTTCCGCGTCAACGCGCGTCTGGAACCGCGCGGCCTGCGCGGCATCCTCGATGCTGCGATCGTCGGCGTCCGGCGTGTTGAGCGCCTGCGTATACATGGCCGCCCTCCCTGAATGATTGAAACGAAATATATATCATTATTTTTTTCGATCAATAGATTCTTGTAACATGTTGATCAGTCGCCGAAGCGGCGCGCCAAAGTTGCCTCCGCTCGTGGGAGCAACCCGCACTCGTTGGTCCCGTGCCGATCAAGCCATTGTTCGGACGGAGAAAGCAGCGCCCGATAGATCCTGCCGCACAGTTGTCGCGCCGCGCTGCCGGGCCAATCCCCCGGCAAGAGCTTTGCCGGCAGCAGCGGATCGCGCAGCACCACCCGGCGGTAATAGTGGATAAGCAGAATCCGCGCGACGAAAGCGTCGACGTCGGCAAGCTGTTCGCGACGCCCGATCCAGTCGCGCAGCGGGGCGAAGGTCTTGATGAATTTCAGATAGGCGTCCGCCGTGCGGTCCAGTGGCCAGCTCTCGCGGAGCAGCCGCCTGCCGCTTTCATCCTCGGCCGAGACCTCCAGGCGAATCGCGCGCGCGGCTTCCTGCGGGACGGGGACGCCCGACGGCGCCACCCACACGCCCGGCAAGGGACTGCCGAAGCCGGCATTTTTCAGCGGCTCCCGCGAAGCGTCGCGGTCCTCGCCATTGCCGATCAGCAAGAGTTCGAAGCGTCCGCTCCAGTCGGAGGGCGGTGGATCGTAGATATGCCGTGTGGCGGCTTCGAAAGTTGCCCGCCCCTTCTCGGCCAGCCGATAAAAGCTGTTGCGGCCGACCTTTTCGCGCGTCAGCCAGCCGTCGGCGGCAAGCCGCGACATCGCCGTGCGAACGACGCCGGAATCGATATCCAGCGCCTCGAAGAATTCCAGCAGCGTGCCAAGCCAGACCGAGCCGCCGCGCGGCATGATGGCGTCACCAAAAACGGTGATGACGATCGACCCGGTGCGCGAGGGTTCGCGCTTGAGCTGGCTGATGATACGACTGAGCGCGGCGGGCTTCGACATGCGTCAACGCATACCGCGATTTTCGGCTCGCGTCACAACAGGCGCAGCAAAAATTCGCCCGTATAGAGTGCAAGTCCGGCGAGGCCGCCGATCAGCGAGCCATTGAAGCGGATATATTGCAGGTCTCGTCCGATGTTGATTTCGATCAGCGAAATCAGCTGCGCCATGTCCCAGCTCTTGACCTGGTCGGAGATGAAGGTGGACACACCACTCTTTTGATCGGCGATGAAGCTTCGCAGCACGACGACGAGACCCTGATTGATCTCGCCGCGCAGTTCGTCGTCCCCTTTGAGCGCTTCGCCGGCGGCGGCGAACATGCCGGCCAGATGATGCTGCAGGACCTGCGATTCCCCGGACGCGCTGCGCTCGATGAGGGATCGCATGTTGGACCAGACGGTCCGTGCAAGATCGGTCAATTCGGGACGCGCCAACAGATCGCGTTTGAAACCGTCGATGCGAGCGCCATAGGTCTTGTCGGTGCCGAGCCGGTCGACGAATGCCAGCACCATGCGGTCGAATTCACCGCGGAACGGGTGCTTCGGATCGTTGCGCACCTCCTCGAGGAATGCGGTCGCGGACGCCACGATCTTGTTCAGGATGAACTTGTCGGCGCGATAAAGTCTGAGCAGCGTCGGCAATTCCGCGCGGATCTTGGCGCGGATCATGGCGAGCGTCTCTGCCTGCGTCATCGTATCATGAATGATGCGCAGGAAATCGTCGAACAGCGCCTGGTGTCGCCTCTCCTCGACAAAGGCGCGCAAGGTACCTGCAGCAAGCGGCGCGAGATCGATCGACTGCAATTGGGTCATCATGCGGCGGGTGATGAAGGTCGTGAGTCCCGACGTCTCGGTTGCCGAGAATGCCTCGGGAAGAAGCCGCAGCACGAAGCGCGCGAGATCGTCGCTGCGCTTGCGGTCGCGCAGCCAGTCGGCGATGAAGGAGCCGAAATCGACCTGCCGCAGCTTGGCCTCGACCGGGGCGGCCTCGAGGAAATGCACCTCGATGAACTCGCCGAGCTTGTCCGCGATGCGGTGCTGATTGCCCTGGATGATCGCGGTATGCGGGATCGGCAGCCCCAGCGGCCTCCTGAACAGCGCCACCACCGCGTACCAGTCGGCCAGCCCGCCGATGGTGGCCGCCTCCGCGAATGCCGCGATGAAGCCGAACACGGGGTGCACGTTGAGGAGCATCTTCGCCACGACAAAGAGCGCCAGCGTCGATGCCAGCACCAGGCTCGCCAGCGCCTTGACGCGCCGAAGTTCGCCGGCGCGCGCGGCGTCGCCGCGCGCAGCGAAGGGAAATGTGCTGGTAGTGGTCATGACGGCTTAGATGGTGGCGATCGGATCGCAATCCTAGCGCTGCCGTCACAAGGGCGGGCGTGGCGTCAGGTGGCGACACAAAAAGGCCCGCGCAGGGCGGGCCTTCGACCGATCCGTCGATTTGGCGGCGATCAGGCTGTCTTGTCGTAGGCTTTGGTCAGGTTGTCCTGCACGGTCTTCGCACCGTTGGCGACGAGCTTGCCAAGATATTCGGTCGTCGATTTCGCCCGCGACAGGAAGACTTCACCGCTTGCACGCGCCAGATCCGACTGGATCTGCACAGCCTCGTTGAAGCTCTTGGCGGAGGCCAGCTTGTCGATGCCGGCGAGGAACGCCTCGGTGTCCTGGTAGAGCGCCTGCTGGATGTTGCGGCTGATCTTGGCCGCCTCGCTGACGGAATCGGCAACGGCGGTCTCGACCGCAGACGTCACCTTCTCCGAACCGGCGTAGACATCGGCGGCGCGCTCTTTGGCGGTCGAGGTCGTACGCTTGACGAATTCACGGGCAGCCTCGGGAACTTCGATGTTCTGGAGGCTCTTGAAGGCCTCGGTCACAGGCGCGAACGCTTGTTTCACGCTGTCGAACACGTTTTCGGTGGTCATTGGGTCTCTCCATCCTCGGTTTCGAGCTATGGGCTCACCCCGTCCTGATTGGCCCGGGGCACGCTACTTATGCTATAGATCATGGTGCATTGCAACATAAATGCTGCGATGCGATATGATTTTTGGACACATAGGTAATATGGCACCAATAGCTCTCACCTGCCGTCCAGGACTGCTACAGTGAAGGCTCCTTCAAGTTACGGACCTGCAAAGGCCAGGATCAAGGAAACACCGACCGTGAGTTCCATCGTGCATCAGCGAGAGCAGTTCGCCCACATCAACGGCATCGACATCTGTTACGAGATTTTCGGCGAGCCTACTGCGGAGCCGATGTTCCTGATCATGGGGCTTGGCGCGCAGATGGTGCTGTGGGACGACGCCTTTTGCGAGCAACTCGCCGCACGCGGGTTCCGTGTCATCCGCTTCGACAACCGCGACATCGGCCGATCCACCAAGCTTTCCGGCGGCCAGCGGCTCTCTCCGATCGAACTGCTCAAGCTGCGCTTCTTCCATATTCCGGTCGCCGCGCCCTACAAGCTCCATGACATGGCCAAGGACACGGCCGCCCTGATGGAGGCGCTTTCGATCCAGTCGGCGCACGTCGTCGGCGCCTCCATGGGTGGCATGATCGCACAGGAGGTGGCGATCTCTTTCCCGCAGCGCGTGCGCTCGCTGACCTCGATCATGTCGACCACGGGCAATCCGAAAGTGCCGCCGCCGACCCGTCAAGCGACCGCGATGCTGATGGCGCCGCCGCCGAACACGAGGGAAGAATTCCTCGCCCGCTTCGTGCAGACGTGGAAACTCCTGCGTGCCGGCAAATTTCCACAGGACGAAGCGCTCGATCTTGCGCGTGCCGAACGCGTTTTCGCCCGTGGCCTCAGTCCGGCGGGCACCGGGCGGCAATTGCGTGCGATCCTCGCCTCCGGCAGCCGCAAGCAGCAGTTGGGTCAGGTGAAGGCGCCGACGCTCGTCATCCACGGCACAGTCGATCCCCTGGTGCATCCGATGGGCGGCAGCGACACCGCGGCTTCGATTCCTGGCGCCAGGCTTTTGATGATCGAAGGCATGGGGCATGCACTGCCGATCGAGTTGTGGCCGCAGATCATCGACGCCATCGCGTCGCATGCGCGGGGCGCCGCCGCGGACGCGGCGTAGCGCCTTGGTTAGCCGAACCGCCTCTTGCGCCATTCGATGAGCTTGGCGCTGACTTCTTCCGGCTTTTCCTGCTGGGTCCAGTGGCCGCTGCCCCGCACGAGGTATTTTTCCAGGTCCGGCACCAGCTTCTCCATGCCGTCGGCGGCGGACGGCGGCAGCACCGGATCGTTCTCGGCCATGATCATCAGCGCCGGCACGCGCACGGTGTGATCGAGGTCCGCCGAACGCTGCCAGTTGCGCGACATATTGCGATACCAGTTAATGCCGCCGGTGAATCCGGTACGTGCGAAGGTGTCGACAAACACCTGCGCCTCTTCGGCCGACAGGATGGGTTCGCGCGCATCGAGCGTGGGATCATAGGCGGCGACCATCTGCGGAAACGCCAGGTTCAGTTTCGGCGAAGCACCGATGCCGGCGGTCGGCGGCTGGGCGGGTGCCGCTTGGTTGCGCGGCGTCGGTTTGCGCATGAAGAAATCAAAAGTCTCTCTCACGCGGCTGCCGAAGATCCTGTCCGGCTCGCGCGCATCGTCCTGGAACTGCACGATATACATCGTATCGCCGAACCGCTTGCGAAGCAGTTCGATCGGATCGGCCGGGGCGCGAGGCATGTGCGGCGTGTTGACGCCGACGACGCCCGCGACGCGATCGACATGTCGCAGCGCCATTCCCCAGACGACGAAGCCGCCCCAGTCATGGCCGACGAAGATCGCCTTCTCGATGTCGAGATGATCGAGCAGGCCGACGAGGTCGCCGGTCAGATGGTCGAGATCGTAAGCCTCGACCGGCTCCGGCCGGTCGCTTGCGCCATAGCCGCGCTGGTCCGGCGCAATCACCCTGATGCCGGCTTCGCTCAGCGCCTTGATCTGATGTCGCCAGGAGAAGGCGAGTTCCGGCCAGCCATGGCAGAGCACGAGCGGCGGCCTGTCAGTTATCGGACCCGCCTGGTAATAGCCCATGCGAATTCCGTTGGTCCGGGCGAAGGCAAGCGGCGGCATGTCGATCATTGTCTTGTCCTGCCCAGATCCTGTCCCGCGAAAGGCTGCCGCCCCGGTGCGCTACGGCGGAGCCACGCTGCCGCTGCCAGGCGGCCTTCAAACCGCGCGGCGCATCGGCCGCCGCTACTTCTTCTTGTCGCCGCTACGGCTGCTACCGCCAAGACCGGTCATGGTGACGAACATATCCTGAAACCGCTCGGCGAATTTGGGGTCGAACGTGAGCCAGCTCTGCATCAACGCTTCCGGCGAGACCTTCTCGATGTTCGCCATCATTTGCTGCTGCAGCTTGTCCATCACCGCAGTCTGAATGGGCCCAACGTCCGGAAGTCCGAAAAATTGCCGAGCCTCAGCGGGCGTGCAATCGATCTCGATGTTAACCTTCATTTCCGGCTCCTGACCGCGCTGTGATGGTCGTTCACAGTATCACCGCGGGAGCCCGTTTTGTGCAAGCGGACTCCTGCCCCATCGCAATGCCCCGGCCCGCCATTTGCGCGATATGGTCAATCAAAGCATTTCCCCGAACAGGCGCGATTGCCGTAACCGGTCTCGCCGGTGACCGACGTCAATCCGAAGCGTTGAATGTCGGGGGAGTGTTCCTGTCGGCTGGGCAGCCAAATCCAGCCGCTCGCCGACGCGGAGCGGCCTGATTGCCCGGCAAATCACGCTTGCGCGGCGGCTAAACTCAATCCAACATGGCTTGATCCTTGCAGGCTCGATGTTGCGGATTTGCAGCGCAACCAGCGGAGAAATCAAAAATGTCGGTACGCAAAGACTTGCTCGTTGCGACTTTCGCCTCAGTGCTCGCCTTTGCGGTATCGCCGGCATCGGCCCAGGTCTTGCGCTACGCCAACCAGGGGGAGCTCAAGTCGCTCGACCCCTACACGCTCAAGGAAACCACGACCATTGCCCATCACGCCCATGTCTATGAGGGTCTGGTCACCCGCGACAAGGACTTGAAGATCGCCCCGGCGTTGGCAGAGAGCTGGGAAACCCTGGACCCGACCCATTGGCGCTTTCATCTGCGCAAAGGCGTCAAATTCCACAATGGCGATCCCTTCACCGCCGACGACGTGGTCTTTTCCGCCCAACGCGTGCGCGCCAACGGCTCCAATTTCCTTTCAAACGTTCCTCCCGACGCGAAATTCGTGAAAGTCGACGATTACACCGTCGATGTGATGCTGGATAAGCCCAATCCTATCCTGATTTCGCAGTGGGACAGCTGGTACATCATGGACAAGAAGTGGTGCGAGGAGCACGACGCCGTCGCGCCGACGCCCGCATCCGCTGCGACGCCGAGCTATGCCGCCCTCCACGAGAACGGCACCGGGCCGTTCATGATCGAGACCCACCAACCCGGCGTGAAGACCGTGTTCAAGGTCAACCCGAACTGGTGGGGCAAGCCGGAGCACAATTTGAAGGAAATCGACTTCACGCAGATTGCCTCCGATGCCACGCGTGTGGCCGCGCTGCTTTCCGGAGAGGTCGACGTCATCGAGCCGGTTCCGATCCAGGACATCCAACGGGTGAATTCGAGCGGGATCGCCACGGTCATGAACGGACCCGAGCTGCGCACGATCTTTCTCGGCATGGACCAGACCCGCGACGAACTTCTCTATTCGAACGTCAAAGGCAAGAATCCGTTCAAGGACATCCGTGTCCGCGAGGCCTTCTACAGGGCAATCGATGTCGATTTGATCAAGAACCGTGTGATGCGGGGGCTGTCGACGCCCTCGACGCTGATGATCGCGCCGCAACTCTTCGCACTCTCGAAGGATTTCACGCGGCCGAAGGTTGATGTCGACGGCGCCAAGAAGCTCCTGACCGAGGCCGGCTACCCTGACGGCTTCGAAGTGACCATGGATTGTCCGAACGACCGCTACGTCAACGATGCAGCGATCTGCCAGGCGGTCGTTGGGATGCTGGCTCGCATCGGGGTCAAGGTCGACCTCCTGGCGCAACCGAAAGCGCAATATTTCGCCAAGGTCCTGAAGCCCGGCGGCTTCAAGACCTCGTTCTACCTGTTGGGCTGGACACCCGCGAGCCTGGATTCCCACAACGTGCTGCACGATATCCTGGGCTGCCGCGACGATCCGAAGGATCCGACCCGCGGCGAGGCCAACCTTGGCGGCTACTGCAACAAGGAGCTTGATGCACTCACGGACAAGATCCTGGTCGAATCCGACGCTGCCAAGCGCAACCAGATGATCAAGCAGGCCTTCGATATCTCGATCAAGGATTGGGCTTACATCCCCCTCCACCAGCAGTCGCTGGCATGGGGCGTGTCGAAAAAGGTGAAATTGACCCAGCGTGCGGACAATCAGGTTCTGCTCTACTGGGCCACCAAACAGGAAGAGTAGGTACTCCGGCCTGGGAGTCCCGGAAGCCTCCGCTTCCGGGACTTGTCGTTTCAGGCGCTCCCATCGCGCTTTAAGTGAAAGGAACAGATGCTCGCTTTCACTCTTCGCCGTGCCATTCAGGCGATCGGCGTGATGATCGCAGTCGGGATCATCGCGTTCTCGATGTTCCGGTTCGCGGGCGATCCCGTGAACCAGATGGTCTCGATCGATACGTCGGCCGCCGAGCGCGCCGCAATCCGCAAGTCGCTCGGCCTGGATGATCCCGTGCTGGTGCAGTTTACGCGCTACTTTGCCAACGCGGCCCAGTTCAAGTTCGGCATTTCCTACCAGTTCCGCCTTCCGGTTGCCGATTTGTTGAAGGAGCGGATGCCAGCAACACTCGAGCTCGCCACCTGCGCCACGATCCTCGCGATGGTGTTCGGCATCCTGATGGGCGTCTACTCCGCGCTGCGGCGCGACACGCTGCTCGCCAAGGCCTTCCAGGCGATCTCGCTGATCGGAATTTCGCTGCCGACCTTCTTGATCGGCATTTTGCTGATCTATCTGTTTTCGGTGACTCTCGGTTGGCTGCCGTCATTCGGCCGCGGCGAGGTGGTGAAGATCGGCTGGTGGACCACGGGGCTGCTCACCCTTTCCGGGCTGAAGGCCCTGATCATGCCCTCGATTACGCTTGGCCTTTTCCAGATGACTCTGATCATGCGCCTGGTGCGCGCCGAGATGCTGGAGGTGCTGCGCACCGACTACATCCGCTTCGCCCGCGCCCGGGGACTGACAACGCGTGCGATCCACTTCGGCCATGCGCTGAAGAACACGCTGGTTCCAGTCATCACCGTTACAGGCCTGCAGTTTGGCTCGGTAATTGCATTCGCAATCATTACCGAGACGGTGTTCCAGTGGCCTGGCATGGGCCTTCTGTTCGTGCAGGCCGTGCAAAACGTCGATATCCCGATCATGGCCGCCTATCTCCTGATGGTGTCCCTCATCTTCGTCACGATCAATCTCGTGGTCGATATTCTTTACACCATCGTCGATCCGCGCCTGCGCGCAACCATCAGCCAGCCGGCCTGACCATGAGCGACGCCGTGGTCCCGCATAAAGCCGAAGCAGCCGCGCCGATGTCCGGATCATCCTCCGGATGGTTCGCGCGCGCCCTCGCAAGCGACCTGCTCTATTCCTTCCGCCGTTCCAGGCTCGCGATGTTCGCGGCAGCGGTGACGGTGCTGTTCTTCCTGCTCGCGATTTTTGCGCCACTGCTTGCCGTGCAGAATCCGTTCGACCCCGCACAGTTGCAATTGCTGAATTCGCGCATACCCCCGCTCTGGACCGCGGACGGCCAAAGCCCGTTCCTGCTCGGCACCGACGAGCAGGGTCGCGACGTGTGGTCGGCCATCCTCTACGGCCTGCGCATCTCGCTCGCCGTCGGTGTGCTCGGCGTGCTGTTCTCCGGCGCACTCGGCATCGGACTTGGGCTGATCGCGGGCTATGTCGGCGGTGCCATCGACGGCCTGATCATGCGGATTGCCGACGTGCAACTCACCTTCCCCGCCATCCTGATCGCGCTGCTTGTCAACGGCGTGGCCAAGTCGGTGTTCGACAACCGGCTCGACGCCGGCAGCATGCTGGGCGTTCTGGTGCTCGCGATCGGCTTGAGCTTCTGGGTGCAATACGCGCGCACCGTGCGCGGCTCGGTGCTCGTCGAGAAGAGCAAGGATTACGTAGCCGCGGCGCAACTGATCGGGTTGCCCGCGCCGGTGATCATGCTGCGGCACGTGCTGCCCAATGCCATGGGGCCGGTCCTGGTGATCGCCACCATCAATCTTGCCCTTGCCATCATCACGGAGGCAACGCTGTCATTTCTCGGCTCCGGCATGCCCGACACGATGCCCTCGCTCGGCACCCTGATCCGGATCGGCAACAACTACCTGTTTTCCGGCGAGTGGTGGATCGTCGCCTTTCCCGGCTTTGCGCTGGCGGCGCTGATCCTGTCGATCAACCTGCTTGGCGACTGGCTGCGCGACGCGCTCAATCCCAAGCTCAGGTAAGGCGAGCGTCCATCGCATGACTGAACCCGTGCTCTCGGTACGCAACCTCCAGGTGGAGTTCAAAACCCGCCACGCCACGCTGCGCGCCATCGACGACATTTCCTTCGACATCGCCAAGGGCGAGGTGCTCGGTGTGGTCGGCGAGTCCGGCGCGGGCAAATCCGTCACGGGCTCTGCAGTGATCGGGCTGATCGATCCGCCCGGGCGCATCGCAGGCGGCGAGATCCGCCTTTCGGGCCTGCGCATCGAC
>CAYVVB010000190.1:0-1636 GCA_964454955.1 uncultured Bradyrhizobium sp. | reverse complement strand
CTCGACATGACGCACCTGTCGGACCAGAGCTTCTTCCAGGCGCTCGAGCACTTTTCCGGGCCCGTCATGGCCAGCCACAACAATTGTCGGGCCCTGGTCCCGGGTGACCGGCAGTTTTCCGATGAGCAGTTGCGATTGCTGTTCGCGCGTGGAGCGGTGATCGGGGTGGTCTGCGACGCCTGGATGCTGCGGCCAGGCTGGCGCATCGGCACAACTAAGCCCGAGGGACTGACGATGGCCGCGCTCGCTGACCAGATCGACCATATTTGCCAGTTGGCCGGGAACACCCAGCACGCCGGCATCGGCAGCGACCTGGACGGCGGCTTCGGCACCGAGCAAACGCCCAGCGACCTCGCGCGGATCTCGGACTTGCAGCGGCTCGATCCGCTACTGGCCGCGCGCGGTTATTCGCAGGCCGACATCGACGCGATCTTTCACGGCAACTGGCTGGGCTTCTTTCGCCGCTGGCTGCCTAAATAGCTGCCGGCCAAAAACACGGTGCGCACAGCGCACCCTACATCAATGCTAGCTGCCGCCATCTGGTAGGGTGCCCTACGGGCACCGTCTTCTGCTTTCCGGAGCGGGGGCGCCGCGCCCTGCTCAAGCTCGCCGTGGGCCTGCTTTCGCCAAGGCCACGTGCAGGTCGCGCCAGCATCGACACGGCACTCTGGCGCGCTGCCCCTAAATAGATGCCGGTAATCTTTGCGCAGTTTGCCCTCTTGCCGAGCACACGCCGCAGATGTTGGGTGACTTTGACGTTTATAACGAAAAGTCTCATCCGGCAAGTTATGCCATGACGATGGACCATACCGCATCTGACGTTTTTGACGGCATGTGGCCGTCCGTCCATCGAGGGGGGGTCCTGAGCGTGAAGGCAATCCTGCTTGTCACAAAACGGCTCTGCGGGCGATCGCCACGCAGCGCATCCGAAACCGGGCCGGAAGGTGCGATGATTCGCGCCGGGCATCGTGTATTACTGCTCGCGGCGCTGATGGTCTGGTCGCTGACCGGATCGGCGCACGCGCAGACGATTGTCACCGACTCCGGCTCGCCCGCGGCCAGCTTCATGGCGCCGCTCAGCATGCCTGGGCTGCAGCCGTTCTGGGTCGGTTATGTCGGCGCGGACCGCGGACTCGGCTACCAAGGGCAATACTTCTCGGCCGGCGGCCTGGTGCCCATCACGACCGACGTCCTCGACGGCACGTGGTTCGTCGACGCTCGCGGACACGTGACGGCCAACTACGGCAACTTCTTCAGCAACATCGGCATTGGCCGTCGCGCGTATATCGGCAACGACACCATCCTTGGCTTCAGCGGCTGGTACGACTACGACGGCGACGCGTACCAGAACTACGGCTATCGCTACAACCAGTTGGGCGCGACGGGCGAAATCTTCAACCCTGTTGCGGATTTTCGCGTGAACGGTTACTTCCCCGTGGGGAAAACGGCTCACGTGCTGAACGAATTCACGCAGAATTACCTGTTGTACCAGAACGGGATCGACACGGCCCTGCACGGAGCGGACATGAAGTTCAGCGTCCGGCCCGCCTTCATGGGGCTGTGGAACGGCTACATCGACATCGGCGGCTACGCGTACCGCTCGAGCGTCACTTCGCAGGTCGGTGGTATCTCGTCC
>CAYVVB010000189.1:0-7860 GCA_964454955.1 uncultured Bradyrhizobium sp. | reverse complement strand
ATATTCGTCGGTCGGCGGCCGGATGTTCCCGGATACGAGCCGTGAATTCGTCACCCAGCAGACCGTGATGACGCGGATCGGCGTCGATCGGATCCTGAAATTCGCCTTCGATCTCGCGCAGTCGCGGCCGAAGAAGCACCTCACCTCGGCGACCAAGTCCAACGGCATTTCCATCACCATGCCCTATTGGGACGAGCGCGTGGAGGCGATGGCGAAGAAATATCCTGACGTGAAGTGGGACAAGTACCACATCGACATTCTCACCGCGAATTTCGTGCTGCATCCGGACTGGTTTGACGTCGTGGTCGGCTCGAACCTGTTCGGCGACATCCTCTCCGATCTCGGCCCGGCCTGCACCGGCACCATCGGCATCGCGCCGTCGGGCAACATCAATCCGGAAGGCGATTTTCCGTCGGTGTTCGAGCCGGTGCATGGCTCGGCCCCCGACATTGCGGGGCAGGGCATCGCCAATCCGATCGGCATGATCTGGTCCGGCGCGATGATGCTGGAGCATCTCGGCGAGAAGGTTGCCGCCGAGGCGATCGTCACCGCGATCGAGCGTACGCTCGCTCAACGCACGCTGCGCACCCGCGATCTCGGCGGCAACGCCGACACCGCCGCCTGCGGCAAGGCTGTCGCGGAGATGGTTGATTGATTCGCAGGAAGGTTGCTTTGGGTGGGTTAGTTAGCGAAGCGTAACCCACCAATTCGCCTTCGTGGATCAAGAGGACGGTGGGTTACGCCTACGGCTAACCCACCCTGCGATTTATCCGCCCTTCGCGACCCTGCGGCAGTGCTCCCACGCGGCGGCGATCAGATTCTCGCTGGCCTCCGGCGTGCGGAAGGCGGAATGCGCCGACAGGGTCACGTTCGGCAGCCTGGTCAGCGGGTGATCGGCCGGCAGCGGTTCGACGTTGAACACATCCAGCCCGGCATGCCTGAAGTGGCCCGACTTCAGCGCATCGATCATCGCGGCCTCGTCGACCAGCGCGCCGCGCGCGGTATTGATGAGGATCGCGCCCGGTCGCATCAGCGCGATGCGCTCGCGCGAGAGGAAGCCGCGGGTCTCGTCATTGAGCAGGAGATGCAGCGAAACCACGTGGCTGTCGGCCAGCAGCTTCTCGATGCTCACGAACTCGACGCCGGCAAAATTTTTCGGCGTGCGGTTCCAGGCGATGACGCGCATGCCGGAACCGAGCGCAATCCGCGCGACTTCCGTGGCGATCCCGCCGAAGCCGATCAGGCCGAGCGTCTTGCCGGTAAGTTGCATGCCGTCCTCGCGCAGCCAGTTGCCCGCCCGCATCTCGCGATCCATCAGTGCGATCACGCGTGCCGAGGCCCACATCAGCGCGATGGCGGATTCGGCGACCGCCGTGTCGCCATAGCCCTTGATCAGATGCACCGATATCCCGAGCCCGGCGAGTTCGTCCGGGTTCATGTAGCTGCGCGCGCCGGTACCGAGGAACACGACGTGCTTGAGGCCCTTGCATGTCTTCGCGATCTCGGTCGGCAGCGCCGTATGGTCGACAATACCGATCTGGGCGCCATCGAGGACTTGCGGCCACTCATCCGGCTTGAAATCGGGATTGCGGTTGATCCGCACGGCGGGATCGCCCGGCTTCTCCAGCCGCTCGAAGATCTGCGCCAGCGATTCATTGGCGTCGACAAAAACCCCGCGCACGCTTTCCCTCCGCTGATCGAAAAATGGCCCTCAGGAAGCGACGCCGGCAAGCGCCAGCACCGTGTGCATCAGCACATTGGCGCCCGCGGCGCAGTCGATCTGCGTGGCGTCCTCCAGCTCGTTGTGGCTGATGCCGTCCTTGCAGGGCACGAACACCATCGCCGCCGGCATTCTGGTGTTGAGGTTGCAGGCATCGTGGCCGGCGCCCGAGGTGATGCGCCGATGCGAATAGCCGAGCGCCTTGGCCGCACCCTCGACCGCATCGACGAGTTTAGGGTTGAAGTGGGTCGGCGGCTTGCGCCAGACGAGGTCGAGCTTGACCTCGACCTTGCGGCGCGCGGCGATCTCGGCAATTGCTGCGCGCAGCTCGCGGTCGAGCGCGTTCATGATGCCGTCATCGGCGCTGCGGCAGTCGACCGTGAAGGCGACTTCGCCCGGAATGACGTTGCGCGAGGGCTTTGCGATCACGGCCTCGCCGACGGTGCCGACCGCATTCGGCGCGTGCTTTTTCGCGATTGCTTCCACGGCCAACACGATTTCCGACAAGGTCGCGAGCGCGTCGCGCCGCAGCGGCATCGGCGTCGAGCCGGCGTGGCTTTCGAAGCCGGTGATCTTGCCGTCGTACCACAACACTCCCTGGCCGGAATCGACCACGCCGATGGTCTTGTGTTCGGCTTCGAGGATCGGACCCTGCTCGATATGGAGCTCGACAAAGCAGCCGAGCTTCTGGCTGCCCACGGGCGCATCGCCGCGATAGCCGATGCCATCCAGCGCTTCCGCAACCGTGACGCCTTCGGCATCCTTGCGTGACAGGATGTCGTCGGTCGTGAAGTCGCCGACATAGGCGGCGGACGCCATCATTGCCGGCGCAAAGCGCGAGCCTTCTTCGTTGGTCCAGTTGACGATGCAGAGCGGCGCGTCGGTCTCGATACCCGCGTCGTTCAGCGTGCGCACCACTTCGAGGGCCGCGAGCGTGCCGAGCACGCCGTCGAATTTGCCCCCCGTGGGCTGCGTATCAAGGTGCGAGCCGAGCCCGACCGGCGGCCTGGTCATGTCGCGGCCCTTGCGGAGGGCGAACATCGCGCCGAGCGCGTCGACCTTCACCTCGAGTCCGGCGGCTTCGCAGGCCTCTCGAAACCAGTCGCGGACCTGCTTGTCTTCGGCTGAAAGCGTCAACCGCCGCACGCCGCCCTTGGGCGTTGCGCCGAACTGGGCGGTCTCGTGGATTGTCTCCCACAGGCGGGCGGAATCGATCTGCAGGTTGGATGCGGCTCGGCTCATGCTGCTCGTTCCTTCGAACGTCTTTGTTCAATGATTCAATGGCGGGGTAGGGGCGGCACGTCAACCGGCATGCCTGCCTGCGCGATTTCGCCTGCGAGCTCGGCCACGCGCTCGACCGCCACGATGTCGGGAGAGGCAATCCAGCTTGCCGTGAAAATGAGCGGTTCCAGTTTCAGGTCGGTCTTGAGCAATTGCAGCCGTCCGTTGGCGAGCTCGCTCTCGACGATCGCGGCCGGGATCACGGCGATGCCGAGCCCTTCGATCGCCATGTGAATGACGGTCGAGAGGGACGTGGAGGCATGCAGCCGGATCGGCGGCAGATCGGGCCGGTTGAACACGGCGCGCACGGCTTCATAGGGCTGGGTCTTGCGGGGAAAGGTGATCAGAGGATATCGCGCGAGATCGGCGCGTGTCATCGGGCCGTCGCCGAGGCCAAGCGAAGGGCTGGCCAGAAAGCTGATCGGATAGTCGCACAACACGCGATTCTGGACGGTCGGGGCCGACAGCGGCCCCACCACAAGGGCGAGCTCGATTTCCTGCGCGAGCAGCCGCGCGGTCAGGTTCGGTGTGATGTCGACCTCGATCTCCAGAAGCAGGTTGGGATAGCTCGTGTTCACGCTCTTGATCAGGCGCGGCAGCCACGTGTGAACGATCGTTTCGGCAACGCCCAATCTGAGCACGCCGCGCATCGCGGTGCGCTCGCCCACTTCGGCCATCATTTCTGCGCGCAGCCCGATCAGTTTTTCGGCGTAGACCAGCATCTGCCGGCCGCTCGCAGTCGGTGAGGCCACGCGATGGTCACGGTTCAAGAGCTTCACGCCCATCTCGCGTTCGAGCTGGGCGATGCGCTGGGAAATGGCCGGCTGCGTGGTGTTGAGCCGCTGCGCGGCCCCGCGAAAACTGCCGAGTTTGACCACCCAGAGAAACGTCTCGATCGACCTGAAATCCAGCATTGGTGCCTTTCACCCGCGGTCGATAAAACAAATTTATCGATCTTGATCAGAAACGACGATTAGACTTTATAGCACGTTTGCGATTGAGTGAGTATGTCGAGATATTAGGCAGGTCGCTCCGATGACTGTTATTGCGGCAGAGCAGCAATTCCGCGGTGAGGAGAAGATGCTTCCGAGCCTTCAGGCGCGTCTCGCCTGCCGGGCGGGCATGGCCGCCACGACTGCAGGCATCGCCAAGGGCTTCGTGCAGGGCAACCTTGCGATCCTGCCGGAGAAGTTCGCGGCGGCCTTTCACCGCTTCTGCCAATTCAATCCGAAGCCGTGCCCGATCATCGGCATGTCCGAGGTGGGCGATCCCCGCATTCCCGCGCTCGGACTCGACCTCGACATCCGTACCGATCTGCCGCGCTACCGCATCTGGCGCGACGGCGAGGTGGTGGAGGAGCCGACCGACATCATGGCGTATTGGCGCGATGACCTTGTCGCCTTCGTGCTCGGCTGCTCCTTCTCGTTCGAGGAGCCCCTCCTCGCGGAGGGACTGCGGATCAAACATATCGAGCTCAACGTGCGCGTGCCGATGTACCGGACCAACATCGCCTGCCAGTCGGCCGGCCCATTCGCGGGGCCAATGGTGGTGTCGATGCGGCCCTTCAAGCCGGCCGATGCGATACGCGCAGTGCAGATCACGACGCGGTTTCCGGCCGTGCACGGCGCGCCGGTTCATCTCGGCCATCCGCATCTGATCGGCATCAAGGATATTTCCACGCCGGATTATGGCGATCCGGTCCCGGTCGAGGCCGATGAAATTCCGGTGTTCTGGGCCTGCGGCGTCACTCCGCAGGCCGTGATCGCCGCCGCCAGGCTGCCGTTCGCCATCACGCACGCGCCGGGTCTGATGCTGGTCACCGACCTGCAGAACAAGCATCTGGCGGTGTTGTAGAGCATGATCGGCAAGACGTGGGTGCTGACTCCGAAAACGATCGTGCTCGGCATGGCGACGCTTCGACGAGGAGCCGTCACGCTAGGCAGAAGCTGCCATTTCTTGAGGCTTTACCACGATCGTCAACCGTTTCATTTAGCTCGCGCCAAACAGGGGATTGAGTGATGAAGATCAGCCGCCGAGACGTTTTCCTTGGAGCCACCGCCGCCGCAGTCCTTGGACCGATTGCGGCGCGCGCAGAAACGTCGGAAGTGCCGATCGGCGTGATCTATCCGCTCTCCGGTTCCAGCGCGCAGATCGGTGTTGATGCACAGAAGGCGTTCGAAACCGCCGCCGATATCATCAACAAGTCCTACGATTTCAAACTGCCGCTCGCCCAGGGTGAGGGTTTGCCCGGCCTCGGCGGCGCCAAGGTCAAGCTGGTCTTCGCCGATCACCAGGCCGATCCGCAGAAAGGCCGCGCCGAAGCCGAGCGCCTGATCACCCAGGAGAAGGTCTGCGCCGTCATCGGCACCTACCAGAGCGCAGTTGCGGTGACCGTGAGCCAGATTTGCGAGCGCTACCAGGTTCCGTTCATCTCCGCCGACAATTCCTCGCCGAGCCTGCATCGCCGCGGCCTGAAATACTATTTCCGCGCCGCTCCGCATGACGAGATGTTCTCGAAGGCGATGTTCGATTTCTTCGACGATCTTCGCAAGAAGGGACAGAAGATCGAAACGCTCTCGCTGTTTCACGAAGACACGATCTTCGGCACCGACTCCGCGAACGCGCAGCTCAAGCTCGCGGGCGAACGCGGCTACAAGGTGGTCGCCGACATCAAGTATCGCGCCAACTCTCCGTCGCTGACGGCCGAGGTGCAGCAACTGAAGGCGGCCGATGCCGACGTGTTGATGCCGTCGAGCTACACCACGGACGCCATCCTCCTGGTCAAGACCATGGCCGAGCTCGGCTACAAGCCGAGAAACATCGTGGCGCAGGATGCCGGATTCTCCGAAAAGGCGCTGTACGATGCGGTCGGTGACAAGCTGGAGGGCGTGATCTCGCGCGGCAGCTTCTCGCTCGATCTCGCCGAAAAGCGGCCGATGGTTGGTCTCATCAACGAAATGTACAAGGCGCGTTCCGGCAAGGACTTCAACGACTATTCCTCGCGGCAGTTCATGGGCCTGATCGTGATGGCCGACGCCATCAACCGCGCCAAATCCACCGACGGCGACAAGATCCGTGAGGCGCTGGTTGCGACCGACATGCCGGGTGATGTCACCATCATGCCCTGGAAGCGGGTAAAGTTCGACGACATGGGCCAGAACAACGACGCCGATCCGGTGCTGCTGCAATATCTGGGCGGCAAGTTCGTGACGATCGCTCCGGCACAGGTCGCTGTGTCCGAGGCCGTCTGGCCGATGCCGGCGAAGTAAGCGACCGGCACGCGGGGGAAGGCGTGACAGCCGAAACCATCATCCAGAGTCTTGCCAGCGGGCTTCTTATGGGACTGCTCTACGGCCTGGTCGCCGTGGGGCTTGCCCTGATCTTCGGCCTGATGGACGTGGTGAATTTCGCCCACGGCGAATTCCTGATGATCGCGATGTACGCGACCTTCTTCCTGTTCGCCTACTTCGCGCTCGATCCGTTGTTGTCGGCGCCGCTGGTCGCCGCCGCGCTGTTCGTGTTCGGCGCGGTGGTCTATCTCCTGGTCGTTCGGTTTGCGGTGCGTGCCAAAGCCAATGCCGGCATGGTGCAGATTTTTTCGACCTTTGGCCTGGCGATCGTCATGCGCGGCCTCGCGCAGTTCTTCTTCACCCCCGATTACCGCAGCATCCCCAAGTCCTGGCTCGGCGGCAAGACGCTCGCGGTTGCCGGCATCTACCTGCCTGCGCCGCAGCTCGTCGGCGCACTGGTGGCGATCGCGGCCTTTGTCGCGCTCTACTTCTTCATCCACCGCACCGATTTCGGACGCGCCCTGGAGGCAACGCGTGAGGACGCCGGAGCCGTGGCGCTGGTCGGCATCGACAAGAACCGGGTGTTCGCGCTCGGCTGGGGCCTGGGGGCTGCGCTGGTGGGCCTGGCGGGCGCCATCCTGGCCATGTTCTTCTACATCTACCCCGATGTCGGCGCCTCCTTTGCGCTGATCGCCTATGTGACGGTGGCGCTCGGCGGGTTCGGCAGCGTGTTCGGCGCCTTTGCCGGCGGCATCGTCGTTGGGCTGGTGGAAGCGACCACCGCGCTCATCCTGCCGCCGTCGCTGAAATCGGTCGGCATCTACGCAGTCTATTTGCTGATCGTTGTCATCCGGCCGCGCGGCCTGTTCGGGTCGATCTGATGGACAAGGATTTCGCCAGCCGTCGCCGCCGTGAGCTTGTGGTCGCCGCGTGCCTCGCGGCGCTCGCCGCACTCGTCCCTCTGTTCGTGAAGGACGTCTACGTCCAGAACATCATGGTGCTGACGCTGATGTATGCGGCGCTGTCGCAGGCCTGGAACATCCTGTCCGGTTATTGCGGACAGATCTCGCTTGGGCACGCGCTGTATTTCGGGCTTGGCGCCTACACGACCGCGCTCATGTTCATGAAGTTCGGCGTCCTGCCCTGGTTCGGTATGCTGTCGGGCGGGGTGCTGTCGGCGCTGATCGCGATGGCGCTCGGCTATCCCTGTTTTCGCTTGCGCGGACACTATTTCGTTATTGCCACCATCGTCATTGCCGAGATCGCGCTGCTGCTGTTCCAGAACTGGGATTGGGCGGGCGCTGCGCTCGGCATCGATATTCCCGTCCGCCACGACAGCTGGCTCACCTTCCAGTTCACGCGCAGCAAATTGCCTTACTTCTATTTCGCGCTGGTGCTCGCCTGCGTTGCCTGGTTCGTGACCTGGTGGCGCGAACAGTCCATACGCGGCCACTGGTGGCGCTCGGTTAAGGATAAGCCCGTACCAGCCGACATCCTCGGTGTGGTGGTCTAGAACTCCAAGTTGGGCGGCGCTGCCGTCTCGGCGTTCCTGACCGCGATCGGCGGCGG
>CAYVVB010000188.1:0-9123 GCA_964454955.1 uncultured Bradyrhizobium sp. | reverse complement strand
CAACATGGGCGGTATTCCCGTTGATCCGAACCGCAATCCCCTGATGGAGCACCCCAATCGCGGCAAGCGCAGCGTCGGCATCGATATCTCCACGCCGCAAGGCCAGGAAGTGCTCTACGAGATCGCCAAAACCGCTGACGTCTTTCTCACCAACTATCTCCCTTCCGTTCGGCAGAAGAACAAGTTCGATGTCGAGCATATCCGCGCCGTGAACCCGAAGATCATCTATGCGCGCGGCAGCGCGTATGGCGACAAGGGGCCCGAGCGCGATGTCGGCGGCTTCGACGGAACCGCTTTCTGGTCTCGCAGCGGTGTGGGCTACGCGATGTCGCCCGCCGAGCTTGAGGGACCGCTGTCGCAAGGCATCATGGCGTTCGGCGATTCCATCGGCGGCATGTTCATCGCGGGCGGCATTTCCGCGGCCTTGTTCAATCGTGAGCGCACTGGCGAAGGTGCCGAACTCGACGTTTCGCTCTTGAGCGCCGCATGGTGGGCGTCCGGTGCCAACATTGCGCAGGCTCTCGAAACCGGCAAGACCACGCGCAATTCCATGCCGACTTCGGGCGGCGCCGCGCGCAATCCGCTGATGGGCAATTTCCGCACCTCGGACGGCGGCACGATCAATCTCTGCATGGTGAGTCCGACGGGCCTCATCCGCGACGCATTCGAGCATTTCGGCATCCCGGAAGCTGCCGACGACCCGCGCTTCGCCGATGCGAGGAGCCTGATCGAAAACGCGAAAGCGGCGAGCGACCTGATCGTTAAAGCCTTCGCGTCGAAGCCCTTTGCATACTGGCGCCAGCATCTCAAGACGATGAAAGGTCAGTGGGCGCCGATCCAGAGCTTGCTCGACCTCACCAGCGACGAACAGGCGCTGGCCAACGATATGCTGGTCGAACTTGTCGGCGATGACGGCAAGCCGTTCAAGGTGGTTCGCGGTCCGGTGCAATTCAACCACGAGCCGCTCAAGACCACCCGCGCCCCACAGGCTTCGGAACACACCGAAACCTTCCTGATGGAGATCGGCCTGGAGTGGGAGCGCATCGAAAAATTGAAGGCGGCGGGCGCGATCGCTTGATGATGTAAAACGGCGTCGATAGCCTATGGGCGGTTTGAAGGAACTCGCGTCGCAGGCGCTGACCCGCGACGCGGCTCAAGCCGCCATCGAATTCGACCGGCGATGGGTTTGCTGGGGAGAGATACGGCAGGTCGCCGATCGTCTCAGCGTTCTGATCGATGCCAGCGGTGCCGGCGCGCATGCGCCTATCGCGTTCGTGCCGCGCAATCGGCCCTCCGCGGTCGCCGCCCTGCTCGGCCTCATCGCCAAGGGCCGCACGGTGCGCATGATCTATGCGTTTCAGTCGGCCACCGCCCTTTCACGCGATGTGGAGCGGCTCAAGCCGGCGATTTTGGTGGCGGCCGCCGAGGATTATTCCGAGGAATTGATATCCGTGTTGCGAGAGCAGGGAACTGCTGCCATCGCGCTCAAGGAGATGGACGCTGTTGCCCTGCCCGGCTTTGAACGCTCGCAGCGGCCGGCCGAAGCACAAGGGTCGAGTCCACCTCAAGTCGAGATTCTCACCAGCGGCACGACCGGACCGCCCAAGCGATTCGCTGTCGGCTACGATCTGATTGCGCGACACATGATGAGCGGGAATACGTCGGCGCAAGGCTCGGAAAGCGAGCAGTTGCAGTTGCCGCCCACCCTGCTGTTCTTCCCCGTCGGCAATATCTCGGGCATTTACTCGACCCTGCCGCCGCTGCTGAAAGGGCAGCGCGCAGTGCTGCTCGAACGCTTCAGTGTCGCCGGGTGGCATGACTATATCGTCCGCTTCCGCCCCGCAGCGACTGGATTGCCGCCGGCGGGTGTACAAATGGTTTTGGACGCCGGTATCCCGCCGGCCGATCTGGCCTGCATCCGCCGGCTCGGAACCGGCGCCGCGCCGCTGGATCCCACTGTGCACCGCGCCTTCGAGGAGCGCTACGGCATTCCCATTCTGCTGTCTTATGGCGCCACCGAGTTCGGCGGACCGGTGGCGGCGATGACCGAACAGCTCCATGCCGTTTGGGGACAGAAGAAATTCGGCACTGTCGGACGCGCCTTGCCGGGCGCGCAGCTGCGCGTGATCGATCCCGATACGGGTGCCGTTCTGCCGCCGGGCACGGAAGGCATTCTCGAAGTGATTTCCCCGCGCATCGGGCCGGACTGGATCCGCACCTCAGACCTCGCGGTGATCAATGAAGACGGTTTCCTATTCCATCGCGGTCGCGCCGACGGCGCGATCATGCGCGGTGGATTCAAGGTGTTGCCGGAAACGATTGAGCGCGCCCTGATGTTGCATCCGGCGGTTTCGGCCGCCGCGGTGACGGGTCTCGCGGACAAGCGCCTGGGGCAAATACCGGCCGCGGCCATCCAGCTAAAGCCCGGCGCCGAACCGCCGACGCTTGCCCAGCTCGAAGAGCATCTACGCAGCCATGTGCTGGCGACGCATATTCCCGTGGTATGGCGCTTTGTCGAGGACTTGCCGCGTACGCCGTCGCTGAAAGTCGACCGGCCTGCGTTGAAACGGTTATTCGAGGCGAATTAAACCCGCCTCCAAATTGGAATAACCAAACGGCAGCGTACGGAGTCGCAACGGCTGCTGGCTGTTGATGCGGAGCGACGCGTTCCCTGATTCCCGCCTGAAGCAGGTGTGTATGCGTTGCTGGTAAACAACGCTGTTGACTTGAAGGGGATGAATCTTTAGCGTGAAATTTTTAGGACCGAGAGCAGATGGCATGAATCAGGCAGCCGTAGACGCGCATGGGGTCGGAATAGACCTGGGCGGCGGTGCGTGCTGCAGCGCGATGGCTGGCCTCAGGGCTTCTCGCGATCCGTACGCCGGTCGGATTTTGGAATTCGGTTCCGGTAAGGAAGGTGTTAAAATTAGATCAAGACTGCGCGGCGGTCTCTATGTCGAATCGTTGCGGGGGCACGTCGATTCGGACAAGACGTCGAAGGTCGGTCTGCCCTACGCGTTCGATCACTTTTTTTCCATGGCCGCCTGGATGGCTGAAGTGCCGCACAGGTCGGGTCATGATGGCTTCATCCGCTACTTGAATACATCCTACAAGCCGCCCTTGAAAGGCGACGTCACCTACCTGAACCCTGAGGTGAGCGGCCGGCAGGAAAAATCGGTGCGGGAAGGATCGCTGGCCCGCCTCGCAGCAATGATGAAGAATCAGGAGACGCCGTGCGCGCTGCGGGGGAAGACCATGCAGAGTCTCCGCGTTAACCCGCTCGGCATCTCTATCCGAGGACATTAGTAGATGTTGCTGGCTGTAAAAATCGCAGCGGACAGGCATTGTGTCCGTTTCCCCGGTGTCTGACCGAAACCCAACTCAAGCTCTACTCACACGCATCATGACCACGTCCGCATCCACGCAATCGAATCTTACGGTCCCCTCGATACCCCATTGGGTTGGGGGCAAAGCCGTCGCCGGTACGTCGTCCCGCGCCGGTGACGTTTTCGATCCGAGCACGGGTCTTGTCAGCGCGAAAGTACCGTTCGCCTCCGCCGCAGAACTGGACGCCTGTGTGGCGACGGCGAAAGCGGCTTTCAAAAACTGGGCCGGCACGCCGCCGGTGCGCCGTGCGCGCGTGATGTTCCGTTTCCGCCAGTTGCTCGAAAGCGCCAGCGACGAAATTGCTGCGGCGATCTCGCGTGAGCACGGCAAGACGCTCAGCGATGCGCGCGGTGAAGTGATGCGCGGCCTTGAAGTCGTCGAATTCGCGTGCGGCATTCCGGACCTGATCAAGGGCGAGCACAGTGAGAACGTCGGTACCGGCATCGATGCGTTCAGCCTGCGCCAGCCACTGGGCGTGGTTGCCGGCATCACGCCGTTCAACTTCCCCGCGATGGTCCCGCTGTGGATGATTCCAATGGCGCTGGCCTGCGGCAACACTTTCATCCTCAAGCCGTCCGAGCGCGATCCTTCGGCGTCGCTGCTGCTGGCCAAGCTGCTGCAGGAAGCCGGTCTGCCGGATGGCGTGTTCAATGTCTTGCACGGCGACAAGGAAGCGGTGGATGGCTTCCTCAAGCATCCGGACATCGCCGCCATCAGCTTCGTCGGTTCGACGCCGGTGGCGAAATACATCTATACGACAGGTACGCAGAACGGCAAGCGCGTGCAGGCTCTGGGCGGCGCCAAGAACCACATGGTGATCATGCCGGATGCGGACGTCGATGACGTGGTCAACGCACTGCTCGGCGCCGCCTACGGCTCGGCCGGCGAGCGCTGCATGGCGATCTCGATCGCCGTCATGGTCGGCGACGCCGCTGCGACCGATCGCCTGCTGGACAAACTGATTCCGAAGGTCAGGTCGCTGCGCGTCGGCTCGCCGTTCGAAGGCGCCACCGAAATGGGTCCGCTGATCTCGCGCGAGCATCGCGCCAAGGTTTGCGACTACATCGCCGCCGGCGTGTCCGAAGGCGCGAACCTGCTGGTCGACGGCCGCCCCGGCTATGCCGACAAGCCGGGCGGCTTCTTCCTCGGCGGTTCGCTGTTCGATAACGTCAAGACCGACATGAAGATTTACAAAGAGGAAATCTTCGGGCCGGTGCTCGGCCTGGTACGCGTGCCGGATCTCGAATCGGCGATCAAGCTGATCAATTCCCACCCCTTCGCCAACGGTACCGCCATCTTCACCCGCAGCGGTGCGGCGGCGCGCGCCTTCACCGCGGGCATCGAAGTCGGCATGGTCGGCGTGAACATCCCGCTGCCGGTCCCGATGCCGTTCTACAGCTTCGGCGGCTGGCGCAGCTCGCTGTTCGGGGATCATCACATCTACGGCCACGAAGGCGTGCGCTTCTACACGCGCCTGAAGGCGGTGACGCAGCGCTGGCCGAAAGACGTGGAAGGCCGCGCCGAATTTTCGATGCCCACGATGAAGTGAGTGATGAAGTAAGGGCGCGACAAAGACCGGATCAATCAAGGAGTACGAAGTGAGCACCGATCGAAAAGCTGCAAGCCTGGGCATAGAGCCGGCGACGCTGGTCAACATCTATCGCCAGATGGCGCGCATCCGTGCGGTGGACAAGGCGATCCAGGCGGGGCTGTCCGCCGGCAAGTTCCTGTTCTCCTATTGGCCGTCGACCGGCCAGGAAGCCATCCCCGCCACCATCTCGCAGCTCACCAGCAAGCGCGATTACATGGTGACCACCTATCGCGGCATCCATGATCAAGTCGCCAAGGGCGTGGATCTCGAAGGTCTGTTCGCCGAAGCCGTCGGCCGCGTCGCCGGCGTCAACAAGGGCAAGGGTGGCGCACCTCACATCTCCGATCCGACTTCGGGTTCGATGCTGACCACCGCCATCGTCGGTGCGGGCGCACCCATCGCCAATGGTCTGGCGTTCGCCGCCAAGTCGCGCGGCGAGGATCGCGTGACCATCGTCAACTTCGGCGACGGGGCGACCAGCATCGGTGCCGTGCACGAAGCCATGAACTTCGCCGGCTCCTGGAAACTGCCGGTGATCTTCCTATGCCAGAACAATCAGTTCGGCGAGTACACCAAGCTCGCGGACTACACCGCCAGCAAGGACTTCGCATCCCGCGCTGCCGGTTACGGATTCAAGGGCGTCAAGCTCGACGGCAACGATCCCGTCGCCTTTTACAAGGGCATGAAGACGGTGATCGACGAAGTGCGCACCGGCAAGGGACCGGTGTTCGTCGAGGCCACGACCTACCGCCTCGGTCCGCATGCCGGCGTGGGCGATAACCACAACGCCTCCGCCGAAGAACTGAAGGCCGGTAAGGATGCTTGGCCGGTGCCGCGCACGCGCGCGCTGCTGCTCGAGTCCGGCATCTGCACCGAGGCGCAACTGGCCGAAATCGAGGAAGCCGCGCGCGTCGAAGTCGAAACGGCGATGGAAAAGGCGCTCGCGTCGCCGGTCACGCCGAAGGAAGAAACCCTGGTTGACGTGTATGCCGACGTCAACGACGTCCCGGTGCGCGGCAAGTATCCGCGCCGCGAAGCGGAGGTGGAGCCCAAGGGCGAGCGCAAGACCATGCTCATGCTCGAAGCCGTCATCGACGCACAAGCCATCGCGATGGAGGCGGACAAAGGCGTGTTCGCGTTCGGCGAGGACGTCGGCAAGCCGGGCGGCGTGTTCGGCACCTCCAAAGGGCTGCAGGCGAAGTTCGGCAAGGATCGTGTGCTGGATGCCCCGATTGCCGAAACCGCGATCATCGGCGCCGGCATCGGCGCGGCCCTGGTCGGCATGCGCCCTGTGGCGGAGATTATGTTCAACGACTTCGCCGGCGTGTGCATGGACCCGATCTTCAACCATGCCGCCAAACAGCGCTTCATGTCCGGCGCGGCGACCCATGTGCCCATGACCGTGCGCATGATGGTGGGCGGCGGCATCGGCGGTTTCGGCGCCCAGCATTCGCAGTCGCTGGAAGCCTGGTTCGCCCATGTTCCCGGCTTGAAGGTGGTCATGCCGAGCACGCCCTATGACGCCAAGGGCCTGCTGCTCAGCTGCATTTTCGATGAAGATCCCTGCATCCATCTGGAGTCGATCCGGCTGCTGCGCGGCATCAAGGGCGAGGTCCCGCTGGGCGACTATCGCATCCCGCTGGGCGTGGCCAAGATCTGCCGCGAGGGCACCGACATTACCCTGGTCAGCTATGGTTGGCAGGTGCACGAGTGCCTGGCGGCGGCCAAGGAGCTGGAAGCGGAGGGCGTCAGCGCCGAGGTCATCGATCTGCGCACCCTGGTGCCGATCGACTATGCCCGCGTCCTCGATTCCGTGAAGAAGACGCGCCGTGCATTGGTGGTCCACGCCGCGACTGAGTTCGCCGGTTTCGGGGCCGAGATTGCCAGCACCATCGCCGAAGAGCAGTTCTCGACGCTCAAGGCGCCGGTCGGCCGCCTCGGCGCCGCGTTCGCTCCGATCGGCTACTCGCGCGATATCGAGTTCAACCAGATTCCGAACGCCAAAGCCATCGCGGCGCGCGTGCGGCAGATTCTTTCCTTCAAAAACTAATTAAGGAACGCATTTCAGATGTCGACTCCACTCACGATTCCCAAGCTTGAGATGTCCATGACGGAAGGCACGCTGACCGAATGGCTGGTTGCGGATGGCGCAGCGGTCAAGGAAGGCGACCCCATTTATTCCCTGGAAACCGGTAAGTCGGTGCAGGAAATCACGGCGCCTGCGTCGGGGAAGCTGGTGCAGAAAGTCCAGGCTGGCGGTACCCTCGACGTCGGAACCCAGATCGGAGAGATCATCTAGGGTTTTACAGGTGGCGCGCCCCCGAACGCTCCGAGATGACGTGAACGAAGGAGATACCGTATGAACGACATCGCCCCGCCCGCTTGGCCCGCAAGCTGGCTGACGCTGTCGCACGGTATCCGTAGCGGCCGCTACATCGATCCGGCGTTCGCCAAGCTCGAATACGAGAAAATGTGGAACCGCGTGTGGCAGTTCGCCGCACGCCTCGACGAAATCCCGCAGCCCGGCGATTTCACGACCTATGACATCGGTGCTCAGTCGGTCATCGTCGTGCGCGTCGATGCCGACACCGTCAAGGCCTACCACAACACCTGTCCGCACCGCGGCACGGCGCTGTCGGCCGGCTGCGGGCATTTCGAGGATGGTCGCATCATCTGCCCGTTCCACGGCTGGCGCTGGAACCTGCAGGGCCAGAACCAGTTCGTGCTCGAGCGCCATGAATTCCGCGACGGCCAGTTGCGCGACAGCGATGTGGCGCTGCGCGAAGCCAAGGTCGTCGTATTCGAAGGCTTCGTCTTCATCAATCTGGATCCGAACCCCGAGCCCTTCGACGCGTTCATCGCGCCGGTGCGCCAGTTCATCCAGGACTTGGCGATTGGGCAGATGCACCACTACTGGTGGAAGTCCGTAGCGGTGCCGGCGAACTGGAAAGTGGCGCTGGAAGCCTTCCTCGAAACCTTCCATGTGCCGGCGACGCATCCGCAGCTCGACGACTTCGGGCGCGAGCTCATCTACGGCAAAGGGGCCGCTCCCGGCCACGGGCATTGCATGCATCAGACCGTCGAGTACGATGCGTTCGCGCACGGCCATGGACGCTTTTATGCCGGTCCCAAAGCGCCGATCAGCGGTCAGTCGGATGCTCCATCCGGCCACGATGCGCTCGAGCACATGATCGAGAGCATGCGGCACCTCGTCGAAGAGATGGACGCGATGGTGTTGCGGGAAGATCTGGAGCTCGCCGAATCGCTGCGCGGTAAACCGGTTCCGCCAGGTTCTAGCTTCGGTGCGGAGTTCGTGCGCCTGCTGTACACGAAGGCCGCCGAGCAGAAGCGCCCGATGCCGGTGCCCAAGCCGGAGACGGCGGCGATGTGGGGCGGCGAGGTATTCGTGTTTCCGAACCTTCTGATCCTGCCCAACCTCGGCAACGCGATGATTTACCGCGTGCGTCCGGATGGGCCCGATCCGAACCGCTGCATCTTCGAGATCTTCTCGACGAAGACCTACCCGGCCGCGACGCCGATTCCGCGTGCGGTGGTGGATACCAAAGACGACGTGTCGGATCCGGAGCAGTTCCTGCTGATTCCGCGTCAGGACTTCTCCAATGTGCCGCGCGTGCAGAAGGGTTTGCAGTCCATGGCCTGCAAGCAGGTCTGGCTGGCGAATCACCACGAGAAGATGATCCTCAATATGCATCAGCAGCTCGATCGCTATCTGCAGGGCTGAGGGGCAAACGAAAAAAACGGGGACTTGCGTAACCATGGCGCGCTACGTTTTTGTGGCTCACACAAATCCGGTGGAAGGCCGCGAAGACGAGTACAACGATTGGTACTCCAATGAGCACCTGGCTGCCATGCTGCAGTGTCCCGGCGTCGTTTCGGCGCGGCGTTTCGCGCTCGCGGACGCCCAGGTGCGCGCCGTTGCCGAACCGTTCAAATATCTGGCGATTTATGAAGTCGAGACCGACGATCCGCAAACCTTCGTCGATGCCGTGCTCTCCCGTGCGGGCACCGAGCGTCTGCCGACGAGTACGGCGCTCGCGCCCGGCACCTCTGCTGTTTTCTGGAAAATGCTCGAATGACTGACAAAACTGCTTCCGACAAGACTCCATCCATGCTGCCGTGGCCCG
>CAYVVB010000187.1:0-2093 GCA_964454955.1 uncultured Bradyrhizobium sp. | reverse complement strand
CTGGCCGCGCAGCGGATGCAGGCCCGTGCCGGGCCGACCGACCTGGCCGGTGATCAGCGCAAGCGCGATCAGGCAGCGCGCATTGTCGGTGCCGTGCACATGCTGGCTGATGCCCATGCCCCAGAAGATGATGGAGGCGCGGGAGCGCGCATAGAGCCGAGCCACCTCGCGCAAGGTCTCGGCCGAAATACCGCAGATCGGCGCCATCTTCTCCGGCGTGAAGTCCTTGATCTTGGCTTTCAGCTCCTCGAAGCCTTCGGTGTAGCCGGCGATATACTGATCGTCGGTCAGCCCCTCGGAGATGATGGTGTTGAGCATGGCGTTGAGCATCGCCACGTCGCTGCCCGGCTTGAAGGCAAGATGCTTGTAGGCATGGCGCGACAGCGTTTGCCGCCGCGGGTCCATGACGATCAGCTTGGCGCCACGCTTGGCGGCATTCTTGATGAAGGTTGCGGCGACCGGGTGATTGACGGTCGGATTGGCGCCGATGACGATGAAGACTTCGGCGTCGAGCGCCGCTGCAAACGGCGCCGAGACCGCGCCCGAGTTCAGTCCTTCCGTAAGTGCCGCGACCGAGGAGGCGTGGCACAATCGGGTGCAGTGATCGACGTTATTGGAGCCGAACCCGGTGCGCACCAGTTTCTGGAACAGATAGGCTTCTTCATTGGAGCCCTTGGCCGAGCCGAATCCGGCGAGCGCCTTCGGTCCCCGCTCGTCGCGGATCTTGACCAGGCCCTTCGCGGCGATGTCGAGCGCCTCATCCCAGCTCGCTTCGCGGAAATGGGTAAACGGATTGGCCGGATCGACCTGGTCGTTGGCATCCTTTTTCGCGTTCGGCAGCCGCACCAGCGGCTTTGTGAGACGATGCGGATGGTGGATGTAGTCGAAGCCGAAGCGGCCCTTGACGCAGAGGCGATTGTGGTTCGCCGGGCCGTCGCGGCCCTCGGCGTAAATCACCTTCTCGTCCTTGACCTGATAGGTCACCTGGCAGCCGACGCCGCAATACGGGCACAGCGAGTCGACCTTGCGATCCGCGTAGGTGACGCGGGTCTGGTTCTCGTCGAGCATCGCCGCCGGCATCAATGCGCCGGTCGGACAGGCCTGGACGCATTCGCCGCAGGCGACGCAGGTCGATTCTCCCATGGGATCATCGAAGTCGAAAACGATCTTGGCATCATGGTTGCGATAGGCCATGCCGATCACGTCATTGACCTGAACCTCGCGGCAGGCGCGCACGCATAGCCCGCACTGGATGCAGGCGTCGAGATTGACGCGCATCGCCGCATGGCTGGAATCGGGCTTCCAGCGCTCGGCGGCGGGAAAGCGGCTTGTCGTGACGCCGGTTTTCTCGGCCCAATGCCAGAATTTGGAATCGGGATCGTGCGAGGTCTCGCGCTCGGGCTGGTCGGCGACCAGCAATTCCATCACCATCTTCTGCGCGGCCACGGCGCGGGCGCTGGCGGTCTTCACCTTCATGCCGACGGTCGGGGTGCGCTTGCAGGAGGCGGCGAGCACGCGCTCGCCTTCGATCTCCACCATGCAGGCGCGGCAATTGCCATCGGGCCTGTAGTCCGGCGCCGTCGAATAGCACAGATGCGGGATCTCCTGGCCCTGGCGCTTCGCCACTTGCCAGATGGTCTCGCCGGATTTCGCTTCGACCTGCTTGCCGTCGAGCTCGAACTGAATTTTCGTCATTCGGCTGCGTCCTTGAACTCGCCGGGGAAATATTTAATCACGGAGGTTAGCGGATTGGAGGCCGCCTGGCCCAATCCGCAGATCGAGGCATCGCGCATCGCCTGGCTCAATTCCTCGAGTAATCGGGTGTTCCAGACCGGCCGCTCCATGAGCTGTGCCGCCTTCTGGGTTCCGACGCGGCAGGGCGTGCACTGGCCGCAGCTCTCGTCCTCGAAAAAGCGCATCAGGTTCAGCGCTGCGGTTCTCACGCTGTCCTGTTGCGACAGAATGACGACCGCAGCCGAGCCGATGAAGCAGCCGTATTTTTCCAGCGTGCCGAAGTCGAGCGGGATGTCGCCCATCGAGGCCGGCAGGATGCCCCCCGAGGCGCCGCCGGGCAGATAGGCATAGAAAGTGTG
>CAYVVB010000186.1:0-2054 GCA_964454955.1 uncultured Bradyrhizobium sp. | reverse complement strand
GAGGCGGGGTGGGGTGAGGCCGTCGCGTGTGGTTTCACCCCACCCCCATCGCTCATTTAATTAGCGATCGACCCACCCCCACCAGGGGTGGGTGTTACTCAGAACCGCGACGGGAGCACAGCCCATGACGAAGAAGAAGGTTCTCGCGATCGGCATCGATCCGTCCCTGGTGGACTACTCGGCCATGCCGCAATTTACGCCGGAGCTGTTTCGTCACCACATCGAGGCCCAGATCGATCACCTGCGCTCCGCGGGTTTCGACGTCACCATGTGCCTGATCGATCTCGGCGACACCGCGGAAGCCGTGACCGCGGCCGCGCTCAGGAAGGAGAGCTTTGACGCCGTGCTGATCGGCGCCGGGCTGCGGCAACCGGGCGGGCGGCTGTTGCTGTTCGAAAAGGTCCTCAACCTGGTTCACCGGCTCGCGCCTGCCGCACGCATCTGTTTCAACACCACGCCCGCCGACTCGCTCGAAGCCGTGCAGCGCTGGGTTCAGCCATAAGGACGATTCGCCCATTTGCGGCGATAGAGCCCGGTGAAGGTGACGCCGGCGCCACCGCATCCGTTATTGTCGACGACCAGGAGCCAGGGGCCGATGCGCTGCATCCGCACCCGGCACGCATCGTCGCATTTCGTCTCGAACGGAAGCCAGCCGTCGTTGACGAAGGCGATGCTGTCTTTGCCCGGCATGACCTCGGCCTCGATCACGCCGTTATGGACATCCCGCGCGCCCGGAACGGCCATCTCGCCTTCGATCCGCAACCTGCCGCCAATGCCGCTGGGCTTGATCTCGATGCTGCCATACGGATGGTCCCAGGCGCCGATCCAGCCCCCGGCCGTCAGCGAAGATTGCGGGGCGACCGGCGTCAGCGCCGGGCTTGGCAGCCAGGCCGTGGTCCAGATCGGCTTTTTCCCTTTGGGCGATTGGTAGGTGACGCAGGTGAATTCGCCCCGCGTCCTG
The DNA here is from genome assembly GCA_964454955.1 of uncultured Bradyrhizobium sp. Taxonomy (GTDB): domain Bacteria; phylum Pseudomonadota; class Alphaproteobacteria; order Rhizobiales; family Xanthobacteraceae; genus Bradyrhizobium. The sequence continues at coordinate 1,093 of CAYVVB010000186.1, read as the reverse complement.
CCGACCAGCACGAGGTCGCCGGTCACGAGATAGGATGTTTTGCGGCAGGTCGCGGTGGCTGCAGGACAGGTGGCGGCCTTGAAGTCGTCGTCGTAGGGGCTCTTGACGAAATTGACGCGCGGCCGTGCCGTCACTTTCGCCACGGCGAGGGTCACCGTATCGTCCCATTCGGCGCCGTTGCAGTTGGCGGGATCGTTGGCCTCATAGGCCGAGGCGGATGTGGCAGCCAGCATTGCACTCAGGAATGATACAATGATTCTTGCCTGCATCTCCGCCACCTCCAGCCCGTATTTGCGCATCATCATAAGTTGCCGCGGCGATGGAGCCGGTTCAAATGCCTTTCAGGGCGGTTGAATGCGGCGGCGATTGACTTCTGCCGAAGCGGTTGCGAACAAGAGCGGCGCTAACTGGAAAATGGAGGTCGTAAGGATGATTGGGAAGTTCGGGACTGCAGCATTGCTGGCCCTGGCCTTGGCGATGCCGGCCCATGAGGCGATGGCACAGGATACGCTCGGCGGCGCCCTGTTCGGCGGAGCCGCCGGAGCGATCGTCGGCGGGGCTCTCGGCGGCGGCCGCGGCGCGGCAATTGGTGCGGTCATCGGGGCAGGGACCGGCGCAGCGATCGCCTCCGAAGGCGAGCGGCGCCGCAACGGTTATTACTACTATCGCGATGGCTGCTATCTCCAGCGTCCCGACGGCGCCTGGGTTCGCGCCCATCCCCGCTATTGCTACTAGCGCACGATGACCCTCGATTGAATCCGTCTATCCGCGGGTTCTGTGCACCTCTCTCCACGCTGGGCGAGAGGTGCAGCCCATGAGCTGCGGGCAATTTCTTCGAAGCGCCCTGCAGACCGGCGACCCGTTTGATCTTGGTCAACAGCCGTCGATCTATCCGAACTAGCTTCGTTCATATCGATGCACTTCAGGCCATTCCTTCAATTGTTGCCGGGCAAGAGAAGCGCTGCGTGCATTTTCGGATGAACTTGCAAGGGGGCTTTTCCGTGCCGTTGAAGACGATCGCCGTTTTCGTTGATCCGTCGCCTGTCGGCGAAGCGCGCGCCGCCTATGCCGTCGACCTGGCATTCCGCCACCG
>CAYVVB010000185.1:0-4213 GCA_964454955.1 uncultured Bradyrhizobium sp. | reverse complement strand
CATCGCCGACAGCTCGACGAACTGGCAGGAGGAGGTGTCGTGATAGGCCAGCGTCGAGTGCGCCACGGTGCTGCGCGCAAACGCGCGCCAGTTCTCGCGCCCGGTCGAAGGCATGCCGCAATTGGTAATGATGCGGCACTGGCCCGACGACAATTCGAAGGAGAGACAGCCGGCATGAGCCTCGCTGCTGACGCTTGCCGGCGGCGGCGCACCGGTATCCACGATGATCGTCGTGGGGCCGGCCTCCAGACGCTGAAAGCCGGTGTGCGGCATGCTCGCCATCGGCGTGCCATGGGTGTCGTCATAGGCGAGCAGCGTCGCCAGCAGATCGGACGGCGTGCCGCTCATGCCGTTGAACAGCGCGATCGAGCCGTCGCCGTGGCGGAAGAAGCGCAGCATCGGCATCATGCGGTCGATCGCGTTGAGGAGCGCGGGCGGCGGCGGGATGTTGCGGGCGGCAAAGGTCTGCCGCAGCGGCAACAGGTCGATCAGAAGCTCGATCAGCGCGCCCGGGTTGCGTGAGATGTGCCCGCCGTCGGGCAGGATCTGGCGCTGCAATTCCTCCGACAATTTGCTGCTCGCGCTGCGGATATGCCGCGCCTGGTTGGCCAGGCACAGCGCCGCATAGCAGAGTGCGATCACAACCTGCAGCCGCGGCACGCCGTCCGGCATGTCGAGCATCGCATAGCGCAAATAGCGGATTTCGCGCGCCAGCCCCCGCAGGTAGCGCCGGTAGAACTTGCCGTCGGTGTCGCTGAGCACCAGCGGCGCCTGCGACAGCAGCGAAATGACGCGGCGCGACAGCACGTCGGCACGGCGCGCCACCGGCCGCTTCTGCGCCGGATTGGACATCCAGTCGTCGACCAGCGCGCGGGCGTTGGCACGGGTCAGGGCGGTGTCGGCGGCGCGCAGGTGACGCAGCCAGCCGAAGCTGAGCAGCGCCACCTCCCAATCTTCCGACGGCGGCTCGAGATCGAAGATGGAGCGGCCGTGGCAGGTCACGATCTTGCCGGCGAACACGAAGCGGCCGGCATAGATCTCGGCGGCGCGGGTGGCATCGGCGGTGCGCAGGTCGTGCGGGGCAATGATCAGCCGGTCGGCGCGGCCGGGCCAAAGCCGCGACAGCAGGGCCGGCCCACCGCTTGCGCGTGCCAGAAGGTTCCGCGCGAAACGGCCCAGAATCAGGGTCGAAATGCGTCTGCTTTGAGCGACCGACACGCCTAGCCTTGGGATCGGGAGAAATCCGTGCGAATCCTTTTAATCCGGAAACGCGGCTTTAACATCCTCTTGAAACCGCGCGAATCAGCACGCAGCGGCCAAAATCTACTGCAAAATCAGTCTTTAAACTGAGGGACTCGTCCCGACATCCACATCTCGCGTCAACGCACCAGGCGCGCCGCGTAGAAACCATCCAGTCCCGCAAGGCGGGGGTCCGCATGCGGCAAGTGGCAGGGCAGGGTGCGCAAATCACCGTCCCGATTGATGAGTTCGGCAAGACCGCCGACTTCGCCGGCCTCGATCGGCACACGGCGCAGCGCCGGCTCGGCGGCGAGCAGGGCAGCGATCGCGGCTTCGCCCTCCTCCGGCTCAAGCGAACAGGTGCAATAGACCAGCGTGCCCCCCGGCTTGAGCAGGCTTGCCGCCTTCTGCAACAGGCGCTGTTGCAAGGCGACGAGCTGGGCGATGTCGGCCTCCTGCCGCAGCCAGGCGACATCGGGATGCCGACGGATCGTACCCGTCGCCGTACAGGGCGCATCGAGCAGGATGCCGTCGAAGCCGCCGCGGGTTTCGCCGTTCCACTCGTTCGCATCGGCAACCACCGCCTCCACCCGCAGCGAAAGCCGGGCGAGATTGTCGCGGAGGCGCGCCATCCGCGCCGGCGAGCGATCGAGCGCAATGACGCTCGCGCCCGCCTGCGCAAGCTGTGCGGTCTTGCCGCCGGGGGCGGCGCAGAGATCGAGGATGGTCTTGCCGGCCACATCGCCGAACAGCCGCGCGGGCAGCGCGGCGGCGGCGTCCTGAACCCACCATTGACCCTCTGCGAAGCCGGGCAGCATGGTCACCGAGCCCTGCAACAAGGTGCGCACCGTTCCGGTCGGCAGCACTTCGCCATGCAGCCGGCTCGCCCATTGCACGGCGTCCGCCTTGACGGTGAGGTCGAGCGAGGGCTCGTGCCCGATCGCCGCCGCCATCTCGCGGGCGGTGGCTTCGCCGTAGTGATCGCTCCAGCGCTTGGCGAGCCAGGGCGGCAGGTCGAGCATCGCCGCATTGGCTTCCGCAATCAGGTCTCCGCCCTCGCGCGCGCAGCGGCGCAGCACCGCGTTGACGAGTCCGGCATATTTCGCCGCCCGCCGGTCCGACTGCACCAGCCGCACGGACAGATCGACCGCGGCATGGTCGGGCACGTCCATCCAGAGGATTTGCGCGGCACCGATCATCAGTGCGCTTTGCGCGCGCGGGGCGTCCGCGGGCATGCCGCGATCGAGCAGCCGCGACAGCACATGGCCGAGGGTTCCGAGCCGGCGCAGGATGGTCGCGACCAGCCGCCGCATCAGCGCGCGGTCGCGATCGGGCAATGTCTTCAGCGCGGGATGGGCGCCGGCGCCATCGAGCTGATCGTCCAGGGTGCGATGCTTGCGCAGAACGCCGTCGAGGATATCAGCCGCGATTCGTCGTGCCGCGAGACCGGGCACTTCTGGGGGCGTCGCGAATCGTTGCGGCATGCTGGAACGTTACTTGGAAAAGGAAGGGCAGTTCCGCAAAATCTCGGGCATGCCATCGGGGAACCGCGTCTCTGCCATCGGAATATGCCAATTGTAAGAATCGGTGCTGGCATTTTCGCAAGGCACCCACGATCTCTTGCAATAGGGCATGGGCATGTTAGGGACCAGCCTGATGAAAGACCATCCGTCGCGGCCGGAGCCGGCCCCAGCAACAGCACCGGAACGCAAGCAGCTTTCACCTGCGGCCCAGCGCGCACTGGCCGAGGCCGAAGCGCGCCGCCAGGCGGCCGCCGGCAACGCCAAGCCCCTCGCGAAGGAGTATCAAGGTCCGAAAGGGCCGGAACCGACCCGCTACGGCGACTGGGAGCGAAAAGGCATCGCGTCGGACTTCTAGATCCCTGAACTCACCGGTCAGTGGGTGACCACGACCGGCGTGCCGATCGAAACGCGTTGGTAAAGGTCGCTGATATCGGCGTTGTACATGCGGATACAGCCGTACGACACGAAGTGGCCGACCGAGCCGGGCACATTGGTGCCATGAATGGCATATTGGCCGCGGGCCAGCGTCATGGCCGCGACGCCCATGGGATTGCGCGGCGAGCCGCCGGGAATCAGGTCCGGAATGCTCGGCTTGTCACGCTTGACGTCATCAGGGGGTGACCAGGCGGGGTTGCGATATTTGCCGTCGATCTCCGTGGCGCCGGCCCATTGCTTGCCGGCCTTGCCGACGCCCACCGGATAGCGCATGGCGTGGTCGGCATCGAGAATCAGGTACAGACGGCGTTCGTTGGTGCGGATCACGATCGTTCCCGGCGAATAGTCGTTGTGGATGGAGACGATCTGCGACCCCGCTTGCGCCGTGGTCGTCATCAGCATTCCGACCCCGATGGTGGCGGCCATCGCCACCGCAATCCTCATCGACATCGATTTTCTCCCCGCTTTCGCATCAAGCACCCGGCCGACGCATTCTAGCCGCGCGCCCTTAACCGGACGATTTCGACACGGCGGCGTTGGGCGCGGTCGTCGGACGGAGGAGAGGAAATGCTGCAATCAAAGTAAATGATTTGGAAACAACAGCAGCGGTCGGGAAAGCACCATGGGGCCACCACAATCGCTGACAATCGCGTGAGGAGTCATTCCGGGGCGATGCGTCAGCATCGAACCCGGAATTTCGCGCCACAAGCTCCAGATTCCGGGCTCTCCCTTCGGGCGCCCCGGAATGACGGGGGTTCTTTTAAGCCGGCGTTGCCTTGCGGTTCTGCCGGTTCTTCACCAGATCGTCGACCACCAGGGGATCAGCCAGCGTCGAGGTATCGCCCAGGCTCGACGGATCGTCCTCGGCAATCTTGCGCAGGATGCGGCGCATGATCTTGCCGGAGCGGGTCTTCGGCAGGCCCGGCGCGAACTGGATCTGGTCGGGCGAAGCGATCGGCCCGATCTCCTTGCGCACCCAGGCGACCAGTTCCTTGCGCAGTTCCTCGGTCGGCTCG
>CAYVVB010000184.1:0-7455 GCA_964454955.1 uncultured Bradyrhizobium sp. | reverse complement strand
CGATGGCATCGATGGGCCATAGGCACCGCTCGTGAGCGCCAGCACTGCTTTCCTGTGCTTCAGCAGTCCGAAATAACCTGTCCGGGGATCAAGGCCCCACAGCAGCCCCGGCTGATGAATCACGTCGATGTACTGCTTTAGACGATATGGAATCCCGCCGTTCCACATCGGCACCGCGATCAGATAGCGGTCCGCGGAGATGAACCGGTTCGCAACCGCCGTGATCTCGTCCCAGGCGGTTTTCTGTCGGTCTTCGTGGGTCTGACCGGCGATGACGGCCATCTTCGCGGCGACCTTGTCACCGTCGAAGTCGGGAAGTCTTTCCTGTGAGAGGTCGAGTGTATCGACGACAAGGTCGGGAAGCCGCTCGCGCAGCGCAGCGACATAGACATCAGCGACCGCGCTGCTCTTGGAGGCGGTGCCGCGCGGCGAAGCTTTGATGTACAGCAATTTACTCATGATCGTGGTTCTTTGGTTGGAGAGGGATTGATCGCGGATGGTCACGAATGTCGGCGGCCTGGCCGCTCAGGCGGCGGCGGAAGCGGCTTCAGGAACGAAGACGGCCTTGATCTCGGCGGCGACCTGCGGGGCGTTTTCGTCGAGCACGAAGTGGCCGGCATCGAGCCAGACCAGCTTCGCGTCGGGCAGATCGTTCAGATAGGCGCGCGCCCCTGGCGGGATGAAAAACGGGTCGTGCTTGCCCCAGACGATCAGCGTCTTCGGCCGGTGCGCGCGGAAGGCCGCCTGCCATTCGGGATAGAGCGCAACGTTGGTCTTGTAGTTCTCGAGCAGATCGACCTGGTAGTCCTGCGTGCCCGGACGATCGAGCAGCGCCTGGTCAAGAGTCCAGTTGTCGGGGTTGACCGCTTCGGGATCGCTGGCCCCGACCAGCCACTGAAATTTGGTGCCCTCCAGGCTGACGAATTCGCGCGCGGCCTTTTCCGTTTCCGGCGTGCGGTTCTCCCAAAGCGGGAGCAGCACCTTCTTCGGCGCATCGCCCACGCCTTCGATGTAGGCGTTGGCGTTCTGGATGATGAAGCCCTTCACCCGCTCGGGCGCTCGCGTGAACAGGCGAAAGCCGATCGGCCCGCCATAGTCCTGCATGTAGAGAATATACGAATCGAGCTTCAACACCTCGACCAGCCCAGCGACGTGAGACGCCAGGTTGTCGAAGCTGTAGGTGAAAGCCTCCCGCGACGGCGCGTCCGAATGGCCGAAGCCGACGTAATCGGGCGCGACCAGATGGAAGCGGTCGGAGAGCAGCGGCATCAGGTCGCGGAACATATGGCTGCTGGCCGGCAGGCCGTGGAGCAGCAGGATAGTGGGGGCGGAAGGGTCGCCGGCCTCGCGAAAGAAGACCTTGTGGCCGTTCACGGTTGCGCTGCGATGGTGGGTGCAGGTCGCGGTCATGATTGTCTCCTCGACGGTTCGGATGCCGCGCATGGTGCGCGGCGCTCCGCCGGCTTGTTTATGCCTTCCAAAAATTGGTGGCAGACGGTAAGTTCGGAAGGAAACCTCTCGTTCAGTGGAAGGGTTCTTTGGATCGCTTGGAAGCCATGTCGGTACTGCTCGCGGCAGCGGAGAGCGGCAGCCTCTCGAAGGCGAGCCGGAATCTCCGGCTTCCGCTGGCGACCGTCAGTCGCAAAGTCGCGGAGCTCGAGGCATACCTGAACGCAACTTTGCTGATCCGCTCCGCAAAGGGGCTGGAACTGACGCCAGCCGGCCGTTCCTATGTCACGGCCGCGAAGGCGATCCTGGAGCAATTGACCGAAGCGGAGCGCGCCGCTGCGGGCGAATACACAGAGCCGAAGGGAGACCTGGTGGTCACCGCGCCGATCATGTTCGGACGGCTGCATGTGCTGCCGGTGGTAACGCGCTTTCTGGCTGCGTACCCCGAGGTTTCCGTTGGACTGGTCATGACCGACCGGGTCGCGCACTTCCTGGATGATCAGGTCGATGTCGCGTTGCGGATCGGCCCTCTGCCGGATTCGAGCCTGATCGCGACACGCTTGGGCACTGTGCGACACGTGATTTGTGCAAGTCCCGACTATCTCGCCGCGAACGGCACCCCGTCGACGCCCGCCGATCTCGCGCAGCACAGCGTGATTTCGTTTCAGAGCGTGTCCGCATTGAGCTCCTGGGTTTTCGAATCCGAAGGCGCCGAGATCACTGCCTCGTTTCGCTCACGCCTCGGCGTGAACACGATTGATGCGGCGATTGACGCGGGGCTCGCTGGTGCGGGTCTGGTGCGGGCGGTGTCTTATCAGATTGCTGATCATGTCCGCAGCGGACGGCTGAAGCTCGTCCTCGAATCGTTCGAGCCGGCGCCACGGCCCGTGCATCTCGTCTACGGCACGCAGGGCCGGTTGCCTTTGAAGCTGCGCGCCTTCGTCGATTTCCTGGTCCCGCGCATGCGCGGGCGATTGATAGACGCGGCCATGTAGAAAGCTGCGCGCCCGGCGTCTCGGCCGCTCCCGTCAGGAGCACAAAGTCGGAATGGATCGCAGCTCGGCGCAGAAAATCGCAGTGTGAGCGGCGCTTGGTGGCGGGGAGCGTTTCCATCAATTCCATCCCCTCCAATATCCCTCACTTTTTGCGTGTTCGTGGCCAAGCAGCTTAGGGGCCGGACACTGAACGCCCGCTGAGGCGCTTCTAAAGTTCTGTCTGGACTGTCCGTGAAAGCGGACAGATCGAAGAAAAGGGAGCGCGAGGTCAGCAACGGGCCAGAAGCCGACATCCTTTGAATTGGATAATCACTTCAGTCAGCCTTCGCGCCCGCCTTTTAGGTCAGACACTCGGAAGCGCCGAACCACTCAAGTGTTGGTCCGACCAGCCGGTGCAATCGCCCCTCCTGTACAAGCGGCACCTTAAGGCTATAAACAGCCGGTGATGTAGACTATGGTTTCGCCGCGGATGCGGCGGGTTGTTCTCGGGATTCATGGAATCTATTTTCAGGAGAACGCGATGCGATTGTCCTACATTTTGTGCGTCTTGATGGCGGCATCTTCACTGCCCGTGGCGGCTGCGGATACCGACCAAAACACGAAACAGCAGGTGGAAAGGATCGGCGCTGCATACGTTGCAAGCTTCGATCGTCAGGATGGGTTAGGTATCGCTGCCCTATTCGCGAAAGGTGGCATGCACGTTAATCCGGCAGGACCGCGAACCGATATTGCGGAGTTTTACCAAGGTGCATTCAAGGCAGGATTTGATCACGAGGAAATAACCGTGGATCAGGCTTGGCCTTTGGGAGCGGATATGGCTCTCGCCATAGGCGAATACCGCATCACCGGCAAAAATCAAAGCGGCGCGCCTATCCAGACGGGTGGCCTTTGGACGGCAACTTACGTCACCGAGGACGGCAAACTGAAAATTCGCCTGCTTTCGGCGATGCCCAAGCCACCGGCTGCAAAATAGCTCCACCAGCATCTTAAGCAATCGGGGTCGGCTCCGAGCGGGACCGTGCTCGGTCCCCGATACCGCTACCGCTTACTCCGGCATTCCAGCGCGCCGCCAAGCCGTGACGACTTTCTCGAGTTCTATTCCGCTCAGCATACTGGTCCTCCTAAGCTCCGAGATAGTCAAGGTCGGGCTCAGCCGAAGAACCGCCTCGCGTGATTCCGCCGCTTCCTCGAAGCGGTCTAGCATTGCAAATGCAGCCATCGTTTGCCTGTGCAGTTGCACAAATTGAGGCCAACGACGAATGCCGGTGACTGCCCATTCCAAGGCCTTTGAATACCGACCTGCCAAGAAATGAGCGTAGGCGAGACCGTGGTACGCAAGAAAGGCTCTGGGATCGAGCGGGCTCAGCCGAAGCGCCAGTTCGAATTGCTCGATCGACTCCTCAAACTTGCCCCGGGCAGCCAGGGCCCCGCCAAGCCACAGCCTTGCAACGGCCAAGTTCGGATCAAGCTCGACCGCTCTCGATAGAACTTCTGCTCCCTCGTCAACTTTCAGCACGACATATGTCAGGGCCTGACCAGCGTGCGCCAAGACCTTTGGGTCATCGCTGCCTAGCCTTAGAGCATCGCGGGCAACCTGTTCGGCTCGTAGGACTTCGACATCGGTGCCACCAAGCCATCCAAATGCTTTTCCCGTGATGAACCATCCGGACTGAGCCGCATAGGCGAGCGCAAACTTCGCATCCAGTTCGGCAGCTCTCACAAAGAACGGAAGAGCAGCGAAATGTCCCTCTTTCGTGAATTCATAAAGAGACGCCAACCCACGGAGATAATGATCATAAGCGCTGAGGCTTTGTGTCGGCTTCTGGCGAGCTAATGCGATCTCCGCCCTCTCGATGGTCGGCAATATGGCTCCGATGACGCCGGATGCAATTCTGTCTTGCAGCTCGAAAATGTCATCCAAACGCCCATCGAAGCGGTCCGCCCAAATGTGAGCTTGCTTGACGACTTCGATCAGTTGCCCGGTTATTCGTATTCGATCGCCGGACTTTCGGACGCTGCCTTCGAGGAGGTAGCGAACACCGAGCTCCCGTCCAACGCGCCCGATGTCTATGGCCTTGCCCTTGTAGGTGAAAGCCGAATTGCGCGCGATTACGAACAGCCCGCGGCTCCGGGAGAGCGCTGTTGTGATCTCTTCGACCATACCGTCCGCGAAATACTCTTGCTCGGGATCACCGCTCATATTTTGAAACGGCAGGACCGCAATGGAAGGCTTGTCGGGCGGAGTAAGATCCTGCGAACTGGCCCTCGTCGGAACGAGTGCGCTGGGTCTCCCCGTAACCGCAGCATAGGTCTGAACCGGCTTGGAGATGTTCTTGAGCTGCTGCTCGCCACGATCCTCGAAACAGAGGTCGAGTTTGCCAGCGATCTCGGTATGAACCTTCGCCGAGATCAGGATGCCGCCCGGATCGGCCAATCCTTCCAATCGAGCCGCGATATTGATGCCCTCCCCATACACGTCGCCCTGATCATCAACAATCACGTCACCGAGATTGACGCCTATCCGGAGACGGATCGTCGCGTTCGCGGAGACGAGATGATCCTGAATGTCTGCCGCGCAACTCACCGCTGCAAGCGGACTTGCAAATTCGGCGAGGATGCCGTCACCGGTCGTTTTGATCAGGCGACCGTGAAATCGCACCAAGGCCGGCTGGATCACCTCTTGCCTAAGCCGCCCGATATCGGCATAGGTGGCTTCCTCCGCCCGCTCCATCATGGCGGAATAACCAACCACGTCGGCTGCCAGAATCGCGGCCAATCGCCTTTGCACCCGCTGCTCAGTCACTGCCGTGGACGCCTGTGAACACTGCGCGGACCACAGTATCACGTTGCTGGCCTGCCGCGACAGAGATCAGGAGCCTTTCGGTGGTCGATGTTGGTTGCTTCGCGCAAACGCTCGCGTCGGCTCCCTGCAGCCAACTCCAGGACTCTAAGGGCTGTCTGCTTTACCGCAGAAAGCGGTCATTGCTCGTCTATGAGTACGCGGCCTAATGCGTGGCGCCCGATGCAATCGGATCGAGGCCGCTCTTGACCATCTCATCGTGTGCCACCGGCGAGGAGGACAGGAATTTGATCAGCGCCCGGCCGGCCTCGGGCTCCTTCGAGCTCGTCGCGATGCCGGCCGAGAAGACGGTGATCTTCTGCAGCTCCGGCGGCAGCGGTCCGACGATGTCGATGCCGGCGACGGGCTTGAGCTCGCTGATCTGCTGGAAGCCGATCTCGGCCTCGCCCTTCGCCACGATTTCACCGACCGGCGTGGCCGGGATCATCTTCGCCTTGCCTTTCATCTGTTCGGCAATGCCGAGCTTGCCGAACATCTCGGTCGAGACGTAGACGCCGCTCGCGCTGTCGGAATAGGCGACCGACCTGGCCGCGAGCAGGGCCTGCCTGACCGCATCGGCCGAACCGATGTCCGGTTTGGGCGCGCCCGCCTCGACCGCAACGCTGATTCTGGACTTCACGAGATCGACGCGGCTGTTCTCGACGACCTTGCCCTTCTTGACGAGATCACCGAGTGCGTAGCCGACCATGATCAGCACGTCGGCCGGCTCGCCGCGTTCGAGCCGGACCGGGATCGCATTGGCCGTCGTGCCCATCGAGGGGCCATAGGCCACCAGAACCTTGTTGCCGGTCTCGCGCTCGAATTTCGGTACCAGCGCGTTGAACGCTGCGGTCAATCCGCCCGAGATCATCACACGGACCTCGGCCGCAGCGGCTGGAGTGGTGAGCAGCAGCAAGGCGACAAGGCCCGCAAACGCTGCGCGCAATCGCATGGTTGTCGGTGTCATGGTCGTCCCTCCGGCCGCGCATTCGTCTCGTCCAAGCGCAGCGCACAATTGCAGGACGATTGGATCTGCGCAAGCGACGCGCGCTTCGGGCCGGAGAATGTCAGGAATTGACGTGAACGAAGTCGCGCAGCAGCGGATAGATCTCGTTATTCCACTTCTTGCCGCTGAACACGCCGTAATGGCCGACGCCGGCCTGCATGTGATGCACGCGGCGATAGGCGCGCACGCCGGTGCAGAGCTCCTGCGCTGCCAGCGTCTGCCCGATCGAGCAGATGTCGTCGCGCTCGCCTTCGACCGTCATCAATCCCATCCGCCTGATCGAGGCGGGGTTCACCGGGCGGCCGCGAAACTTCATCCTGCCCTGCGGCAGGAGGTGTTCCTGGAACACGTCGCGCACCGTCTCGATATAGAAGTCGGCGGTGAGATCCATCACCGCGAAATATTCATCGTAGAAGGTCTTGATGATGTCGGCCTTGTCCGTCTCGCCCTTCACCAGATGATTGGCGAGATCCATGTGCTGCTTGATATGGCGCTCGAGATTCATCGACACGAAGGCGGTGAGCTGCACGAAGCCGGGATAGACCTTCCGGAACGCGCCCTTGCACTGTACCGGAACGTAGTTGATCAGATTGGTCTCGAACCACTTCAGCGGCTTGCTCTTGGCGAATTCATTGACCTTGGTGGGCGCAATCCGCGTGTCGATGGGGCCCGCCATCAGGGTCAGCGTCGCGGGGCGGGACGGGTGGTTGTCCTCGCACATGATGGCGGCGGCTGCCAGCGCCGGCACCGAGGGCTGGCAGATCGCGACCATGTGCGGGCGCGGGCCCAGTTGACCGAGAAACGTGATGAGGTGGTCGGTGTAATCGTCGAGCCCGAAACGGCCCTCGTGCAGCGGGATGTCGCGCGGGTTGTGCCAGTCGGTGATGTAGACGTCGTGGTCCTGCAGCAGCGTCTTCACGGTGCCGCGCAGCAGCGTTGCGAAATGGCCCGACATCGGTGCGACCAGGAGCATGCGCGGCTGTTCGGGGGCGTCCTCCTTCTTGAAGCGCAGCAGCGAACCGAACGGCGTCGCGTGGACCACTTCCTCGGTGACCCTGAGCTCGCGGTTTCCGACCGTCACGCTGCCGATGTTGTAGGGCGGTCGCGTATAGGTCAGCCTGGCGCGGGCGATCAGTTCGAGCGCCGCGGCGAGTCGTCCGATCATT
>CAYVVB010000183.1:0-10727 GCA_964454955.1 uncultured Bradyrhizobium sp. | reverse complement strand
CCGGTCGCCCCCGCATCGCCGGGGGCTTGCAAAGGAAGCGTCATGTAGATCGTCGTCCCCTGTCCCGGCGCGGAGACGAGGGCGATTCGGCCGCCGAGCTGCTCCGTCACAAGGTTGTGGACGATGTACAGGCCGAGCCCGGTGCAGCCCTGCGCACGTCTGGTGGTGAAGAACGGATCAAAGACATGACGCTGGACTTCCTCCGAAATACCGCCGCCGTCATCCGAGAAACTGATCTCGACCTGTTCCAGGCCAAGCCGCCGGGCCGTGATCAGTATATGGCCGTCCGGCCGCCCGTCGGCGAAGCCGTGAGTGACGGCGTTGAAAACGAGGTTGGTCAACACCTGCCCATAAGCGCCTGGATAACTGTCCAGGACGATATCGGTGGGGACCTCGAGTGCGAGTGAATCCCGGTATTTCGGCAGGCCCGGCCGCACGCTCGCCACGATCTGCTCGGTCGCAAGTTTGAGGTCGAAGATCCTCCGGTCGGCATGGCTGTGGTCGACGGCGACTTGCTTGAACGATTGAATCAGTTTCCCCGCGCGATCCAGGTTCGCGACGAGCTGGTCCGCAGCATCGCCGCATCCGGCGGTGAATTCGGCAAGCAGAGAGCGGCGCACCGGGCCGGAAAAGATCTGGTCGGCGAAATTCGCGCAGCGGCGCGCGAGCGTCGAGGCCACGGTCAGGCTGATGCCGACCGGGCTATTGAGCTCGTGCGCGACTCCCGCGACGAGACGGCCGAGCGCGGCCAACCTTTCGGCTTCGATGAGATAGCGTTGTGTTTCGCTTGCGTGCAACGCTGCTTCGGCCTGTTTTCTCTTGTCGCGGATTTCGGCAAACAGCGCCGCGACCACCGACGCGCCGATGGCCACAAGCAGAACACTGACCTGGGCCGCCAGAACCCGCTCGTCCATCGAAAGATCCGGATTGCCGAAATAGCCGATGCCAAAGGTGGTCGTCCAAACAATGGAAAGGCTGATGATGAGGGCGGCTGCGGCGGCGAAGACGGGGCGGCAGCGGGCGGCGAGCCAGAGCAGCGGCGCAAACAACACGGCGACCGGCCCGACATTCGCCAAGAGCTCCGACCGTAGAAAAATGGCGAGTCCGCTCGCCAGCGCCAGCGCCAGGACCGCCAGGGCCCCCTCGACGAGTTCACTCAGCGGAGGCCGGTCGCGCGCGGCCGCGGCAAGCTCGATCATCAGCGGCGCCACCGTGATGATTCCGAGTCCGTCCGATGCGAACCAATGCCGCCAGGTCGTCAATACCGGGATCATCGCGCCATGGAACATCTTGAATGTGAGGGCCCCGCCGACCCCGGAGATGGCGGTCCCTATGATTGCCGCCGCCACCAATCCGAAGGCGTTGCGCAATTTGTTCAGCCTGAAATCCGCACCGAAGTAATGCCCGATGAGCCATGCCGTGAGCACCGCTTCGCCTGCATTACAGAGTCCGAACAGAATAGCGCCCCACAGATTGCGGTCGCCGAGGAGATTCGCCACGATGGTTGCGGCCATGGTACCGGCAACGACGGGCCATCGGGCCCGGCCTCCGAGAGCGATCAGGGCGCCGGCGGATACACCCGCGGCAGGCCAGAAAACGGCGACGCCCTCAGGTTTTGTCAGCAGGGCAAGGCTGAGCCGCGCGGCCACGAAATAGACGATGCCGATCGCGACGGCGAGCCCGATCGCAGCCGGCCACCTCGTCGGGCCGACGTCAGCGGACGGCTTATGCTGCACCTGTCCTGGTAGGTTCTGCAGCACCCCGTGTTCCGTCCACAGCGCGCCCCCTTTGTAGCACAGGATGTGGGCGATCGTCGGCCCGGATTGCGAACGTCCCTTCCCGCCGGAGATGCTTCAGCGGCCGGCGTACCAGATGTCGTACCAGGCCTGGACCATCAGCACGTTCCACAGCCAGTAGCCGTGATTGCGGGCGCTGCTCATGTGCTCGCGGACCCTGGTTTCCACGAGATTCACGTTGAACAGGTTTTGCGGCCGCAATCTCGCCGGCGACAGGAGATCGCAGGTCCACGACTTCAACGGCCCGCGCAGCCAGTCGTCGAGCGGAATGCTGAAGCCGTTCTTCGGCCGGTCGACCAAGCTTTGCGGAACGTGGCGATAGAGCACCTGCCTGACCAGCCACTTGCCGCGGCCCGCGCGCACCTTCATCGACGGCGGAATCCGTGCCGCGAACTCCACGACGTCCTTGTCGAGAAACGGCACCCGCGTCTCCAGGCTCACGGACATCGCGGCACGATCGACCTTCTGCAGGATATCGTCGGTCAAATAGCTCAGCGAATCCGCAAGCGTCATGCGGTCGAGCGGATCGAGAGGGGGAGAGACGCGGGCCATTTCATGGCTCGCCCAGCTCGCGCGCTCCTCGCCTTGCAGGATCGTCCGCGACGGATCGTCGTCGATCGAACAGAGCAGACGGTAAAGCTCGTCAGGCGAGCCCGCGCCGACCAGGCGGGCCAGTTTTGCCAACTGGTCGCCGGCCCGGCGGATGTGAAGGTGCGCCGGCATCAGAGGCCGCAGCAGGCGCGCAACTGTGTCTGCCGGTTCGGGCGATATGGAGCCCAGCAGCAGGCTCGCCAGCCGCCTGAGCGGGGCCGGCATGCTGGAAAGCCGCGCCTGCAGGTCACCTCCCCACACATGGCGGTTGTAGCCGCCGAACAACTCGTCGCCGCCATCGCCCGACAAGGCCACGGTGACGTGCTGGCGCGCCAGCGCCGCCACCAGATGGGTGGGAATTTGCGAGGAATCGGCAAAAGGTTCGTCATACATCCGCGGCAGGAGCGGAATGACGTCCAGCGCGGCCTCCGGATCGACATAGAGTTCGGTGTGTGCGGTGCCGAGATGGGCGGCCACCTTGCCAGCATCCTCGGCTTCGTCGAAGGCGCCGTCGCGGAAGCCGATCGAGAAGGTGCGTACCGGCTGCGTGGCTTCGGCCTGCATCAGCGCCACGACCGTCGATGAATCGATCCCGCCCGAGAGGAAAGCGCCGAGCGGCACGTCCGACAGGCACTGACGTTTGATCGCGACCGACAACAGGCGCTGCAATTCGCTGACCGCTTCCGCCTCGTCGGTGATGCGGGTCGCCTGCCCGGCGACGACCTGTTCGCGCAGCGACCAATAGGCCGCAGGCTGCGGCATCGTGCCCGCCGCAGCATCGGCGGCGAAGGTCACAAAGGATGCGGACGGCATTTTCCTGATGCCGGACCAGATGGTGGACGGCGCCGGCACATAGGCATAGCGCATGAACGCCGTCAGCGACGCCCGGTCCAGCGACGGCGACCATGCAGGATGCACCGCCAGCGCCTTCAGTTCGGAAGCGAAGACGAGATCGCCCCCGCACCAGCCGTAGAACAGCGGCTTCTCGCCGAAACGGTCGCGGGCGAGCGTCAGCGTCCGCTCGCGCGCGTCCCACAGCGCAAAAGCGAACATGCCCGAAAGGCGCTGTAGCGCCGCTGCGATGCCCCAGTGCCTGACGGCATAGAGCAGGGTTTCCGTGTCCGAATGTCCGCGCCAGTTCGGCGCGGCGTTTTCGGCCTCGAGGTCGGAGCGAATATCGAGGTGATTGTAGATTTCGCCGTTGAAGGTGACGGTGAAGCGCCCGCAATCGCTGCGCATCGGCTGCGCGCCGGCCTCGGACAGGTCGAGAATGGAAAGCCGGCGGTGGCCGAGGGCAATGCCGGAGGAAGCCTGCGTCCAGACGCCGCTGGCATCCGGTCCGCGATGCGCAAGCGTCTGCGCCATGCGCTTGACCGTGCCGGAAAGCAGGCTGTCGTCGGCACCGCCCGGACGAAGCAGCCCTGCTATGCCGCACATGTCGGGTTAGCCGTTGACCACGCGTCGGCGAGCGGGTTCGAGCTGTCGGATCGGAGCATTTGCGCCCGCCAAGAACTTCTCCTGATACTTCTTCAGGTAATAGAGGCTTGGCTTGCTAGTACCATAATAATTGGGAAACGCCAGTTGCCCCTCCCACCGCGACCAGAGCCCCTCGGCGTCATAATCCCGTTCGAATTCCGTAGAACGTCCACTTGCCAGGGCGTCTATCTCGCGGACGGCTGCGCATATTTCGTCGGCGGTGTTGTTTTCCGGACGACCTCCGCTGCGACCAAGGACAGCAGCGTCAAAGACGCGCCAGCGCCAAGGTGCAGACGAGAGCTGCTCCTGGGTCAGCATGGTGCCGCCGGCAACCCGCACCGGCTTGAGCGCGAAACGAACGCTGCTGTTCCAGAGCTGGGCGTCCGTGGTGATGCAGTTCACGATCGCGCTGGGAATACCAAAGCTGATCGCGACGTTCGTCAACCCGGAAGTCGTGCCGATGAAGGCTTTCGCATTGCGGATCAGATGAATGTCCATCAGATCGGATTTGAAGTTGCTGAAAGCATAATCGACGGTGCGATCCATTGCCGGAAGTTGCGGTGAGTTCGGGCCGCCAAGCTTGACGACCCAGCCTCCCTTTCCCGTGATGAAGCGGATGGCGTCCAGATACGACTCGATCGGTGAATTGCGGTGGGACTGCCCCGTCCCGGCCAGCTCGAAATAGTGAGACGCGTCGCGGGTGTGCAGGCAGACATACCAGTCGTTGGGCTTCATTCCCCATTTTTTGCGAATCAGTTGAAAAGCTGCATTGACGTCATGCGACGTGCCAAAGATCCGATCGTATTCGTCGCGCAGCGGATGTCCGCGGCCTTCCTTCTCCCATTGAGCAATGGCAAGTGCGCCGGCCTCCTGCCAGGCCACGACCTTGCCGTCCGGCAGCCGGAAGGCATTGAAATTCAGTCCGTACCAGCGCTGCAGCGATAGAAGCTCCTCGGCGAGGGAATCCTGGCCTGGCTCCCGGATGACCAGAAGCTTGGCGAAGCTTTCGAAGAGACGAAAGAATGCAGCGTTGGCAACCAGGCTGGGCCGAACGACCATCAGCGGCTTTCCCGACCACCATCCGAGCTCGCGCATTCGGAACAGAATGTCGAGCATTCCGAGATGCCCGATTTGCGTCATCCATTCCTCAGGAATGATCCGCAGCTCGTCGAGAGAGATATCCATGCTGTCGAGAAGAGCGGTGAGTTCGGCCGACAATTGCGGCGGTGGCAGGCTCCGCAACTTGGACTGTGCCGCAAGCGACCTTTCGAAAAGGCGCACACCGATATCGCCGTGTCCGACGTGCGTGACTCGCTGGCCGGTAAAATTGCAAAGGTCGAACAGCCTTCCCTGCGCTCCACTGAGCGCATCAATGCGGTTGGGCGTGTATTGAACGGACGGCCGGGCGGCCATGTTCTGATGGGCGCGCATCAAATGAGGCATTCCGCGGCATGCTCTTTCCATGCTTTCGAGCGCGGCAGCTTCATCGCCGTCGATGATGTCGAGCATGCTCTTGAGGAATCCGAGCCCCGGCTCCTGCTGAAGCTGCACGCCTGATGCCCTCACCGACACGTCCTCCCGCGCCGTTTTGAACTCCCCAAGCTCAAATCGCGCGCGCGCCAGCAACCCTGTCATTTCTCTCGAATATACTGAGAGCCCCTCGCCGGAAATGAGCTTGCAGGCCTCGCGATACGCTCCGATCCAGAACAGAACGCGAGCCGACTGTACGGGAAAGTACGATGCCAACGGCCCGGCAAACGATCCGCCGGGATGGTCCGTCAGGAAAAAAGCAACGTAAGGCTGATAAGCCGTTGCCAGGCGACGATGACCGGGAAGCCTTGCGAGATCAGCAGCCAGAAGAAAAAGAAAAACCATGCGCCGCGGCAAGACGCCGAAAACCGCCCCGGCAAGAATGAAGCAACGGTGGATCAACCGTCTGCGCCACGCCAAGGACTGCGCGCCGTTCGTCTGTTTTCGCAATTTCATCAGGCCGATTTTCTAACGATTGAACACGCTTCGTATTAGAACCCACAAGACAGGTCGAAAAGCTCCAACAACGCAGCGAAAGCGGCCTCCCGAGAACGGAGGCTAGACTCTTGCGCTTCCCAGCGCACGTGTCCCCCATCAGCCCCAATGTTATCATTGCCACCAACGTACGACGAGCCGCAACCCCCGGCTGAAGCGCGGTCGCCGCGAAATCGGCGGATAGTGTTATACAACCGCAGCGTGATGTCCAGATTATGGCCCCGCCCGCACGCGGGAGATTAACCCGCGTTTGGCCGGCGCCGGTCCGATGGTGATGGTCCCGAGGGCAAAGTATTCCTTAATGACCCAAGGCCTGGGCAGCCAAAAAAATGCCTCGGTAAGATGCTTTCTTCAAGCGTATTGCGGGTGGTTGCCGACAGACCAGCCGTTGACAGTGTTTGTTGATCGGCACGCGATCCTCATGCGAGGCCATCAACAGTTGCAGAGATTCACGAACCGGTCAGAGTTTGAAAATTCGGTGGAAAAAACCCGGGGACACAGCAGGTTGATAGTACTGCTGCACACGAACGTCCCTACCAAAAGCGCTATTAATATCATGTGTGGCTGACGGGGTGCACTCCACCGGATCGGCTGAGGCACCTCACACCTCACATTGACGCTTCCGACGCGGGCAAATAGGGATCAGCCCAGACTTTACCATGGATGCACTCGAGGCCTCCACGATTGTAAGCAGCCGCAAGGCGATCGCCGCTAATCGGCTTCTCCAGCGCCGGGCCGGTCCTAATTTGCAATTGGTCAGGGTGCCGGTATCGACTGCAACCTTCCGACTTGGTTGCTTTGAGGCTGCGATCCAATGCGCGCACTAGCGTCTGCTTTGTTCTGTATGCTGCTTGCAGGGTGCACGGCAGACGCCTACTCCGCGTTTCCTGCGTTCATGCGCGCGAAGGCCCCCGAGGGCGCGCCACCCGAGCAGCCGCCGGTGGTCGCCGAGATTGTTCGGGAGCAACTGGACTCGATTTTCCTGGCTAGTTCCTCGCCTCATGATGTTCAGGTCTCCCCAGCACATCGAGATCCACGAGCTCTCGACTGGACAGCCTGCATAAGGGCCGACGTCACTTCGGCTACCGGCAAACCGATGGGAAATCAGACTTACCTGATCAAGATCGCCGAAGGTAAAATCATTGACCGCAGGATGAGTGATAGCGAGGACAACTGCTCTTCGGAACACTATGAGCCGATTTGAGACGGAAAGAGATGTGCACGCAGAGCGTGCCAGGTGGTTTCACCACTCAACCACTCGGAAGCCAAAGAAAAGCCTGGATAGGGCGATCCACTAAGTAGCAGATCATCGTTTTGCGCACGCCGTTGCAGATATGCAACGGTTAGTCGATTTGCTCACTGACATGGCCGTTCCGGTTGCATCGGCTGGTGCAGCAGCTAGGGTCGAGGTCGAAAATCGGGGGTCTTCGGTGTCCGGACAATTCTCACAAACAAAACTTGGGATCGTTTGTCCGATGGCCAACGAGGAAGCGGGAGCTCTTGCTTTCGTGGACGCCGTCCTGGCTCAATGTGGCGGACGCGATTTCAAGTCTGTGCAGTTCTTTGCGGTGATCGACCGCGCTTCAAAGGATCGTACGCTGGATGTCCTGACTGACCATGCCGTTTCGGAACATCGACTGCAGGTCGTTTGGGCGCCTGAAAACCGATGCGTCGTCGACGCCTACGTCCGCGGTTACCGCGAGGCCTTGGCGCAGGACTGTGACTGGATTCTCGAGATTGATGCCGGATTCAGCCATCAGCCGAGCGACGTCCCGCAATTCTTCGACACGATGGCGCAAGGCTATGATTGCGTATTTGGCAGCCGCTTCACGCGCGGGGGCGGCATGGAGGATTGCTCGCTCAAGCGCGTGCTGATCAGCCGCATCGGAAGCATCATGGCGAATCTGATGCTCGGCACCCGTCTAAAGGACATGACGGGCGGTTTCGAACTGTTCAGCAGCAACGCCTTGCGCATGGTTCTCGACCACGGAATACTATCTAGGGGGCCGTTTTTCCAGACCGAGATCAAGTTCCATTGCCGCGGCCTGCGAATCACAGAGGTCCCCATCAAATACTCGTCCGCCAGCCACAATGTGGGCGTGAACGCAATCCGCGACGCCGTGAGCAATCTCTTCCGGTTGTCCCGGCTACGACTTCAACTCGGCTAATGCTTGCTGTGGCATCTCCAAAGCACATGGCAATCGTCGTCACGTCGATTGCTGCGCCCAACAGGGTCATGGCCAAGCTCGCCTCCGGGGCTGCGGACCGTGACATGCAATTCATCGTGGTCGGCGACGTGCCCAGCCCGCCCGACTTTTCCCTAGATGGTTGCAGGTTTTACAGTCTAAAGGCCCAACAGGAATTGGGCTATGCCTACGCGCGGCAATGCCCGACGCGCCACTACGCACGCAAGAATATCGGCTATCTGCTCGCGCTGGAAAACGCCGACATCATCGTCGAAACCGACGATGACAATCTCCCAACGCCGGAATTTTGGGCGGAGCGAAGCCGACGCCAGCCCGTTCCGACATTGCGGGGCGCAGGCGTCGTCAACGCCTATCGGTACTTTACGGATGCCCACATCTGGCCTCGCGGACTGCCCTTGAGATCGGTGCTCTCTCTGCCACCGTCCTTTGATGAGTTGCCGCTGCAAGAGGCCGATTGCCCGATCCAGCAGGGCCTGGCCGATGCAAACCCCGACGTGGACGCAATCTACCGCTTGACCCAACCTCTGCCGCAATCCTTCCGCCAGGACCGGCGTGTTGCTCTCGCAAGTGGGACATGGTGCCCCTTCAACAGCCAGAACACGACGTGGTGGCGAGAAGCGGCTCCCCTGCTGTATCTGCCGGCCTATTGCTCATTCCGCATGACCGATATCTGGCGAAGTTTTGTCGCTCAACGCGTCGCCTGGGAATACGGCTGGTCGGTCCTGTTCCACGAGCCGACGGTATGGCAGGACCGTAACGAACATGACCTGATGAGGGACTTCAGGGACGAATTGCCCGGCTATCAGCACAACGACGCCATCCTGGATGCGCTGGGCCAGTTATCGTTGCGCAAGGAAATCGCAGCGATGGGCGAGAACCTGCGCATCTGCTATGAGCAGATGGTGCGCATGGGATTTGTCGAACAGCGGGAACTTCAGCTTGTCGATGCCTGGCTGAGTGATCTGGACGCGCTCCCGTCACGAGATGATCGAACTCCGCTGTGAAGACGCATTTGCTAGTTGCCGATTGGCGCAGGGTACTCCTCTTGATGGTCGCGTTCGCAGCGCTCGCGGCAATTCATATTTATGTCTACCAGCTCATAGGAAACCAGCCGGTGGTGGGCGACGGCGTCTGGTATGCCGAGCTGTCAAGAAACAACCCCCTCAATCTTCATTTCTGGACCGATGTGCGTCCGGGTTTTTATCCCTTCCTGATGAAGATTCTTGGACCGCATTTGCATGCGTTCCAGTGGATCTTTTATTTTCTTGCATGCTGCCTCGCGGTCTCGGTGATCCTGTTGTCATGCGAGAGCCTGATCCCGGCAATCATTGGCTCCGTGCTGTTGGTGTTGGTGACATCCAGCCACAACTACATTTTTTGGAGCACATTTGCGTTCACTGAGAGCTATACGCTTTCGTGTTGCCTAATCCTTGTTTCATTGAGCCTGCTTGCCGGCCGCTCCAAATGGGTTTGGCCGCCGATTCTCGTTGTTCTCTGCACCATGGTGCTGGTGCGAGACGTCAATCTCTATCTTGCGATTTCCTTTCTCGGATTGATTGGCCTCAGCCGGTCCAGGGCCTTGTTGGCACCGGGATCGCAGGCCGAGCGGCTCCGCGCGTGGACCAGGCACTACGCTGCGCCTACGGCCTACTCCGTCACGATGGCCGCGAGCATATTGCTCCTTCTTTTTGCCCTGGGGGCGACTTGGTACGCGCAACGCGCCAAGTACAGATATCTGACCAATCTCGTAAACGTCATCCAGATGCGCATGTTGCCGAATGCCGAGGCAAGCGCGTATCTCGCCCAGCATGACCTGGTCATCGGTCCGGTGCTGGCAAGTCGGGCCTACAAGGCGGCGTGGGAATCGCAGGAGGACAATGCGAGCGCCGATATGCAGGCTTTCGGCGTATGGCTGCGTGAAAAGGGGCTGCGCACCTATGAACAATTCCTGCTCAGTCATCCCAAATTCCTGCTGTCTTCGCTCATCGAAGACAGACCGAAACGGGTCCAGGGCACAATGCTGCTGGATGACATGGGCTTGCCCAGTCTGATGAACCTGCATAGTTGGCAGGGATTTTATCCTGCCGGGAGCGGTTTCGTCGCCCGCCTTCATCCATCGTGGATGATGTGGGCCTCCAGCGTGCCCATGACTTGGCCCGGCTATCTTCTCATGCTCGGCGTTGCGTGCTGGATGGTGATCAGGGGTTGGAGTTCGGGGAGAGGCGCTACGATCGCGTGTCTGGCTATCTCGACGCTTCCCGGGCTTGCCGTGTCAATTCTCGCGGACGCCTGGGACGTGTGGCGCCACGGTCTGCCGTTTATTTTTCTGGCCCAGCTATGCACCATCGTATTTATGGCTCGAATGTTCGGCGTTGTTGTCATAAAAAGCACTCACGCAAAGGTACCCTCGCCTGCGTACCTTGGCGGATGAAGGGCCCACGCGCCTGGCGACGTAGTCCAACTGGAAAACAGCTTTCGGCGCAGAAAGGCCGAGATTGGGGCCGCTCCAAATGCTTTTCACCCAGTTCGAATTCCTGTTCCTGTTTCTCCCCGCGACCTTTGCGGGCTATTTTGTGCTTGCCTACGCCGTAAAGGCGCCAATTGCCCGCCTGGGCTGGCTCGCTGCGGCTTC
>CAYVVB010000182.1:0-8666 GCA_964454955.1 uncultured Bradyrhizobium sp. | reverse complement strand
GGGCGCTGCGTGGCGGCCGCAGCTGGTCCGGCGCATTGGAGTCCGCGCCGGGCGGCCGGTCATTGCGTGAGGGTAGCGGCGGCGCGGCGGAACGCGCACGGGGCGGCGGCGCGCCGGGCGGCCCGTTTGGCGCGGTTTGCGGCGCCTCCCCCGAGGGACGCCGATTATTGCGCCGCAAGGCATCGCCGGGTCGCGCGGTGCCGCGCGCGGCATCGCGGGCGCGCTGGGCCGCCTCGGATTCCACCTTGCGGACCGCTTCTTCCAGGGCCAGCCGCTCGCGGGTGATTTCGGACTCGCTCAAGGGAGGCTGCACGCTCCGCAACTGCGCAATCAGCGCGGCGCGGGCCCGCTCATAAAGCGCGCGTCGGCTCTCGCCGGGAGCATTGGGGTCCAATCCGGCAATAGCGCGGGCGATCAGCGGGTAGTAATCAGCCATTTCTATTAACTATACGCAGGTCCCGGTAATATCCCGTTAAGCCTCGAAGGGGTTTTGTACCAGAATAGTATCCTCGCGTTCAGGGCTGGTGGAAAGCAGGGCGATGGGACAACCCACGAGTTCCTCGACCCGGCGGACGTATTTGATGGCCTGGGCCGGCAAATCCGCCCAGGACCGGGCCTTGGCGGTCGGCTGCTTCCAGCCCTCGATCGTCTCATAGACCGGCACCACGCGCGCCTGCGCGCCCTCGCCGGCAGGCAGATGATCGATTTCCTTGCCGTCCAGCCTGTAGCCCGTGCAGACCTGAATGGTGTCGAAGCCGTCGAGAATGTCCAGCTTGGTCAGCGCCAGCCCATTGATGCCGCAGGTCCGCACGGTCTGGCGCACCAGCGCGGCGTCGAACCAGCCGCAGCGCCGCTTGCGCCCGGTATTGACGCCGAACTCCTTGCCGCGGCGGCCGATCTCTTCGCCGATCTCGTCGAGCAGCTCGGTCGGAAACGGCCCCTGCCCGACCCTTGTCGTATAGGCCTTGCAGATGCCGAGCACATAGCCGACGCCAGCCGGCCCCATGCCGGTTCCGGTCGCCGCCTGCGCCGCCACCGTGTTGGAGGAGGTGACGTAAGGATAGGTGCCATGGTCGACGTCGAGCAGCGCGCCTTGCGCGCCTTCGAACAGGATGCGCTTGCCCTCGCGCCGCTTCATATCGAGAAGGCGCCAGACCGTCTCCGCGTAAGGCAGCAGCTTGGGCGCCATCGCGCTCAATCCGGCAAGGATCTCGCCGCCGTCGATCTCCTCCAGCTTCAGCCCGCGCCGCAGCGCGTTGTGATGGGCGAGCAGGCGGTCGATCTTGTGCGGCAGGGTGTCGAGATCGGCAAGGTCCATCAGGCGGATGGCGCGGCGGCCGACCTTGTCCTCATAGGCGGGGCCGATGCCGCGGCGCGTGGTGCCGATCGCCGTAGCCGTATTGGCGGATTCGCGAAGCGCGTCGAGTTCGCGATGCAAGGGGAGAATCAGGGTGACGTTCTCGGCGATGCGCAGGTTGTCGGGGCTGACCGCGACGCCCTGGGCCGTCAGCTTTTGGACCTCCTCGAGGAAGGCCTGCGGGTCGAACACCACGCCGTTGCCGATCACTGCCAGCTTCGACGGCCGCAGCACACCCGACGGCAACAGCGCGAGCTGGTAGGTCTCGCCGTTGATGACGAGCGTATGGCCGGCATTGTGGCCGCCCTGGAAGCGCACAACGATGTCGGCTTGCTCCGACAACCAGTCGACGATCTTGCCCTTCCCTTCGTCGCCCCACTGGGCGCCGACGACGACAACATTGGCCATTCGCTAAGTATTCCTTTCGCAACGTTCGACTGCACGAGCATGGTCCCGGCCGGAATGCCGGTCCGATCCTTTCCGGATCACACGCCCTGCCCGATTGGCGGGGGCTTCTGCCCGCATGCGAGACAGACACCCGGATAAAGGAAGCAGACAGGCGACGCAAGCAAGAAGGGCGCTTCGCGCCCCCGCGATGGACGCACCAAGCCCTTGATATCCCCCAAAAATTTGTGTCCGCAACGTGGCGCCGGGCTGAAAGTCGAAGGCTGCCGGGAGAACGCAGCTTCGCGTCTGCGTGCCGCCCATCCGCGCAAAGGCGCGCGCGAGGCGCGAGGTGCATGGCCTGTCGATACGACTTCCGTTTCGGTTCCCCCCATCCGCATGGTCGCGATGCGCCGACCGCCATTGCCGCGTCCCGAGAATCCGTGTCTTTGAGCGGGCCGGGCCATAAGTCCGGCCCGGCAGCCGATGCCGGGCCGGATGCCGCGGCGTCATGAACCAGGCCCGCCACCTTCGATGTCCGTATCCGAGCGAACCTCGCACGCCGCTGCCCCTCATCTCTGGCTCGCCGACCGGCCCTACCTCCTGCTCAGCATCACCGCACTGTGCTGGGCCGGTAATGCCATCGTCGGCCGCCTCGCCGCCGGGCATATCCCGCCGGTGACGCTGTCCTTCCTGCGCTGGTTCTTCGCATTCCTGCTGATTCTGCCTTTTGCCTGGAAGCACCTGGTCCGCGACTGGCCGGCCATCCGCGCGAGGCTCGGCGTCATGGTTGTGCTTTCCATCACCGGCATCAGCGCCTTCAACACGATGCAATACTGGGCGCTCGAATACACCCAGGCGCTGAACGCACTTCTGTTGCAATCGGCAGGCCCGCTGGTGGTCGCGGTCTGGTCGCTGATCCTGCTCCGCGTACGCCTGACGCTGGCGCAGGCGGCCGGCGTCCTGCTGTCGCTGAGCGGCGTGCTGGTGATCCTGTTGCATGGCGATCTCACCGCGCTTGCCGGCATCCGCTTCAACAAGGGCGATCTGATCTTCATCGTCGCCTTGGTGGTCTTCGGCTTCTATTCGGTGCTGACGCTCAAGCGTCCGCCGATCCACGGCCTGTCGCTGGTCGGCTTCACCTTCGGCTGCGGCGCGGCCTGCCTCGTCCCCTTGTGGATATGGGAGTTGTTCACGCGCCCGGTGATGGTGCTCGATACTCCGAACATATTGTCGCTGCTCTATGTCGCGGTGTTTCCCTCTGCGCTCGCCTATACTTGCTTCAACCGCGGCGTTCAGTTGATCGGCGCCAACCGCGCCGCCCCTTTCTTTCACATCGTGCCGGTGTTCGGCTCGGTGATGGCCATCCTGTTCCTCGGCGAGCGTCCGCAGCTCTCCCACCTCATCGGTTTCGCACTGGTGCTGGCCGGCGTATTCGTGGCCTCGCGCAGGCAACCCGCCTGAGCAGCACACGCATCGGTAGGCTGGTGTTCCGCGCGATCGCGACGATCGTGCTATCATGCGGGACAGGTGAATTGCCGCCCGCGCGAAGTTCGGGGCCAAATCGTGATGATTACCGTTCCGGAACTTGCCGCCGACACGCTCGGCGAATTTCTCGCCAAGTATATGCGACGCCGGTTCGGCTCCGAGCAGGCGCACCTGGTCGAAATGGTGCCATCGATCGCGCGCATCGCGCTGGAATGCATCGGCAACTCGGATGCGCTCTTCCACAATGTCGAGCACACCATGCTGGTGACGCTCGCCGGCCACGACATCATGCGCGGCCGCGCGCTGCGCACTCACATGCCGGCCGAAGACTATGCGCATGTGATCGTCGCCTGCCTGATCCACGACATCGGCTATGTGCGCGGCCTGTTCAAGGCCGACGATGAGGACGGCTATGTCGTCGACGCCGGCGGACGCAAGGTTGAGCTGCCGCGCGGCGCCTCCGACGCGGCGCTGCTGCCCTATCACGTCGATCGCTCGAAGATGTTCGCCATGGAGCGCGTCGAGGGCGTCGCGCAGCTCGACAGGGACCGCATTGCGCGCGCGATCGAAGGCACCCGCTTTCCCGCGAGCATCCCCGGCGCGGACGAGGAATGCGACGAGGAAGCGGCGCTGCTCCGCGCCGCCGACCTGATCGGGCAATTGGGCGACCCGCACTACATCCGCAAGGCGAACGCGCTCTACCACGAGTTCGAGGAGACCGGGCTGAACCGGCAGTTCGGCTATTCCTCGCCGGCCGACCTCGTCAATCTCTACCCGCAATTCTACTGGAACTGCGTCGCGCCGCATGTGCAGACGGCGATCCGCTATCTCAACGTTACCTCCAGCGGACGGCAGTGGATCGCCAACCTCTACAGCAACGTCTTCCGCGCCGAGCGCGACATCTCGCTGTCGGGACCGCAGCAATAGGGCGCGATGCCTCGGGCCATCCACGCGGCGAACTCGCGGTGAGTCCCCCCTCGCCCGGAGCGCGCTGACGCGCGCTCCGACCTCTCCCCGCAAACGGGGCGGGTAGTAGATGCATAACACCAATTCGCCGCGCCGCCTTGCCGGCGCGGAAAATTCGGGCACAAGTGGCAGCACATTGCCCGCCGAATCCAAGTCGCACACCCCGCTGCGCTGGCTCGACAACCAGCCCTATCTGCTCCTGAGCCTGACCGCGCTGTTCTGGGCCGGCAACATCGTGCTCGCGCGCCATGTCGCCGGCCACGTGCCGCCGCTGACGCTGTCCTTCATCAGGTGGATCGGCGTCTTCTTCATTCTGCTGCCGTTCGCCCGGCCGCATCTGAAGCGCGACTGGCCGGCCATGCGCGCACGCCTGCCCCTGATGCTGGTGCTGTCGGCGACCGGCTTTGCCTTCAACAATGCGATTTCCTACTGGGCGATGCAGTACACGGAAGCGCTCAACGCGCTGCTGATCCAGTCCTCCGGCCCGCTGTTCGTCGCGCTGTGGTCGCTGATCCTGTTCGGCGTGCGTCTCACCAGGGCGCAGCTTGCCGGCATCGTGATTTCGCTCACCGGCGTGCTGACCATCATCCTGCGCGGCGATTTGTTGGCGCTGGCCAGCATCCACTTCAACCGGGGCGACCTGATGTTTGCGAGCTCGCTGGTCGCCTTCGGCCTCTATTCGGCGCTGATGCCACGCCGGCCGGTGACGCATCAGCTGTCGCTGATCTGCTTCACGACCGGCTGCGGCGCAGCCATGCTGCTGCCGTTCGCGATCGGGGAATATCTTGCGGGCTTTGCGATCACGCCCGATGCGCTGACCCTCGCGACGCTGGTCTATGTCGTGATCTTTCCCTCGGCGCTGGCTTATCTCTTCTTCAACCGCGGCATCGCGCTGATCGGGCCGAACCACGCCGCGCCGTTCCTTCATCTTGTGCCGGTGTTCGGCTCGGCGATGGCGATCCTGCTGCTGGGCGAGGCACTGCGGCCGTTCCACCTCGCCGGCTACGCGCTGGTACTCGCTGGCGTGATCACCGCCTCGCGGCACGGATCGGCAAAGAGCGCGGGCAAGCCGTAGAGGGGCCCATATTGATTCCGTCATCCTTCGAGGCTCGCTTTCGCGAGCCGCTCAGGATGACGGTGATAGGTGTGAGTCCGCGTAAGAGCAGTCGGGATCTAAGCCGCGCGGACTTTGGCGAGAAAGCCGTCGACGGCACTGCGCAGCATACCCGACTGGCTGTCGAGTTCGCGGGCGTTGGAGAGCACCTCGGACGCCGCCGTGCCGGTGGCCGCCGCGGCCGTGGTGACGCCGCCGATATGGGCGCTGATCTCGTTGGAGCCGGCCGCGACCGACTGGATGTTACGGGCGATCTCGCGGGTCGCCGCGCCCTGCTCCTCGATGGCGGCGGAAATGCCGACCGTGATCTCGCTCATCTGGGCGATGGTCTGGGTGATGCCGCTGATCGCCTGCACCGCGTCGCTGGTCGACTGCTGCATGGCGGCGACCTGGCCGGAGATTTCCTCGGTCGCTTTTGCCGTCTGGTTGGCGAGCGCCTTCACTTCGGAGGCGACCACCGCAAAACCGCGTCCCGATTCGCCGGCCCGCGCCGCCTCGATGGTTGCATTCAGCGCAAGCAGGTTGGTTTGCGCCGCGATCGAGTGGATCAGCTTGACCACCTCGCCGATCTTCTCCGCACCGGTCGAGAGTACCTGCACGGTGGCGTTGGTCCGCTGCGCATCGCTGACCGCCCGGCTCGCGATCTCGCTGGAACGGTTGACCTGTCGGGAAATCTCGGCAACCGAGCTCGACAATTCTTCCGCCGCAGCGGCGACCGTTCCGGCGTTGCCTGAGGCGCCTTGCGAGGCGGAACTGACGGTCGCCGCCCGCGCGCTGGCGTCGCTGGCGGTCGTCGTCATCGACTGCGCGGTGGTCTGCATGCCGGCCGCGGCGGACGAGACCGAGCGCACGATGCCGTTGACGCTGCGCTCGAAGTCATTGGCGAGGTCTTCCATCGCCGCGCGCCGCTCGGCAGCCGTACGCGAGCGCGTGTCGGCCTCCGCTTTCTCCAGTTCGTGCACGCGCACCGCATTGTCCTTGAAAATCTGCACGGTCGCCGCCATCGCGCCGACTTCGTCGCCGCGGCCGACGCCGGGAATCTCGCCGTCGAGCTTGCCGTCGGCGAGTTCACGCATCCGCATCCCGAGCTGGTTCAGCGGACGGCTGATGCTGCGGCCGATCATCCAGGCGACGCTTCCGGCGACCACGGCGAGGCCGAGGGTGGCCAATCCCAGCAGCCAGGCGATCGGCGCCAGCTTGGCGTCGAGGTCGTCGAGATAGGCGCCGGTGCCGACGAACATGTTCCAGCCGGGGATCGCGACGCCATAGGAGAGCTTGCGGGTGAGCCCCGTCTCGCCGGGTCTCCTGTATTCGTAGCGCAGCGTCACCTCGCCGCTGGCGGCAACGCCGTCGCGGAGCTCGCGCGCCAGCTTTCTGCCGCCGGTCTCGACGTCGAGGCGGTTCTGTCCAACCTGCTTGGGATCCGGCGCCAGCACCGTGACACCTTCCATCGTGTAAGCGAACAGGTAGCCGCCATTGTCGTAGGTCATCGAATTGCCGCGCCGGCCGAACTCGGCAATCGCGGCTTCCCTGGTGAGTTCACCGGCATCGACCTGCTTCTGCAGCCCGATCGCCATGTTCCGCGCCATCTGGGTGATGGAGTGCATCTGCTCGACGCGGGCGCTGAGCATCTCCTGCTGCATCAGGTAGAGAGCCAGTGCGCCGGCAACACAGAGGCCAAACAGGGTGACACCCACCAGAATGCCGAGTTTGGGACCGATCTTCAGGTTATTCAATCTCACCGACACTCTCCGGAATTTCAGCGCACGGAAAAACGCAAGACAGGAACACGGAAGCAGAAGGGTTCGGTCCACGATAAGGTTCAACCGGTTAGCGCGACGTTACGAAAACTCTCCGTAGAAATGCGGTCGCATGCGCCCGGGGGGCGGAGCGAGTTGACCGCCGGCAGTTGACGCAATCGGCTGCGGGCCATGCGCCGCAAGCCTAGCCGAGCGGCATCGAGCATGCTTTGATGGAACGATAGAAAAAGGTGACCGCCAAAGAGGCGGCCGATCGGGAGCAAGCAATGGCAAAATTCAGGGTGGTGACGCCGAAAGGCGCGAGTTTTACGGTCGCCGGAGGCGGCTATGCCTACGAAATGGAGGCGCTGGAACCGATCGGCGCCGAGATCGTCGAGGCGCCGGCGACCGAGGCGGAGTTCATCGCCGCCGCGAAGACTGCCGACGCGATCTACGCCAAGGGCATGCCGATCACCAAAACGATCATCGACGCGCTCGACAATTGCAAGGTCATCACGCTCGGCAGCGTCGGCGTCGACAGCGTCGACGTGAAGGCTGCGACGGCGCGCGGCATTCCCGTCACCAACATTCCCGACACCTTCATCGAGGAAGTTGCCGATCACGCCATGATGCTGCTGCTCGCCGGCTTTCGCCGCCTGATCGAGCAGGACAAGATGGTGCGCGAAGGCCGCTGGGCCGAGGGACGTCCGGCGCTGCTGAAGATTCCGCGCCTGATGGGCCAGACGCTGGGCTTTATCTCGTTCGGGCGGGTAGCGCGCGCCGTCGCCAAGCGCGCGGCGCCCTTTGGCCTCAGGATGATGGCCTTCGACCCGTTCATCCAGGAAACGCTGATGTACGATCACGGCGTGATGCCGGCGACGCTTTCGGAAGTGCTGTCGCAATCGGATTTCGTTTCGATGCACGCCCCGGCCCGACCCGAGGTGCATCACATGCTTACCGAGCGGCACTTCAGGCAGATGAAGAAGAATGCGATCTTCATCAATACCGGCCGCGGCCCGACCGTCGACGAGGAAGCGCTGATCAAGGCGCTGCAGGACGGCTGGATCGCGCATGCCGCGCTCGACGTGCTGGAGAAGGAGCCGCCGTCCCACAACAATCCGCTGCTGCGCATGGACAACGTCACGCTGACCGCTCACGTCGCCTCCGCCTCAGCGCGCTTCGATGAGGCGCGCAAGCGCCGCGTCGGTTATGAGCTGTCGCTGGTGCTGTCGGGGATGTGGCCGGTGAGCTGCGTCAACCCCGCAGTGCTGCAGAACACGACGCTCAGGCGCTGGCAGCCCATCGGCATGGATCGCGGTCCGAACAGCTAGCCTTTCGTTGAATGAGGCGGACTGCGTCGGGAAAGCCGGCGCAGTCCGGGCGCCAGTGCACGAGCGTCATGAAGGAACTTGCGTCGGCCTGACCGAAAGCGTTCCGGCTGCGCCGCGCAAAAAGTTGACGGAACGATCCTTCGACCGCTGACTTGTTGGCGGCATGAGCGATCCGTTGAACTCAGACCACATCGACCAAAGCGAGAGCGAGCCGCCGCGGTCGGGCCGGATGCTTCCGTTCTTGTTGGTCATTCTCGTCCTGGCGCTTGCCGGTGGCGCATACCTTT
>CAYVVB010000181.1:0-11949 GCA_964454955.1 uncultured Bradyrhizobium sp. | reverse complement strand
GAGGCCGGCGGGCATGGCGCGCTGCGCGGAACATTGTCGTTCGTTCCCGAGGCGGTCGATCTCCTTGCGGCTCATTCGCCCGCCTCTCTCCTGCTTGCTGCAGGCGGCATCGCTGACGGCCGTGGCCTCGCCGCCGCTCTGATGCTGGGCGCGGACGGCGTTCTGGTCGGAACGCGCTTGTGGGCGTCGGCCGAAGCGCTCGTGCATGCACGGCATCACGACGCGATCATCGGCGCAAGCGGTGATGAAACGATCCGCACCACCGTCGTCGACATTGCACGTCAGATCCCGTGGCCTCAGGGCTTCACCGGGAGAGTTCGCCGCAACGCCTTCACGCAGCGCTGGCATGGCCGCGAGGACCTGCTGAAAGAGAACGTTGCCGTCGAAGGCCCCCGTTACAGACAGGCTTCCAGTGAAGGCGACCCGGACAACACCGGCGTCTGGTTCGGCGAGGCCGCCGGCCTGATCCACGCCATTGAGCCGGCCTCTGTCATCATTCAGCGAATGGCGGCCGATGCAGCCAGGCTGCTCGCTGATCGCGCGAACGTGACGTTGAGCTAACGGTTTCCCGGCTGCGTAGCCCGGATGAGCCAACGGGTCGCGCGAATGCGCACCCGATGGCAGGCTCCGCGACATCCCGGAGAAACGGCCCCGCGTGTCGCCGCTCACGCGGGCTACGCTTGCTGATCCGTCGGCAACGGTGGCGGGCGCTTGACGAGCTTGTCTGCCTTGCCTGACCAATCGCTGTAATAGGCAACGCCGCAGAGAATGCCGATGCCGGCGACGCTGATGGTCAATTGAGCGAACAGCGTTCCGTAGCTGATCGACAGCAGGAAATAGCCCAGGAACGACAGGATGATCCCGACACAGAACACGCGAAGCGACTGCCGCCCGCATCTGATGAGTGGATCGAATATCGGCCATTCCAGTCCCCTCCAGTCTTTCGGGAGGAAGCGCGTCACCAGCAGCGCAAGGACGATGAAATGCACCACCCGGGATGGGCCCAGGTTGGTCTTGTCGTTGGGAAGGAAGGCGTCGTAGAGCCCCTCCGGAATCAATTCTCGCAAGGCCTGGAAACGCTCCGCCAGCGTCAGCACCAGAGCGAAGATGAGGTAAGCGAAACCGAGATAGACGATCCACCGTCCCTCGACCACCGGCGCCTGCCAGATGCGTCCACCGAGCGCGGCCCAGGCTCCGAGGCAGAAGAGAAGCTGCCAGCAGTAGGGATTGAAGAACCAGCCGCCGTCCGGATAGGCGGAGAAATTCCAGCCAAACTGGCGGGCTGCGAGATAGAGGGCGAACGAGCCAAGGATCGTGAGACCGGGACGCCGCAGCATGATCCACAGCGCGAAGGGAAACAGCGCCATGAGGATGATGTAGAGCGGCAGGACGTCCAGATTGAGCGGCTTGAATCGCAAGAGCAGGGATTCGATCAGGACCTCGAACGGATTGTCGATCATCCTGGCGACGTTGTATTCGTGAAGGATTGCATCGAAGCGAAAGCGGCGCGCGAAATATCCGACCGCGGCGACGTAAACGACGAACAGCACCATATGGGCGAGATAGAGTTGCCAGACGCGCCTCAGGAGTCGCGTTGCACAGATCAGGAAGCCGTGGTCTCGCATCATCCGTCCGAACACCATGGCCGCGGTGTATCCTGAGATGAAAACGAAGAGATCGGCGCCGTCGCTGAAGCCGTAGTTCCGCGTGGTGATCCAGTTGACCACGTTGTTCGGCATATGATTGAGAAAGATCGCCCAGTTCGCGAAGCCGCGAAACAAGTCGAGGCGGAGGTCCCGCTCCCTGGGCGGCAATACGGCCTTGATGTCCATTTTGCCCACCGGCTGCAGTCGTGGAGCCACAAACCAAGCCAGAGAAAATGTTCGTCGAAGACGAACGGAGGTCAGGCTACAGAAGCCTCGTGGGATGTCCACTCCTGAGCCCGAAGCAGACCAGGAACGCGACGCCCGCAATGTCCGCTTTCAGCGGTTGTTGCGTTGACGCAACTATTAACCGAAAATCGACGCCAGCTTCGATCACGTTTGCCGCCATTTGCGCCAGCGGAGTTGCCTGCGTGGGCTAGTCACGGCATTGATCGCGGGATTATTTGCCGACAGACTTTATGAGGATTTCAGCGTGGCCGGATGACACGTCCGGACTGCGCCGTGTGCGGGGGCGTGGTGGTGCTGGTTGCTGCGGGGAAGCTGGTTTTCCAGCTCCTGAATGACGGGTTTTGTGCGTTCAATCATGGGTTTCGTGGTCGGAGATCTGGCGGGTGCTGGTCGGGGGCATGGGTAGCTGCGGCTGTGCTGCTGATCTCGCTGCTCTCCGCGAACCAGGCATTCGCGCAGGCGGCGACAACCACCACGGTCAGTTCGAACATCGATCCCGCGACCATGCCCCAGGCCGAGACCTTGACGGCGACCGTGACGAGCACCAGCACGGTCAACGAGGCTACCGTCGCGTTCCGGAGCGACGGCAGCACCATTTCGGGCTGCAGTTCAGTCGCTGTTTCGAACGGCACGGCAGACTGCATCATCCAACTTCCGGTCGGTAGCCATTCGATCCAGGCGGTCTACAGCGGAGACTCGAATTTCGCATCAAGCACCTCGTCCACGCTGACCCAGATCGTCAATTCGGCAGTGACCGCGACCCAAAGCATCGTAGGCGCCGTGATGGATCAGAACATATATGCGGGGCCGTTCATGGCGGTGACCGGCGGCGGTGGCACCGGCCCCTTGACCTACAGTATCTCGCCACCCCTGCCCTCTGGCCTCAGCATCAACTCTTCAACCGGCGCGATCTCCGGCACGCCGAGCGTGACCCTATCCGCTTCCACATTCACGATAACCGTGACGGACGCCAACGGCCAGACGGCGAGCAACAGCTTCCTGTTGGTGGTAAATCCGCCGGTCTCCGCCAACCAGGCGGTCGCGTCCGTGACCCTCACCCAGAACCATGCCACGGGTGGTGTCACGCCGGTCACCGGCAGTGGCGGCACCAACCCTCTCAGCTACGGCATCTCGCCGAGCCTGCCCTCGGGCCTCAGCTTCAACACCTCCAGCGGCGCGATCTCCGGTGCGCCGAGCGGGCCCCTAACCGCTTCCGTGTTCACGGTAACGGTGACTGACGTCAACGGCTCGACCGCCCAGAACACCTTCACGCTCACCGTGAACGCCGCGGTGACGGCGACCCAGTCGATCGCCTCGAAGGCGCTGACGCAAAATGTTCCGGCTGGCAGCTTCACCCCGATCATCGGCGGCGGCGGCACCGGCGCTCTGACCTACAGCATCTCGCCGCCCCTGCCCTCGGGCCTCAGCATCACCCCTTCAACCGGCGCGATCAGCGGCACGCCGGCCGCGACGCTCAGCGCCACATCATTCACGGTGACGGTGACCGATAGCAATGGCGCCACCGCGAGCAACACATTCCTCTTTGTCGTCAATTCCGCCGTGGCGGCCACCCAGCAGATCGGGGCCGCCTTCCTGACCGCCAATCACACGATCACACCCTTCACCCCGGTCACCGGGTCCGGCGGCACCGGGCCCCTGACCTACAGCATTTCCCCGACCCTGCCGACCGGTCTCGGCCTCAGCAGTTCCACCGGTGCGATTACCGGGACGCCCACGGCGGTAAGCGCGACGATCAGCTACACCATTATGGTGACGGACACCAACGGTGGAACGGCCTCCGTGCCTTTCAACCTCACCGTCAACGGGCCCGTTACGGCGACCCAGGCAATCGCTTCGAAGACACTGACCGCCAGTTTTGCAGCCACGCCATTCAAGCCGGTGAACGGCGCCGGCGGCACGGGGACATTGACCTATACCGTGTCGCCCACACTTCCCACCGGTCTGACCATGGACCCGAGCACCGGCACCATCTCGGGCCAGCCGACAGCCATCTCCGGCGCCAATGTCTATACGGTCACCGTCACGGACGTAAATTCCCAGACGGCGACCGCCGGCTTCACTCTCGCCGTCAACGGCCCGGTCATTGCGACGCAAGCGGTGGCATCGGCGACGTTGACGCAAAACCATGCGGCAACTCCTTTCACCCCGGTCACCGGCTCCGGTGGCACCAACCCCTTGTCCTACAGCGTTGCGCCAACGCTGCCCGCAGGCCTGACCATGGCCTCGGCGACCGGGACGATCACCGGCACGCCAACCGCGGCGCACACCACGTCGAGCTTTACCGTCACGGTCACCGACGCCAATGGTGCGACAGCAACAGCGAATTTCAGCCTCGCCGTCGAGGGCAGCGTGACCGCGACGACGGCCGTCGCCTCGACGTCGCTGACCGTCAACCGTCCTGTCGCCGGCTTCACGCCGGTGACCGGCGCGGGCGGCGCGGGCGCCTTGACCTACAGCGTGTCCCCTGTGCTTCCGACCGGTCTGAGCTTCAACGCCGCCAACGGCTCGATCACGGGCACGCCGACCGCAACGATAACCGCGACGTCGTTCACCGTGACCGTGACCGACACCAACAATGCAACGGCAACGGCCAATTTCAGCCTCACCGTCAACGGCACCGTCAGCGCCACGACGGCGGTCGTCTCGACCACGCTCATCGTCAATCGTCCCGCTGCGACCTTTACGCCGGTGACGGGTGCTGGCGGAACGAATCCGTTGACTTACAGCGTGTCGCCGGCACTTCCGGCGGGATTGAGCTTCAACAGCGCCAGCGGTGCAATCACGGGCACGCCGACCGTCGTGAGCCCGGCCGCGGCCTACACCGTCACGGTGACGGACGCCAACAATGCGATGGCAACCGCAACCTTCAGCCTCACCATCGGCACCGTCGCCGCGACGGTCGCGCTCACCTCTTCGCAAAATCCCAGCAGCTTCGGCCAGGCGGTGACGTTCACGGCCACCGTCAGTGGCGCTGGCGGGACACCAAGCGGCACCGTGACCTTCAATGATGCGGGCACCGCCATTGGCACCGCAACGTTGTCCGCCGGCGTTGCGGCCCTCACCATTTCGACACTGAAGACGGGAACACACACCCTCACCGCGGTCTATGGCGGCAACGGCACGTTCAACCCAGGCACCTCGCCGACGCTGACGCAAACCGTCAACATCCCCGCCGACAGCGTCAAACTCCATGCCTTGCAGGTCAACGTGACCAAGGTGGTCGCCCAGGGTTCGGGACAGGCGATTTCCGGCGCG
The DNA here is from genome assembly GCA_964454955.1 of uncultured Bradyrhizobium sp. Taxonomy (GTDB): domain Bacteria; phylum Pseudomonadota; class Alphaproteobacteria; order Rhizobiales; family Xanthobacteraceae; genus Bradyrhizobium. The sequence continues at coordinate 6,781 of CAYVVB010000181.1, read as the reverse complement.
ATCGATAACGCCATCGCCGAGGGATTTGCCGACGGCGGCACTTTCCTCACGCCGAGCCCGAGCGGCCTGCATTTCAATTTCGCCGCCGATCCCGACGAGGAGCACGGTGCGGGCGATGCGAGCGCGGTCGGCACGAGCACTGGCCCGTCCGGCGGCGGCGGCGCCGTCAACGCCTACAGTTCATCCACCGGCGCTGCAGGCAACGCCCCGATGGACCGTCTGCACAACCGCCGTGTCGAGGATGCCTTTGCGGCCCTGGACCGGCAGGCACCAAGGAAGGCGCCGCGGAAGGAATTCCGCGAGGAAAAGAACTGGCTGTTCTGGATCGATGTCCGAGGTACGGGGCTCGACCGTTTGACGTCGACGACAACGGCGGTCGGGGTAACGACCACGGCCGCCCCGCTTTACGGCCTTCAGGTTAATGCTGTGACCGGACTGACCTACAAGGTGACGCCGAACTTTCTGGTCGGCGTGCTCGGCGGCTACGAGACATTCAATTACACCGAGCAGGACATCAACGGCAAACTGACCGGCGATGGCTGGACCGTAGGCTCCTACCTCGGCTGGAAGATCAGTTCGACGCTGCGCTACGACGCGGCGGTCGCCTATTCGGGCATCGGTTACGACGGCGCTGCCGGCACCGCGCAGGGCAACTTCAGCGGCCAGCGCTGGCTGATCTCGACGGGCCTGACCGGCACCTACAAGGCAGCGGGTTTCGACTTCGAGCCGTCGGCCAAGGTCTATGCCCTGTGGGAGAACGAAGGCGCCTATGTCGACTCGCTCGGCACCCGGCAGGCCAGCCATGATTTTTCGACCGGACGCGCGTCCGGCGGCGCGAAAGTGAGCTATCCCGTTGCCTGGAGCGACACCCTGTCGGTCGCGCCATACCTCGGCATCTACGGCGACTATTACTTCGACCAGGACAACGCGGATGCCATCGTCGCGGCTGGAGGTGTTCCGCTTGCCTCGACGCCGCTTCTGCAGGGCTGGTCGGCCCGCGCCGCCGCCGGCATCGGCATCAAGTTCGCGTCAGGCGGGCTGGTCGGCCTCGGCGCCGAATACGGCGGCATCGGCAGCAACTTCGAGATCTGGACCATCACCGCGAAAGCCGGCGTGCCGTTCTGACGGATGGGCAAGCACTTCGGCGCTCGCCCGCCCGATGCGCGCAGCGCGATGAGTCTTGCAAGCAAGGTTGCTTTGGCTTTCCTGCCGCCTTCATTTCGGCGGCGAACTGGCCTGTTGGGAGATCGCTGCCAGGATCGTCTGCGCCATGCGCAGATGATCGAACACGACAGGCAGGATGTCTGATGCGAACTTCTTCAACTCGGCGTTCTCGCCCGACCCGATGACGTATTGCAGGAGCTGGCCGAACGTCGGCTGAGTTTGTTTGTTCCTAACTCGATGCGTGTCGCCCTGCCCTGGGGCGCGATTAACGATCTCTTAACCATCGCGGCCTAGCCTGCCGTTACTTTTCGGTTAACAGACCGCCCGGTTCGTTCCAGGAGAACAGCCGATGCCTGTTGAAACACTGACCTATGCCGCGCTCGGCGCCCGCCTGGCCATCTCGACGAAGGCGGCTCGCTCGCTTGCCAAGCGGCTCCGGCTGCCGCGCTCGCTCTCGGATGACGGCAAGGCGGTGGTGAGCGTCGATCTCGCGGAGATACGGCATACGCCACGGTCACCGACTCGCCGTGAGGCGAGCAACGTCGCCCTGACGGCAAGGATCGCGGCTTTGCAGGCTGAGATCGCGCGGCTCGAAGCGACGGCAACGGGTCACCGGGCCGATTACGAGCGTGAACGCGAGCGCGCCGATCGGCTGATGGTCGAGTTGCTGCAGGCAACTGCCGAAACCATGGCGGCCAAGGAAGCCGCGGCGCGGCTCGAAGGCTCTCTGATGGCGGCTGGCCGAAGTGGCCCGATCGACAACCACGAACAGGCCGGACGCCGACTGGGGCATCTCGCCGCGGAATTGGTGGCAGCAGACCGCAAGGCTTACAAATAGCCGTCCGCGTCCTCGTTCTGGCTCACCGGAAGAAATCGTGAGGCAAAAATGTCTGGCATGACCGATATTCGCGAAATGAAGGCCCGCGTTATTGTGCTTGGGGTCGGCGGCGCCGGCGGCAACGCCGTCAACAACATGATCGCCTCCGGGCTGCAAGGCGTCGAATTCATCGTCGCCAATACGGATGCGCAGGCGCTCACCTCGTCGCGGGCCGAGCGCGTCATCCAGATGGGCGCCCAGGTCACCCAGGGCCTTGGCGCCGGCGCGCAGCCCGAAGTCGGGCGCGCCGCAGCCGAAGAGGCAATCGAAACGATCCAGGATCATCTGGCCGGCGCACACATGGTGTTCGTCACCGCCGGCATGGGCGGCGGGACCGGAACCGGGGCGGCGCCCGTCATCGCCAGGACTGCGCGCGAGCTTGGCATTCTCACCATCGGTGTGGTCACCAAGCCGTTCCACTTCGAAGGCCAGCGCCGCATGCGCTTTGCCGAAGCCGGCATCGCGGAACTGCTCAAGGCGGTGGACACCCTGCTGGTCATTCCTAACCAGAACCTGTTCCGGGTGGCCAACGACAAGACCACGTTCACCGATGCCTTCGTCCTGGCCGATCAGGTGCTTCATTCGGGCGTGGCCTGCATCAGCGACCTGATCGTCAAGGAAGGCCTGATCAATCTCGACTTTGCCGACGTTCTCACCGTCATGCGCGAGAAGGGCAAAGCCATGATGGGCAGGGGCGAAGCTTCCGGCGAAAAGCGCGTGCTCAATGCCGCCGTGGCCGCGATTTCCAATCCCTTGATCGAGGACCCTTCGATCAAGCGCGCCAGCGGCCTCATCATCTCCATCACCGGCGGCAAGGACCTCATGCTGTTCGAGGTCGACGAAGCCGCGAGCCGCATTCGCGAGGAAGTCGACGAGGACGCCAACATCATCGTCGGCGCCACTTTCGATGAAAGCCTGGAAGGTATCGTCCGCGTCTCGGTGGTGGCCACCGGCATCGATAATCTTGGCGCGACGCGCCAGACGCAGCCAGCCCCCTCACCCGCGGAACTCGCCGGCAGGCCCTCCTACGACGGTCGCGGCAGCGCCGAGCAGATCGAGCGCAGTGAACCTCGGCCGCAATTGAGGAGTCCCGCACTCGCCCCGACGGCAAAGCCGGTTTCGGAACCTGCCCGCCATGCGGCTCCGCGGGGTTTCAATCCGCACGGCCGCTTCTCCGCCGTGCGCAATTCGATCGAGCAAGCCGTTATCGATATCCCGTCCTTCCTGGGCCGCAGGGCCAACTGAGCGGCTGTCGGAACCGAATCAATCCTCTCGGAATTGCCGAACGCAGACCGCTCGCTGCACGCGCGATGAAGCGAAGCGGATCGCTGCGCAACTCGCTTCGCTTGCCAATGCCCATATCTGAGGCAACAGCGATCAGGCAGGCGTCCGACGACTCGGCGCGATTGCGGTGGCCAGCGAAGTCCGGTCCGCAAAAGCAGGAGATTGCCGAAAGTCGATGTGCGTCGCAGGGGCGAGAGTTCCCCGAAATTATGAACGTCACGCCCATCCGGCGGAAATTCTTGAGCGTTCGATTGTCGAATTGACAAAATTTTGAGCGGCCCTGCCGCCTCCAAGTTTCCAACTCGCGATCGAACTTGACCCAAATGAACATCACATGCAGTGAGGTACGACGATGGGCTGTCATCCCCAACAAGAATAACTCTGCCTGGGCTGCTGAGTTTGTTGACGGCTCAACACTGCTTCAGGAAACGACCGGATGTTGCTTCTCTTCGAAGGAGAACAGGGAGCGCGACAGACCCAGCATTTCACCGAGGAGATGCTCAGCGTGGGGCATTTGTCCTGGGATCTCCATAGTGGAGATATGCAATGGTCGCGGGGCCTCTACAATTTGCTCGGCGCGGAGTTGAGTTCCGTCAGACCGTGCGTGTCCGAGTTCGATCGGTTCATCCATCCGGACGATCGTCATCTGCTTGCCAGTGCCGAACAGATGCTCCGCCAATCAGTCGCCATCGAACGCGAATTTAGAGTGGTGAGCTTGAGCGGCCGGCTGCGGTGGATCGCGTTGAAAGCCGAACCAATCGCAGGAAACGAACGTGATCTGGCCCGTGTCATCGGGATTTGCTCCGATGTTACTCGCCGCCAAGAGGATGTGCTGCTGCTCCAACAGAACCAGCGCCGTCTGCAGGCGATTGCGAGATTGTCGGGCGTGCTCTGCTGGGTTTCCAAACCCGACGGCAGCTTCATCGACTTCCTGAATTCTTCCGACAAGGCCTACTTCGCGAAACTGGCAGCCTGTCCCGACTGGACACGTCTGGTTCATCCGGAAGATCTTGACGGCTTTAGCGCGGCCTGGCGTAAGGCCGCCGAGCATTGCACGAAACTCTCCATCGAGTTCAGAATGCCTACGGAGGATGGCAACTCATTTCCTTGCTGGCTATTGGGAGCGCCGAGTCTTGATGCGTCCGGTCAAATCGTCGAGTGGAGCGGCATCTTACGGAGGCTCGACGAATCCAGTGACTGGCCCGCCGATGAGCGGAAACCTTTGTCGGGCGCTCAGATCCGGGCGTCGCGTGCCATCCTGAATTGGTCGGTCGAGCGTCTGGCTCGACAGAGCGGCGTGCGTCCAGGCACCATTCGCAGGCTCGAGGAATTCGATGGCCAATCATCCAATGATCGGGCCGAGCTTGAGCGGCTGGAGAAGACGCTATCCATTTCGGGCGTTGAATTCCTGTTTTCCCGCGGCGGAAAACCAGGTCTGAGGCCGAGATAGCTCGACGTCTGTTTCTTCCGCGGAACCGCCTGGCTTGCTTTCGTGTCACGATCTCCGGAAGCGCCTCTCAAGTGCTGAAAAATTGACCGCGCAGCTGCGGGCCCGAAGAAATTCTTCTTAGACCTTTCTCAAGCATACTCACATAAGACCGAGTGCGGATCGGAACGGGAATTCGGCTCCATCGTCGCGCGTTCAGTCGGCGCAAAATTCATTCGCAGATCTGCTGTCCGCCAAGATTGGGACACTGAGCGATTGGTTGCGTCGCGCTTGCCTGGCCCGGACCCGAACCAATTGGCGACGAGAGCTCTCCTGCGGGTTCGACGGGCGAGAGCGCTAGTCGCGAAGCTAGTCTCTACTGGATTTGCCGACCGTATTCTTGGAGATAGCCATGACTTCTGAAAGCGAGATTGCGAAGAGAATCGCATTTAATCGTATCGACAATGAATCAATCAGCGCTCTCCGGAGCGCAAAAGTCTTTGTCCTCGGCGTCATGCCGGGCATTCTCGACCGCTTCTATGATCATATCGGGAAGTTTCCCGAGACGGCACGCTTCTTCAGCAGTCGCGAGCTCATGATGCACGCAAAGCAGATGCAGCTCAAGCATTGGGGCATCATCCTGGATGGACGCTTCGATGAAAGTTACGAAGCGTCGGTCACGCGAATTGGCGAGGTGCACAACAAGCTCGGCCTGGAGCCGCGCTGGTACATCGGCGGATACAACGCGCTCGTGACCGACCTGCTTGACGCAGTGGTGACCCAATATCCCACCGGTCGGTTCGATCGGGGCGCGATCCGGACCAAACTGAAAATCCAGCAGGCGATTACAAGGGCGGCCATGCTCGACATGGACATCGCCATCTCGGTCTACATCGCGGCCGGCCGGCGCGAGCGCAAGGAACTGCTCGATCGGTTGGCGAAGGATTTCGAGGCTGCGGTGGGCGGGATCGTCAGCATCGTCGCATCAGCGGCGACCGAATTGCAGGCGTCTGCAAAAAGTCTGCACGTGGCCACCGAACATACGTCCGAGCAATCGGGCGCGGCTGCATCGGCATCGCGTGATTCGCTGACCAACGTGAACGCGGTGGCGGCTGCCGCCGAAGAACTTTCCAATTCGATCGCGGAAATCAGTCGCCGGGTCAATGAGTCGGCGACGATCGCTGCGGATGCAGGCCAGGGCGCGGATGACGCGGCGAGCAAGATCAACCGGCTGTCGGCGGCGGCGCAGAAAATCGGTACGATTGTCGATCTGATCACAAACATCGCCTCCCAGACCAACCTGTTGGCGCTGAACGCAACAATCGAAGCAGCGCGCGCGGGTGAGGCCGGCAGGGGCTTTGCAGTCGTCGCGTCGGAAGTGAAGGGCCTCGCCGAGCAGACCGCGAAGGCGACAGCAGAGATCGCGGGCCAGATCGGCGAAATTCAGGCGTCCACCTCGGAATCGGTCGACACGATTTCTCGCGTGACGGCGATCATACGCTCGATGACGGAAGTTTCGGCAGCTATCGCCTCTGCGGTGGAGGAGCAGAATGCTGCGACCGGCGAAATCTCGCGGAACGCTCAATTGGCGGCCAACAGCACCCAGGACTTGTCCGGCAACGTCGCAAAGGTCAGCGAAGCGGCGGGATCGGCAGGCGAAACGGCCACGAATGTGTTGACTGCGGCCGGTGAACTGTCGAAGCAATCCGAGATACTTCGTTCCCAGGTCTCGAAGTTCCTGGAGACGGTGCGGGTGGCCTAGATCACGGCTCAAGACTTTTGCGGGCTGATTTGCCCGACGGGTGCGCTCCCGGAATTCCTGTCCAGCCCCCGCAGAAAAAATATTTCTGTTTTTCAGAAACCCGACTCAGTCGTATGGTTCGCGTGATCCGCTGCCACCAAGAGGGGCGTTACGCGTCGTCACGAACGTAGGCAGCGGAATGCGGTGGACGCGAAGGTGCCGGAGACGTGCGGCACCTTTGCGGACGGTCAAGTCGTGTGGTTCTGGCACACCCTTGCAGGTGCTAAGT
>CAYVVB010000180.1:0-1892 GCA_964454955.1 uncultured Bradyrhizobium sp. | reverse complement strand
GGCAGTGCAACACGCGACATCTTTGCGGCGCGGATCGAAATTCCCGTGCTCCTGTCGCACTGACCCTGGCGGATTTTCACGATGAGATGGAAAGATCGGATCGAGAGTCTTGCGCCATCGCTGCCGCGATGACCGTTCATCGCGGAACGATCATCGGCCAACGAACGTATCCATACGACGGTGCATGCCTGTAGCTTTCCTTACGCGGACGTCAGCTGGCGTAGCTGTGCCCCGGCTTCCACCGCGGTCACTGCCTTGCGCAACGAAGCCGACGAACGGATGACGAGTTTCTCCAGCTCCACAACGAGAAAGAATACCAGTCCAGCCGCCAGGAGCCATGGCCAAACCCAGAGCGGGATGGCTTCGTTGCCGAACATGGCTTGCAACGGCGGCGCATAGGTGAAAATCGCCTGGAGGATCACGACCGCGGCAATTCCGAGCGGCAGGTACTTATTGCCGAGATGTGCGGTGAAGGACAATGAGCTGTCCAGCAGGTAGCGGCTGTTCAGGAGATAGAACACCTGGCCGATCGTGATCATGTTGACCGCCACCGTCCGGGCGAGTTCGTCCGAGGCCCCTTGCGCTCTCATCCAGAAAAACGCCCACAGCGTGGTCGCAAGCAGCGCCACGCCGACGAACAGCACGCGCCAGAACCCAAAGCCGGTCAAGATCGGCCGATTCACTGCGCGTGGCGGCCGGTTCATGACGTCGAGCTCGTGTGGCTCGAACGAGATCACCAGCCCTAATGCGACCGACGTTACCATGTTGACCCAGAGGACTTGCGGAGCGGTGATCGGCATCGTGAAGTGAAAAACGATCGCGACCATGATGACAAGCCCCTGGGCCACGTTGGTCGGCAGCATGAACAGGATGGCCTTTTCGATATTGTTGTACACGGTACGGCCTTCCTTCACGGCCGCGGTAATCGAGGCGAAGTTGTCGTCAGCCAGGATCATTTCGGCTGCCTCTTTGGTGACTTCGGTGCCCTTGATCCCCATCGCGATGCCGATATCCGCCGTCTTCAGGGCGGGTGCATCGTTCACGCCGTCGCCTGTCATCGCCACGATCTGCTTGTTCGCCTGAATTGCCTTCACGAGACGGAGCTTGTGTTCGGGGCTCGCGCGCGCGAATACATCGACGCTGGACACCTTGTCCCGCAATGCGGCCTCGTTCATCTGCTCGATCTCTGCGCCGCTGACCGCCGTCTTGCCGTCGCCAATGCCGAGCATCCTGGCGATCGCCGCCGCAGTGATCTTGTGGTCGCCCGTGATCATGGTGACGCGAACGCCGCCGCCGTGGCATTCCCTGACAGCCTCGATGGCCTCTTTACGTGGCGGATCCAGAAGACCGATCAGGCCGAGCATGACCAGGTCCTTCGGCAGGTCGGCAGGAGCCAGACTTCCCGCCCTCAGGCCGGGATTCTCCAGCCAAGCGAGGGCGAGCACACGCTCACCCTGACCGGCTAGCATGTCGGCCGTCTGCAGGAAGCGCGCAGGATCGAGCGGCACCGGCTGGCCGCCGGGGCCCTGCTGTCGATCGCAGTGCTCGATGATGACTTCGGGCGCGCCCTTGACGAAAAGACACTCGTTTCCGTCGGCAGACCTGTGAAGCGTCGCCATGAACTTGTGTTCAGACTCGAATGGGATGGCATCGATCCGCGGAAAAGCGGTCTGCTCGGTCTGCCTGTCCATGTCCAGCTTGGCTGCGAACGGATAGAGCGCCCCCTCGGTCGGGTCGCCCTCCACTTTCCAGGTGCCCTCTTCCTCGAGCAGCTCCGCGTCGTTGCACAGCATGGAGGCGCGCCCCATGAGCGTGAGCACGCCTTCCCTGCCCGCGGGTTTTCCGTCCCTCTTGACCTCACCCTCCGGGGCATAGCCATTACCGGTGATCTG
>CAYVVB010000179.1:0-3995 GCA_964454955.1 uncultured Bradyrhizobium sp. | reverse complement strand
TCACCAAGGGCGGCTTCTACCGCCGCTTCAAGGACCGCGCAGCGCTGCTTGCAGCCATGCTGCAGGGCTGGCGTCAGGGCCGGGTCGCGGCGATCGAGCAGCAGGCCAGCCTTGCGGGCGTGCCTGCGCGCGAGCGGCTGCACGCGCTGATCCAGCTCTATTCCGAGCGGATGAACACAGAAGGCATCGCGATCGAGCTCGCGATCCGGCAATGGGCGAGATCAGACGCGGCGGCGGCCGAAGCGGTCGCCGGCGTCGACGCCGCACGGCTGAAAAACGTCGCGCAGCTCTATCGGGCAAGTGGACTCGCGGCGGATGCCGCCGAGGCGCAGGCCTTCCTGTTCTATTGCTTCATCTTTGGACAAAGCCTGCTGTTTCTCAAGCGCGGGCAGCGCAAGCGCGCGCGCCTGATTGCGAAATCCGCGGAGAAGCTGCTTGGGGATCCCTGATCCTGCGGCCGGGTGCCATCCCGACCGCGTCATCAGGAACGGATCAGGCCGCGCCCTTCAGCCGCTTGTTGCATTCACTGTAGTAGCCGCCGCCTTTTTGGATCCACTTCAGGCCGCCATTGGCATTGGTGGTCTTGTTGGCATTGTACTGATCGACACAGGTGTGCATGCGCGCCTTGCCGCCAGTCTCCTTGGAATATTTCGGATCAACCGCAGTGGGGAAGACGGCCGGCCCGCTGGGTGCGGCCGGGGCGGCGGCGGGCGCGGCTTCCTTCTTGGCCTCCTTCGGGGGTGCAGCTGCAGGCGACGCGGCGGGCGCAGCGGTCTGCGTCGCCTCTGCGCCGCACTCGGCCTTGCGGAAGTCATTCCACTTCTGGCCGCCCAGCGTGCCAGCCTCCTTGGCAGCCTTATATTTCGCGCTGCACTCCTGCATGGTCAGCGCCTGCGCCGGCGCGACCGCCGCCAACGCAGCCAAACTCGCGCCCGCAACCGCGCACAACAATTTTGATTGAAAGCTCATCCCGAATTCTCCCTGGCAACTCGGCTAAAGTGATCGTCATCTTAACGTTAGCCACGGTGCATGACAAAGGGACGATGCTTGTGCGCCTGCGAAATATACGGCCGCGCCCACAGCTTCATTCATCGGCGGTTCAGCATCACAGCGCGAGGTTGTATGCCTTCATTCATTTCCTCAGGTGCACCCATGAAGCTGTCTTCGCTTTTCGCCACCGCCGCTGTTGCTTCCCTTCTGCTGGCCGGCCCGGCCCTCGCCCAGAGCACGACCGCGCCCCCGGCCAAGAGCGACACCGCCGCCCCCGCGCCCGCTGCAAAGACGGCCAAACCCCGTACGGCGGAATCACTCGAATGCTCCAAAGAAGCCGATGCCAAGGGATTGCACGGCAAGGAGCGCAAGAAATTCCGCGCCGAATGCAAGAAGAACGCAAAGGCCGGCGAAAAGGCGAAGTGATTTCGCCCCTCTCGTGAGTTGCAACCGGAGAGAGTGACGCCTCTTCGGCCGCTGATCGCATGTGCCCCGCCTCCCCTTGACATGAGCAAGGGGAGGATCACATCGCGCGCCACCTTGCATTGCTGCACATGCGCTGGCGCATTTGCCTGTCGAAAGCGGATTTGCCATAAGGCAGCGTGAAGCAAATCACCGCATCTTTGGCCTTGATTCTTCCCGACCGCACCAAATTCCTCAGTGCGGTTGAAACGCTTGCGATCGGCGGTGCAGGCGGCCTGCTGTTCCTCTGGGCAAATCTGCCGGGCGGGCTGATTTCCGGCGCGATGATCGCGGTCGGCGCTGCGGCGCTGGCCGGCCGCCCCCTCAGCCTGCCGCCCCACGTCACACAGACGCTGCTGGTGCTGCTCGGGATTTCGTTAGGGTCGGTGGTGTCGCGGCAGCTCATCCAGCATGTCAGCGCCTATCCGGTGACCATCGCGCTGCTTGCGCTGGCGACCTTCTGCTCGACCTTTGGCTCCAGCTACTATCTGCAACGCATTCATGGCTGGGACCGCACCTCCGCCTTTCTCGCCGGCAGTCCCGGCGCGCTGTCGCAGATCACCATTCTTGCGGTCGAGTGCGGCGCAGATCTGCCGGCGATCGCCGTGGTCCAGACCATGCGCGTGATCATCCTCACCGCCGCCCTGCCGTTGCTGCTGGCCCTGACCGGGACGGCCGTTCCCGCTTCGCCGGCGCTTTTGACCGAGCCCGCCTCGCTGGCCGGCCTGCTGGCGCTCGGCGCGGCGTCGCTCACGCTGGCGCTGGTGTTTCGGCTGATCAAATTTCCGGCGAGCTGGATGTTCGGCGCGATGATCGCCTCCAGCCTGCTGCATGGCGCGGGACTGGTCCAGGGCGGCCTGCCGACCTGGATCCGCGGCGTGGCGCTGGTCGGCATCGGCGCGCTGATCGGCAGCCGCTTTGCGCGAATGAAGACCAAGGTGCTGCTCGGCCACATCAACGCCGCGCTGGGGTCCTTCGTGGTCGCCATCCTGGTCTCGGCGATATTCGTCGGCCTGATCATCCTGACCAGCCATGTGCGGCCCGGCGACCTCATGGTCGCCTTTGCGCCCGGCGCAATGGACGCCATGCTGGCGCTGGCGTTGACGCTGCACATCGATCCGATCTTCGTCGGCGCGCATCATCTGTCGCGGTTCGTCTTCGTCACCATCGCGACTCCCGGCATCGTCCACCTGTTCGGACGACCGCAGGACGATGTGGACGATTAGCGCCTGACAGTTCGCACGACACCCCAGGCGGCGATCGCGGCCATCAGGGCCGAGATCAGCGCGTTGTAGCCGGCAAGCGAGAGCCCCAGGAAGCGCCACTGCACCTCGTCGCAGCGGATGACTTTCACCGTATCCAGGCGCTGCAACAGACTGCCGGCGCTGCCGAGATTGCCGATGGGGCCGGTGCAATCCGTCGGGCCCTGCCATAACCTCCATTCGACGCCGGCGTGGTAGACGCCGAAGGCGGAATTGCCGATCGCCGCGAGCGCGATCACGCCGAGCCCTGCAAGCAGCAGCGGCCGCGGCGCGCCCTTGGCCGCGCCGAGCGCGACCAGCGCCGAGAGCGGAATGATGGCGTAGTAGGCGTAGCGCTGCTCCAGGCAAAGCGGACAGGGCAGGATATCGAGGACGAGCTGGAAGAACCAGGCGCCGGCGATCGTCGCGGCCGCGACGATCAACACCAGGAGCGCCGCGGTCAGCGCCGGACCGCCCTCAAGACGGGCCTGCGACGGCATGGCCGTAGACGTCACTTTCGCCTCCTTCCGGAGCATGGCCCGGACTCGGGGCCGCATCACCGCACAGTGGAGACGGGCGTTTGAGGGGGCATGCTCAAATAGCTGACCGGCAGCCTCCTATCTCCGGAAGAGACTGCTGTCGAGGCGGCAGCCAATCACATCGGTGCGGGTTGACCCGGCCGGGCCGCTGGCTATAGTCCGCCGGCTTCGCGGGGGACGGGGGTTATTTCGGCCCTGACCTCGCCGGAGGCCCCTGTGGCGGAACTGGTAGACGCGCTCGACTCAAAATCGAGTTCCGCAAGGAGTGCTGGTTCGATTCCGGCCAGGGGCACCAACCAGGCTGTTCAAGCCCGTTCCAAAACGTCCGCAACCGTCCGCGCAGCGCTCGGAAACCCTTGAAAAATAGGGACTTCCGCGTACATTTTCGTTCGTCACCGTTTGTTCTCCTCCGATCCCAGCCGGCCGATTTGCTGGTATTTTTGCTGGTATCCTGCTGGTATCGGAAGAACAAACGTTCACGGCGACTTTCGCTATTCCGAATGAAGGAATTGAGCAGATGGCCGGCAAGAACGATGGCGCGTGCGCCAATCCCAAGCAGATCAGGACCGACGTCGACTGCCGCGCCGCCCGGCCGAAATTCGACAAGGGCGTGTGGAGTCCCGCCAAGCTTTCCGACGTGACCGGCGGCTGGCTCTATCTCTTCGTCACGCCGGACCTGAGCAGGCCCGGCAACGCTGCGTCCAAGCTCTGGCGCATGGACTACCGCTTCCGCGGCCGCCAGAAAACCTACTCCATCGGCCCC
>CAYVVB010000178.1:0-7801 GCA_964454955.1 uncultured Bradyrhizobium sp. | reverse complement strand
GCATCGCCATGGCCGATCGCGAGCAGCCCATGGGTGATGGCATGCCGGCCGCGGGCCTCGCGCCGCACGCGATGATGACGCCTGAGACGTTCCGGCATCCGCCACAATGCGTGAAAGATGCTCCAGACGATGACCGCCGCAACGATCATCACGCCCAGCCCCAGCGCGAACACCGGCGGCGTCATTTCGACGCGCCAGCCGCCCCAGAGCAGCGTCACATCGCCGGGCTGGTCGGCGATCCACGCTGCGCCCGCCGCGGCGAGCGCAATTCCCAAGAGAAACAGGACGACTCGGATCATGAAGAACTATTGTCCCGGTTTGGCGAGCGCGGCCATTGCCTGATCGGCGAATTGACGGGAGGCGGCGAGCGCGGCCTCGCGCGCGTCCACCTTGTCGAGCCAGGCTTGCGCAGGCGCGCGATCGGCAGGCGAAAGTGTATTCAGCTCGCGGCGCGCCTCGGCGACATCGTTGCGGAGCGCGGCGGCGGTGGCCCGCGCGACCACGGCGCCGGGGCCGCTCCCGACCGCGTCGGTGCGCTCGATGCGGACCAGTTTTGACGCGCCGGCCTCGAGGCGATCGATGATGCGGGAGCCGGCGGCCCCCTCTGGGGGCGCCGGCGAGAATTTCGGCACCAGATTCAACAGTTCGCGGCTCAGCATGGCCGGGCTCGGCACGCCGCTCGCGGCGAACGCGTCGAGCGGCTTGAGCGCGTCGGGATCCGGCGCCAGCGCTTTCGCCGCTTCCAGCATCGCCTGGTATGAATCGCCGTGCCGAACCGCGACATCGAGCAGGGCCGCCTCCACGAGCCGGCGCAACGGCAGGTCGTCCGCGGTCTTGATGGCGGCGATCTTGTCGTCCTCCTGCGCAATCGCCGCGCCGAGCTGCGCCGTTTGGGCACGGACGGTGCGCTCGAGCTGGGCGATGCGATCATTGACCGGGGAGAGATCGACGCCGCCTGCGGAATCGCGCGGCGCCGACTTCAGCTCATTGAGCGTTGCGGCAAGCGTCTCCGACTGCTTGCGCAAGTTTGCGAGCTCGCCCCGCAAGGATGCGAGCGATTTTTCCTGCGCGTCAGCGCGCGCGGCAGCGGCCGGATCGGTGCCTGGCGCGGCCGGCTTGTTGAGCCTGGCCTCGATGCCGGCGAGACGCGAAGACAGATCGTCGACGGCTGCGGCATTGACCTGCGGCGCAGCCGGCGGCGCTTCGACTTGAGATGAGACCTGGGGCCAGCCCAGCATCCAGCCGACCCCGATCACCAGCGCGGCGGCGACCGCGCCGGAAAACGGCGCAATGATCCAGGGCGAAATGGGACGCGACACCGAAGGCGGAGGGCCGGGCGGAGGGCCTGCGTCGGCCTGCTCTGCGGCCTTTTCCTGGTGCTGATCCTCAGGCTGCGAGTCTTGGGGCCGCAAATCCTGGGGCTGCGAAACTTTGTCGCTCTCCGGTTCCGCGGTGTCGTGCCCGTCTTCGCCCTGCGGAGCGGTGGTGACCTTGGTCGCTTCGAGCTCGATTGTCGGCGGTGCGCGCCGCCCGCGTCCGGGGTCGGCCGCCGAGCCGGCATCCTGTTGAGTATCATCGGCCATCGCTGCGTTCCCCGATTGATCGGCAGTTACCAGATTCGGCCCGCTGTCAGGCCAATTGGGACCGCAAAGCACGCTCCAGTGCTCCGAACAAGGCATTTTCGTCCGGGCTTGCGGCCACGTTGACCCGCAGGGCACCAGCCTCGTGCAGGACCGCGGCGACATTACCCGAAATACAGCATTGTGGCACGGCCAACGCCGAAATCTCGATCCCCTCGGCCCGCACCGCTTGCAGGAACGCCGCCGCGCTGCGCCGGGAATAGTGCAACACCGCCTGCACGCGATTGGCTGCGAAAGCCTCGCAGACCTCGCGCGGCAAGGTGGAGAGCGCAGCCATCCGGTAGGTCGTTTGCGGAACCACCTCGACGCCGGACGCGCCCAACTCGCTGACGAGATCGCGCGTCACATCGGCGCCGGCCAGATAGAGCAGCCGGCTTTTCTTCTTCAGTTCCTTGTCGCGCACGCCCTTGAGCACCCGTTCGCGCAAGGCAGCGGCATCGCCATCCGCCGAGATCACCTTGCGAAAGCCCATGCCGCGCGCGGTCGACGACGAATGCTCGCCCACCGTGAACAGTGGCAGCTTGAGCAGGCGGCTTCCCGGAAGCTGCGACTCGATGGCGCGCAGCGCGTTGGCTGACGTGACGATGACGCCGTCATATTGCCCCTCAGGATCGTCCTGAAGTCCGACCGCCTCGAACCGCAGCATCGGCGCCAGCAGCACCTCAAACCCCTTGTCGCGCAGTCGCGCCGCGGAGGCTTCGCTATCGGGATGCGGGCGCGTGAGAAGAACGGCCATACCTGAAACCTTTACCAGCCCGCTCCTGAACGGCCCCGCCGCAACCAAGCGGGCCGTCACCCTTCGAGACGGCCGCTGTCGCGGCCGCTTCGGGAAGACGGTGAGACTTGGGAGTCCGCGTCAGTCCGATACAAACCGCAAACGACAATTGCACCTTATGACCGCGGAATGCTACGCGTTTGTTAAGAAAAGTTCCGCGCAGCGCTAAGGTCCTGGAAGGGTTTTCGATTGGATCACGACAAGCCGATGCTGGTCTTGGGCATCGAGACCACCTGCGATGAGACGGCCGCCGCCGTGGTCGAGCGCGAGCCGCGCGGCAGCGGACGGATTCTGTCCAATATCGTGCGCTCGCAGATTGAAGAGCACGCGCGCTTCGGCGGCGTGGTGCCGGAGATCGCCGCGCGTGCGCATGTCGATCTGCTCGACGGCATCATCGCGCGCGCAATGATGGAGGCGGGCGCGCGCTTCGATCAATTGTCCGCGGTCGCCGCTGCTGCCGGCCCCGGCCTGATCGGGGGCGTGATCGTCGGGCTGACCACGGCGAAAGCCATCGCCATGGTGCACAACACGCCGCTGATCGCGGTGAACCATCTCGAGGCGCATGCGCTCACGCCGCGGCTGACCAGCGGACTCGCCTTTCCCTATTGTCTGTTTCTCGCCTCCGGCGGCCACACCCAGATCGTGGCGGTCACGGGTGTCGGTGATTATGTGCGGCTCGGCACGACGGTCGACGACGCCATAGGCGAAGCGTTCGACAAGGTGGCGAAAATGCTCGGGCTGCCCTATCCGGGCGGGCCTGAAGTCGAGCGCGCCGCACGCAGCGGTGATCCCGCGCGCTTTGCCTTTCCCCGGCCGATGCTTGGCCGGCCGGACGCGAATTTCTCACTGTCGGGCCTGAAGACGGCGGTGCGCAACGAGGCGAGCCGGCTCGGCGAACTCAGCGGACAGGACATCAACGATCTCTGCGCGAGCTTTCAGGCGGCGGTGCTGGAATCGATCGCGGACCGGCTGAGCGTCGGCCTGAAATTGTTCGAGACGCGGTTCGGTGTGCCGCGCGCTCTGGTTGCGGCCGGCGGCGTCGCCGCCAACCAGGCGATCCGCGGCGCATTGCAGGATGTCGCGTCGCGCGCCGAGACGACGCTGATCATTCCGCCGCCCGCGCTTTGCACCGACAACGGCGCGATGATCGCCTGGGCCGGCGCCGAGCGCCTCGCGCTCGGGCTGACCGACACGATGGACGCCCCGCCCCGCGCGCGCTGGCTGTTGGATGCCAACGCCAAAGCGCCGACGGGCTTCAAGAACACCCGCGCGGGGTTTTGAGATGCATAGGAGGTCGTGCCGCTTGCTCGCCCTTCACCTCGCCCCGCTTGCGGGGAAAGGGAGAACTGAGAGCTTCCGATGTTTCGCTCCGTCGCAGTGATCGGCGCCGGCGCCTGGGGTACTGCGCTCGCCTCGGTCGCCGCGCGTGCGGGGCGCGCGGTCGTGCTCTATGCGCGCGATGCGGCGCGTGCCGCCGAGATCGCGGCCACGCGCGAAAATCCGCGGCTGCCGGGCATCTCGCTGGCCCCGGACATCCTCGTCACCAACGATATCGCGCAGGCCGCGCACGCCGACATCGTCCTGATGGTGGTGCCCGCGCAGCATCTGCGGGGCGCGGTCAGCCATCTTGCCCCGTACCTGAAACAGGCGGCGCCCGTGATCGCCTGCGCCAAGGGCATCGAGCATGGCACACATCTGTTCATGACGGAGATCATCACCGAGGTTGCGCCACGTGCGAGGTCTGCGATTCTCTCGGGGCCCAGTTTTGCCGAGGATGTCGCGCGCGGCCTGCCCACCGCGGTCACGCTCGCGGCAAAGGATCAGGCGCTTGCCAGCGATCTGGTGCACGCGCTGGGCTCGCCGACCTTCCGGCCCTATCACACGAGCGATGTGCGCGGCGTCGAGATCGGGGGGGCGGCGAAAAACGTGCTGGCGATCGCGGCCGGCATCGTCGTCGGCAAGAATCTGGGCGCCTCCGCACAGGCTGCGCTCACCACGCGCGGCTTTTCCGAGCTTGCGCGGTTCGGGCGCGCGTTTGGTGCGCGCAGCGAGACGCTGGTCGGGCTGTCCGGGCTCGGCGACCTGATCCTGACCTGCTCGAGCCCGCAGTCGCGCAATTTCGCGCTCGGGCTTGCGCTCGGGCGCGGCGAGAGGCCGGCATCGGGGAAACTCGCGGAAGGCGAGTTCACCGCGCCGGTGCTGGTCGAGCTGGCGGCTTCGCAAAGCATCGATATGCCGGTATCAAGAGCGGTGGCGGCGATCCTGTCCGGTGCGATCACCATCGATGCCGCGATCGAGGCGCTGCTGACGCGCCCCTTCAAGGCGGAGGAATGAGCATGGCATACTGGCTGGTGAAATCCGAACCGTCGAGCTGGTCGTGGGATCAGCAGGTCGCCAAGGGCGCGAAGGGCGAGGCCTGGACCGGCGTACGCAACTTCACGGCGCGGCAGAATCTCGTCAACATGAAGAAGGGCGATCAGGCCTTCTTCTATCATTCCAACGAGGGCAAGGAGATCGTCGGCATCGCCGAGGTCATCAAGGAAGCCTATCCCGATCCGACCGACAAGACCGGCAAGTTCGTCTGCGTCGACATCAAGGCCGAGAAGCCGCTGCCCAAGCCGGTAAGCATCGGCGCGATCAAGGCGGAGAAGAAACTGTCCGACATGGCGCTGGTGAAATATTCGCGGCTCTCGGTGCAGCCGGTGACGGCAGAAGAATGGAAGTTCGTCTGCAAGATGGGCGGGCTGTAGGAGCAATCCGACAGGGCTGAAGCACGTAGCCGGGATGAGCGACAGCAATGTCCGGTGAGCGACCGTCCCTGCACATCGCTGTCGCTTATGCAGGCTACAGGCCAGTGGTCCTGAAAATTCGAATCGAGAAGCAAGCGTCTCTTCATCCTCCCCCTCCAGGGGAGGGGTAAGAGCAGCAAGAGCTACTGCGCCGCGGCGGCAACCACCTGCGCCAGGAGTTGCTCGCGTCTCGTTTGCGAGCGGCAGCCTTTCATGGTCGCGGCAAAACGCTCGAGGATGCCGTCCTCGAAAGCGGTGACGATGGTGTCGTGGACATAGCTCTTGCGGCAGATCGCCGGCGTGTTGGAGAGCTGGTCGGCGGCGGCGCGCACGGCCTCCAGCACCTGGCGTTTGCGGCCGCGCGCGCTGGCGGCGGGCGTGATCCGCGACAGCGACTCCAGCGCCACGGCGGACGCCATCAGCGTGCGAAAATCCTTCAACGTGATCTTGATGCGGGCAATGTCGCGCAGGAATGCGTTCACTTGCGTTGTGTTGACTGCGCGCACGGTACCCGAGGCATCGCGGTACTGGAACATGCGCTTGCCCGGCAGCGACCGCAGGACGCCGATGGCGCGAACCAGCTTCGCGGCGTTGCATTCCTTGCGCACGGCCTTGCCGCCCTTGGCCTTGAAGGCCAGGACGACACTGTCGTCTTCGAGAAGGACGTTGGACTTCAGAAGCGTGCTCGCGCCGCGGGTGCCGTTGAGCCGCGCATAGGACTCGCTGCCCGGGCGGATCGCGGTGCGCGCGATCAGTTCGATCACCGTGGCGAGCGCGAATTCGCGCGTCGGCTCGTCGCCGGAGAGGATCGCCGAGACGTTGCGCCGGATTTTTGGCAGCGCGCCGACCAGCTTGGCCAGACGATGCGCCTTGCGGTGCTCCCGCACCTTTTCCCAGTCGGCATGATAGCGGTATTGCAGCCGGCCGGCGGCGTCGCGCCCCACGGCCTGGAGGTGCGAATTGGGATCGGGTGAATAGCGGACCTCGCGATACGCCGGCGGCACCGCCATCGCGTGCAGGCGGCGGATGGTACGGGTGTCGCGGATGTGCGAGCCGTTGGCACGAACAAAGGAGTAGCCCTTGCCGCGCTTGATGCGGCGAATGGTCAGTTGATTCTGGTCGCCGAGCCGCAAACCCAGCTCTTTGGCCAGAGCTTCGACCGAGGTCTTGCCGTTGAGTGCAGGCTTTGCCGCGCGCGACGCCGAGCCTGGCGCCACGCCGGATTTGGGCCATTGCCCAAGGGCGATGGCCAATGCCACTTCAGGATCGGCGGAATTGGACCGCGCTGCAGCGAAATCCTGTTGGTCGTTCATGGCCTTAGCCGCCTTGCTCCTGTGTGTCTGAAAATTCCGGGTCCCGGCGCTTTGTTCCGAGCAGGGCCGGTGAAGGCCTTGGGAAGGGCATTTAGGGGGTAAGTTGCTCCAAGGCGAGTCCCAAGGACAGGGTCTGCGGTTCTATGATACCGGTCATGGGAGGTATTCGCCCGCTAGCGTTGACAGCGGACCAAGAAAAAAGCGGCAAACCGACGCGGTCCGGCGCGCGGGATTGACCTTTCGCATGGTCGAAGGCTCGCCAAAGGTTCAGCTTGTCGTGCTTGTCGGCGCTGCTAAGCCCGACGCATAATCGCACCTAACAATGAACACGGCTGTCAGTGCTCTGCGTTCACTGGCCGCAGCGGTGGAGGATTAAGATGTCCGAGAAGATTTACGACGTGCCGGCCGAGTGGACGAAGCGCGCCTTTATCGATCAAGCCAAATATCGCGAGATGTATGCCCGTTCGATCTCGGACCCCGACGGCTTCTGGGCGGAAGAGGCCAAGCGCCTCGACTGGATGAAGCACCCCACCAAGATCGGGAACTGGTCGTTCGCGCCGGGCAATATTTCAATCAAATGGTTCGAGGACGGTGTGCTCAACGCCGCCTTCAACTGCGTCGACCGCCACCTTGCGAAGCGCGCCGACCAGACCGCGATCATCTGGGAGGGCGACGATCCCTCGCAGTCCAGGCACATCACCTACAAGGAACTGCATGACGAGGTCTGCAGGATGGCCAACATCCTGCGCACCCGCAATGTCAAGAAAGGCGACCGCGTCACCATCTATCTGCCGATGATTCCGGAAGCGGCCTACGCCATGCTCGCCTGCGCCCGGATCGGCGCCATCCATTCGGTGGTGTTTGCGGGCTTCTCGCCGGACAGCCTCGCCCAGCGCATCAACGACGCCAAATCCAAGGTCATCATCACCGCGGACGAGGGATTGCGCGGCGGCAGGAAGGTGCCGCTGAAGGCCAATGTCGACGCGGCCCTCGCGAAGGCCGAAGGCGTCGATTGGGTCATCGTGGTCAAGCGCACCGGCGGCAATGTCGACATGAAGCTCTCGCGCGACCTCTGGTACCACGAGGCGGCAGCAATGGTGACCACCGACTGCCCCTGCGAGCACATGCATGCGGAGGATCCGCTGTTCATCCTCTACACCTCCGGCTCGACCGGCCAGCCCAAGGGCGTGCTGCACACCACCGGCGGCTACATGGTGTTTGCGTCGATCACGCATCAATACGTCTTCGACTATCATGACGGCGACATCTACTGGTGCACCGCCG
>CAYVVB010000177.1:0-22747 GCA_964454955.1 uncultured Bradyrhizobium sp. | reverse complement strand
GTCAGGCCTTCAGCTTCCACATCGTCTTTTGATCTTGGCGGTGGTGATAGAGCTTCAAGTCGTGCATGCAGCCGGCGTTCTGGCAGAGGTTCCTGTAAAGTTCGGTAACAAGGCTGCCGATCTTGTCCGCCTTGACTTCGATCTCTCCGACCAGAGCCGCCAAGTCGAAATGCTCAAGCACATCGGCGAACATCTGATGGATGTGATCGATGTTCCGAATGGCCGTCATCGTATTGCTTGGGTAATTTGGATGTTCCATGACGGGAATGACGGAGTCATACCCATCGATGACCAGAACATCCGTCGTCATTCCGGCGTCGATATAATTGGCCATTTCAAAGAGGGAATTGTCCAGGCCGCCCCCCTCTACCAGCCAGAACGGAGAGATATGACGGCCCCCTCTCCTGAAGTCCTTGTACATTTCCTTCGAGGCGGCCCCAAGAAAATGCAGCAGAAACGTGTGAGGAACAACGTCGGCTTTCTCATACAGATGTCCGAGCGACCAGCCAGTCCCGCAAAGGTCGACCACCAGGGTATCCGGGGTCGCCCTGGCCTTGAAGTACTTCACATACGTGTCGGACGGGGAACTACGACATACGCGGCTGGTGTAAAAATACTCAGAGCCAATATTCCAGTTGGCCTTCTCCTGCAGCAAATTGAAGATCCGGTGCAGGTAATAGCAGTCCCGGCTGGAGAACAGAATGTTGGTCGCGCCCAACACCTTCGACAGCTCGTAGAGATGGACTGAAGTAAGGATAAGAATCGGGATATTGTTGTTGATCTGCAGAAGAGCCTGCTGGTTGGCTTCATTTCCACGTTGTGTGCTCAGGCTCGTCAATCGAGCCTCGCGAACTGCGCGCGCGAGAAGCTCAAAGCCATTGCTTCGGAAGAAATTCTCATGAACCGTGAGCGAGCTGCTCGCGATGTGCTCTGCGTAGAGACCGGACGCGAACGCCGACTTTATATCGCCATGCGGATTGTCGCCGGCATGCTGCTCGAACGAAGCAACGCGCTTGAGTTCCGGCCATATGGCGCCCGAGTGCTTTCCAGCGCTCGATATGACGAGCCCCACGTGCTTGCGCAGGCCCACCTTGTTAAGGAGGCTCAGAATGGCCGCGCGCGGGAGATACATGTCTGTAACTAACACGTCTCCATTTTCGACCGATTCCAGGTTTTCCCTGATTCCGATGACGTTCTGAAGCTCCAAGGCGATTTCGATCACCTTCAGATGCTGTGCCGTCTTGGCATCAAAACCAAACTTTTCCACAAGCGCGCTGTAAATGTCGTTCAGCGTATACGGCCCGTCTGCCACCGAAGCTTCGGCTTGGACCCTGACATTGGCGAACCCGGGGAGGTTCACGGCCTTCTCGATTTCGAGAAAGACATTTTTGGCCTCTATGCAACGGCGTGCAATGAGTGTGTCAAATATGTCGAATGAATGCTGTTTGCGCATGTTCTGCTCAGTTCGAGAGGAAGTGCGTCGCGCGGCTGAAGTCAGGTCGCTCTCCCCACCTGCGACAGCCGGACGGTTGCTGCTCGTTGCGATGCGCCGCGCGCGGGCTCATCCCCACGCGCGAATCTGCCCGGCCTGAACCGTCGAGGTGGCCAAGTGGTTGCGAGGCACCACGAGCGGGACAAAACAGGCGTAAGCCTGTATCGTAGGAGAGATGACGTTGATCATGTTATCGATACCCGACACCTGCAGCGCTCGGCCGAGCAGCGGGACCGTGAACGACCGATTGTCCATGGGAAAGCAAAGCCGCAACAGCTTTTTCGCGCCGGCCGGCGACACCACATATCCCGGCGTGCCAAAACAGGCATTGAGGCGGAAGGTGGCCACCGAACCATTCGAGCTCTGGAAAACTCTCTCGCCGTGCTCGTCCAGGTGTTGCGGCAGAAAGCCCATCATGGACTTCAGGCCCGGCGCGTATTCGATGTCGAGAACCGAATTCGTATTGTAGCCGAGCGTGACGTAATCCCAGTTGCCGAGGGCGGGAAGCAACGCCGCCAGCCTCTCATTGAGGTCGTGACGGATCGTAACGTCGTCCTCGAATACAAGCGCAGGCACCCCCTGCTCGACGACCCATTGCCATATCCGCCGGTGCGACGCGGCGCAGCCGATGGCTCCACTTGTGAAGCGCGCACCCGGAACGACCAGATGTAGCGCCATCACATCATTGTCGCTCATATGCGAGCCGTCGGACGCGGAGAAACGCTCGAAGTCGATGCCACAGCCGGCATTGCGCCCCAGGAAGCTGTCGTATTTGTCCGCCTGCCGATCGAGATTGACCACGAATGTCTTCAATCGCAAAGCGTTGAGCGGCCCGTTCTGGTCGTCCGGCAGAGCGGACTTCCGCCGCCGGGCGACAGACATTGCATGGCTCAGCGCGACCCGGTCAGGTGACTTGGTCAGAAGCCGGGCCAGGATATCAATGGCCTTGTCGTGACGGTCCGCGGCCGACAGGGACCCGGCGTAGGCCAGCATGATGGGCCCGTACAGCTCCGCGGGGTCTTCGTTTCCGTCCGGAAAATTCGCAAGCTCCAGCAATCCGGTGATAACGTCGGCAGCCTCACGCCCGACCGTTCGCAAGAAATGATAGGCGGCCGGCGACTGTCCGTCGAACTCGAATGCCGAGATCAGGGCGCTGGCGACTTCGATCATGACGCTTGCGACGCGTTCCGCCGGAAGGCCGATGCCATTTCTGAACGCATCCGCGAAGATCGCCAGTGCCTCACTAACGCTGTTTTGCTGAAGCCTTTCCAGCGCAAGTCCAATGTCTTTGGTTGTATCCGCTTCTTGAGACACTTGTGCAGCGTCGATCACCGTCGCCCTCGCATTCATTGACCGCCTCGGTTTGGCGCCGCGTCGGGTGTCGGCGCTTGGAAGTATGCTGACACTCATGCGGTGTTGTGATCGCCTCACCTGCCACCGCATGAGTCGCCGGAAACGTTGAAAATATGGCTTATGATTGGTTAATTTTTTCTGCCGCGCTGCGTGCGCGGCTGTCTCCAGGCTTGGACCCGCAGCATGAGCCACGAGCTAATACGGCGTTCCATCCTTCCGGAAATAGCCTGAGGCAGTCGCGTGGAGGTCGATGTCGGGATAGTGAGCCTCGTCGTCGCGCAAATTGGCGGACCCGATTTCGAGGACGCTTGCCGGCGCATCGGTTCGATTTTGCAGGTGATGGCCATTGGCATCTCCGGCGCGGAAGGCCGCGCAGTCTCCGGCGCGCAGACGCTCCTCGCCGGTGTCCGTGACCAGCACGACCTCGCCTTTCAGGACATAGACGAACTCGTCCGCCGCGCTATGCCAGTGGCGTTGGCTGGACCACGCACCGGGTTCGAGTTCGAGCAGGTTGACGCCGATCTGCTTCAGCCCGCCTGCGACGGCAAGCCGGCGACGAAGCTTGTTCGAGCACCGCGCTGCGAACGGTGCGGGGTATCGCGAACCGGACGAGATGGGCGCGCGTTCAATCTCGATCTTGTTCATCTGGCAAGCTCCCTGGCTGCCACGATCCTAGCGCGAGGTGCCTCTAGCGGTGAGGCCTGTCGCTTCCCGGCGCGGATTGTCCGCGCCGTCCTCCGGTTCAGTAGTTGAGGATACGGAACCCCGGCCGCGGCAGGACCCCCGCGGCCGTGGATACGTCGCCGGTCTTGGCCTGCGTCTGCCTGTCCGCGAGCCTTTGCAGGCAGGCCCGCAGCTCGGCGTCGGTCTGCTTCATCTGATTGCGAACTTCCTGTCGCTCAAAGCGGGTGAGCGACGGCTCGGCGAGATAGCGCCACGCCTCTCGGAGCCATTCCTTCAACGCCTGTACATCTCGCTCCAAAGAGTCGGCCACGCGCCTCTCCTTCAAGATTCGGCGCACACAATCTAGGGTGATTCGCTCGAGGATTCGCAGTCGTGGGGGCACCGATCACGGTTTTTTTGCGGATTCCGGCAAAGCTTGCGCCCTCTCGCAAGGTCCGGCCGGCTGCCCGCTCGCTTGGCAACTACCGCCATGCCGCCAGCGCGGCTCCGACAAGCTGCTTGATTCTGCTGCCGTATTTTGCTGGAATTTGTGTCCGCTGAGGTGCGCCATGAAGTGGATGCGAGAACGCGATGCGTTGATCGCGCAGACACTGACCTTCGTTCGATCCGTCGCCGGCAGGAGAGACGACGCCGGCGGACCGTTGCTGCGCTCCACGCCTGAGCAGACGCAGCCGGACGCAGCGCCCCTCGAGCCGGCCAATGTCGAAACCGTGCCGGCGCAGGCCGTCGAGGCGATTGAGCCGCCGGAAGATCTGCCGGCGGTGCGCCCGCCGATCGTCTCGAGCAGCGTCAGGGCCGAATTCCAGACCCGCATCGCCGGCTTCCGCGCCCACCAGGAGCGGTTCAGCCGGGAGCGCGCGGAATATTTCAGCACCACGCTGTCAAAGCTGCGGGCTGCGATCGATGGCTCCCCGCCGCTTCGCCCCCGAGAGTGACTGGCGCAAGGCTCCGAGCCCCGACAGCGCGGGAGGCGGAAATCTCAGGGCCGGAAATCTCAGAGAAAGGCCCAGACCAGCGCGACATTGGCCGCGCAGGCTGCAAACAGGCCGACCGCCAGAGGCAGTTGCACGCGTTCGCAGAAGGTTTGAAGCGTCCTTTCCATGGGTCGAACATCCGGCGATTCTGGCCGCGGAGTCTCGGGGATTCTTTTTCCCGGAATTTACTTCTTGTTAGGGGACTCAAACGAGCTCGACCGGCCAGCTTTTCGGGAGCGGCGCGCAGCGACTTGAGCGGGAGCCCAGAGGCCTATGCCCCGTTTCCCGGCGAAGCGGGATGAGCCCTCTCCGCCAACAGGCCGATATCCGGAAGTTTGCCTCAGGGCGTCGCTTCCGCGAGCGAGGCCTGTACGCCCGACACGCAGGCGCGCTTGCGGTGCAGCCCCCGGATCGCGCCGGTCACTTTGAGGACCTTGCCGGGACAGGACGCATCCTGCACGAGGACGACCTCATAAGGCGCCAACACCAGCGGTTCGGATTTGAGGATGGTTTGTGCCGGGCACGGCAGCGCGATTGCAGACAAGATCAGCATCGCCGCCAAAACACGCATGTTTATGAACCCACAACCCCGGCCGCTCGATAATAGCGATCGATCACGAAAGTTTCACGAAGCGCGGAAAATATTTTTCCGCAGCTGCGAACGATGCGCAAAAGCCATGGGCCGGCATCAGCCGATCCAGCGCTCCTCATGAGAGCGGCTCCCGCCGCCTCAGTATTTGGATTGGACGGGGCCGCCCCAGCCGAAGCGGTAGTTCACCCCGAGCTTGACCGTGTGGTCGTCGTCGCGGAAGCGCGAGCCGGCGATCGCAGCCGGTCCACTGAAGGTGGTGTTGCCGAAATTGTAGTATTGGTACTCGGCCTTGGCCGACCAGTTCGGCGCAAACATGTATTCGAGGCCGGCGCCGACGGTCCAGCCATCCTTGTGCGCGCCATCGTTCGTGAAGGCGACCGGCGTCCCGCCAACGCTCACCCCGATATTGGGACTGTCGCGCCAGGCATAGCCGCCCTTGGCGTAGAGCAGCGCTGGCCCCCAGGTGTAGCCGAACCTGCCGGTGGCCGACCCGATCTGGTCGTTCCTGCTGGTAATCAGTCCGTTGCCGGGAAACGCCACGCTGCCACCGCTGTTGGCGAGCCAGCTGTACTGGGCTTCCGCGCCGATCACCCAGTTGGGGGCGAACTGATAGTCGAAGCCGCCCTGCACGCCGCCGAGAAACCGGCCGTCGCTTCCTGCCAGGCTGTTGTTGCCGGCAAAGGCACCGCCGACATGACCACCGATGTAGAAGCCGGTCCAGTTGTAGATCGCCTGAGGCGGCGTATAGACCGGAGCCTTGGTGTAGGTGCGCGGCGGCATGTCGGCCGCCATCGCCGAGCCCGCGAACGCCGTCGCCGCAATCGCACCGAGCAGAAGCTTTTTCATCGGAAATCCCCTTTGGCGGCCGCGACCCTAGCGAACAAGATGGCCTCAATTTGTTCGGATTGAAGAGCCTGTCGAGCTGTGGTCGTTGGCGACCGTGACGACGCGCAAGTACCGCTCCTGGTTCCATGCCGCGTTGATCTTTCGCAAGCGCCGTGAATAGGTCGACGGACTATTGGATCCGGTTTCGGGCGTTCCCCCAAAAGTGATCGGATGCCGCCCGTTAATGCCCTACCGGCTCATTTTTTCGAGGTCCGGAAACGGCGCGTAATTCACGCCGCCGCAGACGTCGGCCGCGTTCGGCAGAATGCGATCGAGACGACCGTTGATGAACAGGACGGCGCGCTCGCGCGGTTCGCGGTAGGTTCCGTCCGACTGACGCTCGGAGAAGCGCAGACAGCTGACATAGCGCGGCCTGCCCCCGACCGTGCGCTGGACCGGATCGGCCATGACCGCGTCATGCACGCCGACGGGATTGTTGAGATAGGTCTTCATGAACGCGAGCAATTCAGTGCGGTAGTTCTCGGGATAGGGCTGAGGCTTGCTGCTATCCTCCATGAACGAAGGGGGTCCGCCTTCTTCGCTCCCCAGGCAGCCCGCAAGCGCGAGCGGCAACAGCACGATTGCAAAAGCTCTTGCTGGTATCCCCAAATGCAACTCGTCTTGAACGTCTTGCTCTACCGGGCGCGAAATCGGAACACTTAGTAGCGTCCCTGTCGAGAAAAGGGAATCGTCTTTTCGGACAAAACGGCCCGGCCGCGCTTCACCGGGGAGATGGCGCGAACCGGGCCTTGGATCCGCCGGCGCGATGGGCAACGGATCAACCGCGCAAGCGGAGTCGCATCAGCTACGGCAGGCCGGGGACATTGCCTGCCTGAGCCGAGCGTGGGACGATTCTAGTAGGAATGCGAGCTCCTGTGGCGCGGATGATGGCGCAGCATTCGGGCATTGGCATTCATCTTGTTGTGCTTGGTCGACGTGGCCTTGGCTTGGGTGCCGGTCTGGCCGGTCTTGGTGGCCGGGTTCTGCGCCTGCTGGTTCTGATTGTTGGCCGGAGCCTGCGTATTGGTGCCGGCCGGGGCTTGTGCATTGGTGCCGGTTCCGGCCGCGAGCGCCGGCGCGGCAACCATCGAAGCGGCAAGCAGGGCTGCGGAAATGGTCTTGAGCATGGTTCTTCTCCTTCACTTCAGGGGATCTGGAGTAGCCGGCCGCCTTGGCCGGGCTCATCGATCACAGGCGAGCGTAGAAGGAGCGTTCTGAATGTCCCCTGAAATGCGCCGTTCGTCTGCGTTCATCTGGATTACAGTCCGGTCATGTTCCCGCCGGGCTCTGGAACCGGACCCTCTACAAATGAAGGACCGGCGCGGGAATTTTCTGCGGGCTCGGAGGTTCAAGTCCGCGGGGCGCCTGGCCGGACTTCAGGCAGCGGGCGGGTCAGTGATCGTCACGACGTCAACAGGAGAGATGCATGCGAAAATCTGCGGCCAGGCTTATGGCACTCGCAACGCTGGTGATGGCGCTGGCAACGGCGCCGGTCATCACCAAGGTCTACGCCAACGGCGACGACAATCCGTCGCCGCCCTCCTCCGGCAAGAAGGAAAAGAAGAAAGGCAGCGCGCTGACCCCAAGCACCGAATACGCGAAGTTTACGAATGGCTATCACGCCGCCTATTCCACGGTCTATGACCGCCAGGACTACGCGGCGGCGATCGATCAGTTGAAGGCGCTCGGCCACGACGACAATGCGGCGGTCGCGAACCTGATCGGCTATTCCTACCGCAAGCTGGGCGACTACAAGCTCGCGCAGATCTGGTACGAGCGCGCGCTGAAGGCTGATCCCAACCACGTCAAGACCTGGCAGTATTACGGCCTGTGGCAGGTCGAGCAGGGCAACCGCGACCAGGCGCTCTATCACCTGAACAAGATCGCGCAGCTCGCCGGCAAGGACAGCGAGGAATACCGCTCGCTCGCCGCGGCGCTCGAGCAGCCCCCCGGCACCGGACTGGTTTATTGAGTTGCTGAGACCGTCATTCCGGGACGATGCGAAAAGCATCGAACCCGGAATCTCGATCTGAGGTGCGCAATTGCGCACCTAGTTTGCATCACTTCATCAACGCCTGAACCTCGTCGCGGAACGCGTGGCGCGAGGCGTCGCGCGAATAGAACATGTGCCCGCCCGGATAGACCACGAGCTTGACCCGCGAGGCATAGGGCGGCAATTGGTCGAGCACGATCTGCGAAGCGAAATAGGGTGTGGCGAGGTCAAACAGCCCATGCCCGACGAGCACCTTGAGCTTTGGATCGAGCGCCAGGATCTGCCGTAGCTGGGAGATCGATTCCAGCGGGCTCAGGCCGCGGCCGAAATCCCAGGCACGTTCGACGGCGCCGTTCAGCACTTCATAGGATCCGTCCGGCCGCCAGTTCAGCTTGCGCGTGGTGAGATCGACGATGGCGCTGGTCAAGGGCGCCGCCAGCGCGTCGCCGGACGGATCGCCGAAATGGAAGGCGCTCGAATCCGGATAGGGATCGGTGCCGAGCACGGAGGCATCGTAGCGACCCGTCACCTTGCCGTCACGGCGGTCGAACTCGCGGCGGAATTCGGCGATGCCGAAACGACCGGCGAGCCTGCGGCTCACGGTCTGGTCGATACCAGTAAGGGCTGCGACCTTGTCTGCAATCCTGTTGGTCGCGTCCGCATCGGCCTGGCCCTTGACGAGGTCAACCAGGAAATCGGTGCGCGCATAGGTTTCGACGTCTTTCATGTCGGCGCGCGTGATGCCCCTCTTTTCCTTTTCGCGCGCAACCGCAGCATAGCTCGGCAGGCTCGCCACATATTGCAGAATACTGGAGCCAGACCACTCGCGGAAATCGAACACCGGCGAGATCAGGATCAGTCCATTGACGCCGACACCCTGCTGGGTCGTCAGATTACGGACGACCTTGGGCCCGCGAATGCCGCCATAGCTTTCGCCCGCGATATATTTGGGCGACAGCAGGCGATCGTTCTTTTCCAGCCATCGGCGGATCGTCACCGCGATCGAAGCAACATCGCCATCGACCGAATAGAATTTCTTCCGCACCTCGTCGCCGGTTGCGACGAAGCGGCTGAAGCCCGTGCCGACCGGATCGATGAAGACGAGATCGGTGAAGTCGAGCCAGGTCTCGGCATTGGGTTTGGCTTCGGGCGGAGTGGAAGGCGTAACCGCATCCGCGTTGATGGCGATCCGCCACGGGCCATTATTGCCAAGCTGCTGCCAGGCGGAGGATGCGCCGGGCCCGCCGTTGAAGACGAATGTGACGGGACGACTGGCGCGATCGGTGCCGTCGAGCTGATAGGCGGTGTAGGCGATGTCGGCTTGCGGTTCGCCCTTCTCGTCGGACAGGCGAATCGAGCCCGCCGTCGCGGTGAAGGCAAGCGAGCGGCCTGGAAGATCGAGCGTCTGCTTTGTCGTCGAATCCGGTGGCAGCTTGTGCTGTTCGGCCGCCGCAGGCGACGACGGCACGCCGCCGCCGCGCCCGCCGGGACCGCCCTTTTGTCCCGCGGGTACGGCCGCGGCAGGCGTCTGCGGCGCAGCGTCCTCCGCGTGCGCGGCCGCGATGGCCGCGGAGAGTGCGATCACGAGACTGAAGGTGCGGACAAGCGGCGTTCCGATGAGCATGTCTGTTTTCTCCCGGCGCAGGGCAAATAGAGCAAAAAATGTCTGTCCCGCTGTGCCGGCATAGGTGCATTGTTGCC
The DNA here is from genome assembly GCA_964454955.1 of uncultured Bradyrhizobium sp. GTDB lineage: Bacteria > Pseudomonadota > Alphaproteobacteria > Rhizobiales > Xanthobacteraceae > Bradyrhizobium. Next base: position 13,073 of record CAYVVB010000177.1, on the reverse strand, counting down.
GGCCTGCTAGGCTGAAATTGCGACATGTCCACGATACCGGCAAGACGATCAGGCGGGAGTCGCATCAAAATCCGGTCATTGCAGCCCCCAACGGGCCGCGTTTACTTTGTTTCGCGCGAAAGGACGTTCCCCGACCTCGACAAGAGCGGCACGGGTGTATAGAGCACCCGGCGAAGTCCCCTGGCGCCCCACGAGTTCGTCAAGTTCATGAACAAGCCGAAGCGATATGACAGGATCGCCTTTGTCGCGAGCGCGGTCCCGGAAGCGCAAGCGGCGCTTGCGCAGCTCACGAAGCTCTATGGCAATTGCGCACCGGAGGAAGCCGACGTCGTGGTCGCGCTCGGCGGCGACGGTCTGATGCTGCAAACGCTGCATCAGCATATGCGCGACGGCAAGCCGATCTACGGCATGCATCGCGGCACCGTCGGCTTTCTGATGAACGAGTACTCCTCGCATGAGCTGCGTACCCGCCTTGCGGCAGCGCGCGAGTCGCTGATCCATCCCTTGCTGATGCGCGCCACCGACATTCACGGCGCAGTGCACGTGCACCATGCCATCAACGAGGTCGCCCTCTTCCGACAGACCTACCAGGCAGCGCGGCTGCGCATTCTGATCGACGAGCAGGAACGCATGCCGGAGCTGATCGCCGACGGTGTGCTGGTGGCAACGCCGGCCGGATCCACCGCCTACAATCTTTCCGTGCAGGGGCCGATCGTACCGATCAACGCCGCCCTGCTTGCGCTCACGCCGATCAGCGCCTTCCGCCCACGCCGCTGGCGCGGCGCGCTGCTGCCGAATACCGCTTATGTGACCATTGAGGTTCTCGAAGGCGACAAGCGCCCGGTCGCAGCGGTCGCCGATCACGACGAGGTCCGCGACGTCCGCCGCGTCGAGGTGCTGTCCGACAAGACGATTTCAATGCGAATGCTGTTCGATCCCGGCCATAGCCTCGAAGAGCGCATCCTGCGCGAGCAGTTCGGTTATTGACGACGCCTGTGGCCCGGCCACGGCCACAATCCCCGCGGCGCAAACCGTTCCTTAACCATCACTCCATAGGGTTAACGCCGGTATACCGACATTGTGCCGAGACCTTCAAGGCCGGGATATGTTTCGCATTGATTTCAACAAGCTCCGATTTCTGGTCTGTGACGACAATCCGCACATGCGGAGGATCCTGAGGACCTTGTTGCACTCCTTCGGCGCGCGCGAGGTCTATGAAGCCGAGGACGGCGCGACCGCCCTTGAGATGTACACGCACTATGTGCCCGATATCGTCATCACCGACTGGGCGATGCCGATTTTCGATGGTCTCGAGCTGACTCAAATGATCCGGCAGCCGGAATCCAAGGGCAATCCTTATGCGCCCATCATCATGCTCAGCGGCCATTCCGAGAAGCGCCGGGTCACGATCGCGCGCGATGCCGGCGTGACCGAATTCCTTGCCAAGCCGATTTCGGCCAAGGCGCTCTATCAGCGAATTCTGAACGTGGTCGCCCATCCCCGCCCCTTCATCAAGACCAAGACCTATTTCGGTCCCGATCGGAGGCGGAACACCAACAACGCCTATCTCGGGCCTGAGCGCCGCATCGGCGGCGAGGCGGAAGTCGTGCAGCAGCCTTCGCTGCTCGACAAGGCGCGGTCCCTGGTCTGAAGCGCGCAAGGCTCAAGGAGAACTCGATTGGCCAAAGAGAAGCCCCCGGCGCTGGAGATCAAGACCTTCGCCAGCCACCACGTCATCACCCAGCCCAATCCGCTGCGCAATGCCTTGCAGCCGGTGCTGAATGAAAAGGATCTCGATGATCCGGTGGCGCGAGCCGAACAGGCGCTCGCTGATCTCTCCGGCGAGTTCAAGGGCTGGATGGACACCGAAGCCGACCGGCTTTCCGCAGCCTATGCCGCCGTCATCAAGGACGGCTTTACCGATGCGACCTGCGAGGAAATGTTTCGCGCCGCTCATGACATCAAGGGCGGCGCCACGACCTTCGGTTATCCGTTCGCGGCGGCGACCGCCGAGAGTCTCTGCCGCATCATCGAACACGCGCCCGATCTCGACAAGGTGCCGCGCGAGCTGATCGAGCATCACGTCAACGCCATCCTGGCGATCGTGCACGAGCACACCAGGTTCGATACGATCACTGTTGCCAGCGAATTGAGCCGGCGGCTGCGCCGCGTTGCCGACGAATATCTCGTTCATGTCAATCGCGACCGGCCGGAGCACCTCGAGGCCGTTCTCGCCCCGAGCATTGTGCCGGACCAGTGAGGCGCCTGCCCGCCGTTCCGGCGTCAGATGCCTTTGAAGCGCGATGGAACCCCATCGCGCTTTTGTTTTTGACCGAGGATTGCGATGGATTGATAGCGCGGCGACGGCATGTCCCGTCAAGCCGCGATCAGCTCGTTGTGCAGCGGCGCGATCGTGTGCTCGGCCACCAGTTCCTCGCAGAACAGGCGCGCCTCTTCCCGCGCCGACTCGGTTGCAAAACGGCGCAGCAGGATCAGAAGCTGCTCGGTGGCGCTGCCATCGCTTTCACACTGGGTCAGCACGCGCTCCACCATGCGCCGCCGCAGCCGCGCCGCGGTGCCAGCGCTGTCGGCGAATCCGATCTCGTGGCAGACGTCGAGCGCGACGCGGAAGGCCGCGAATGTCGTTTCCGGCAGGCCGGCCCGGCGCAACAGCGCCTCGACGCTGGCGCCGGCGCGATCATGCAGCAGCGCCGAGACACGGGCCTGCGGCAGTCCCGAAAGTTCGGCAACGGCAGCTTCGAACAGTTGGACATTGCCCGACAACAACGCACGCATGATCAGGCCGGCCGTGAGCTGACCGGTCTCGCGCAGGTGCCCGACCAAGCCCTGCATGTCCTCGCCGCGCGAACACGCCGCGATATTCAAGGTCGAGCGGTCGCGCGCCTCACTGGCGACCCGCCCCGCCCGGTCGGCGCTCAGCCAATTCCTGGCCACCACGAACTGCGCCAGCGTCTCCGACAGCTTTGCCACCAGAGCAGCGCGCATCGCCGCCGGCAGATCATCCAGCACCAACATGGATTCGCGGATGGCCGCCAGATGACCGTGGCGCTCGACGATGCGGGTCCACGAGAACGGCGCCAGCTCGGCGTGAGGATTTTCGATCAGCTCCAGCGCGGCGGCGGCGCTGCCGACCTCGGCTATCGCGGCGCAGACGGAAGCCGGCAGCTTGACGCGGCGGGCAATCGCGCACTGCGTTTCCGAGTCGCCGGTCGCGACGATGTCGACGAGATCGGCGTCGATCAGAAGCGGTGAGTGTTCCAGCACCGGAATCGCAACCGAGGGCTGGTCGACTGCCAGCGCCTGCACGATCGCGGCCGGCGCCTCCGCGCTGCGCGCGAACACCTGGGCCATGGCGCGGCGCACCAGTGGCGAGGCGTCGTCGAGCATCATCAACAGCGCGCCTTCGGCGGCGGCGCGGTCGTCTTCCGAGAGATCGGAAATCAGCCAGGCCCGCGCCAGCGCCCGTGTCGCCTCCGCCCGCTCGCCCGCGGAAGCCGTCCTGATCCAACCGATGAACTGCCGAACGATCATTGTCTTTCCGGCCTACGCAACCAACCCACACAACGCAAAATAAACCATGACGCTTAACAAAGGGTTCACCCTAAGCGTCTGGTTTTGTTGACGTTTTGTTAATAAGCGCGGAGCCGCAAAGCTCGGCAGCGCGGCGCAGATCAGCCGCTGAAGGTACCGCTGGGATCGCTAAAGAGATCAAATGGTTGCGGCGTGCTCGTGTTTGCCGCGACATTCGCCGTCAGCGAGGACGAACTGCCCCACAATGCGCGCACGGTCGGGGAGACCGGCTGCGGCCGGTCACTGACCTCGAACAGCGAGTGGAAAACCGGATCGTTCGACCGCGAATTGCTGCCGGGATCGGAGGCGGAAGCGACCACGGCCGGCGTGGATACATGCGCGGCCGGAAACGACGAAAGATATGTTGCGTTGTCGACCGCAGGCGTTGTCGCGCTCGCAACCGAGGTGCCCGCGGGCTCGGCACCGTACATCGCGATCGCAGTTTGCGTGGCGGAAGAACCGGCCGCACCGGCATAGCGCGCGCTCAGCACCGAATAGACGTCCGAAACGCTGCGCGCGTGTCCCGCGCGATCGTAGAAGATCGAGCGGTTGGCGGCGGCCGCGCCCGGAAACAACCGCGCCGCAGTCGCTTGCGGGTTGTCCACGGCGCTGTTGATCAGCTTGGCGGCGCCGCCCACGCCGAGGAAATGCGCCATATAGAGCTCACCGTCGGTCGGCCGGCGGCCGATCTGGCCGGTGAGCTGAAAACTGTTGGATTGGGTCAGCGCCCCCGCCATGGCGGAAGCGATCGCGGGATCGTCGCGCAGCTTCATGATTGCACGGCGCGCGGCGGGATCGCTGACCACATAGTCACCGGAAGCCGTCTTGGTGATGGCATCGGCGTATTGGCCGTAACCGAGATCGCCGCCCGCTTGCTTGACGGTGGCAAGCCAGGTCTGATCGATGAACTGATAGAGTCCCTTCGCCGACGATGTGGACGCGCCCGCGGTCGGATTGAAGTCGGACTCCATCTTTGCAGTGGCGAGCAGGTATTCGAAGCTGGCGCCGGTGGCGCTCGCCGCCTGCTTGATCGCACCGGTCACCCGTGCGCGCACGAGATCGAAAGCTGCCGCGACCGAGCTGTTTGATGTGTCGACCGACATTCCCTCGTGCCCTGCTCCGGCGCCTCGCCCCTGAGCCACCCTGCCGCGATCATGGTTAATGCGCGGTTAAGGCGTGCGGTCCGGAGCGCGGGCTATTTCCTGTAGACGGTCTTCGGATCGAACAGCCGCTCGGCATCCGCGAATGCAAGCTGCGGTTCGCCCTCGCCCGCCTCGATCTTCCGGTAGAAGCATGAGTGCCGGCCGGTATGGCAGGCGGCCCCCTGCTGTTCGACCTTGATCCAGACCGCATCCTGGTCGCAATCCGTTCGCATCTCGATGACGCGCTGGACATGACCTGAGGTCTCACCCTTTCGCCACAATGCCTTGCGCGAGCGGCTGAAATACCAGGCTTCACCGCTCTCGATGGTCCGGCGCAACGCTTCCTCGTTCATATGCGCAACCATCAGCAATTCGCCCGTCGACGCATCGGTGGCGACGCAGGTCAGAAGGCCGGACGCGTCGAATTTGGGCTGGAAGCTCAGCCCCTCCTCGCGCTCGTCAAACGTCTGGGATGTGGTCACGACAGACCCTCGCTCGTTCAAGCGAGGGCGCAGGGATTCTAGCGGTGCGGCCCTCGCACCATGGACAGGAAACGCGACTGTTCCGCCGGATTGTCACGGAACATGCCGGTGAAGCGGCTCGTGAACGTCATCGCGCCATGTTTGGCGACGCCCCGCACCGACATGCAGGTATGCTCTGCTTCGATCATCACCGCAACGCCACGAGGCTTTAGAATTTCATCGATCGCGGCCGCGATCTGGGCAGTGAGATGCTCCTGGGTCTGCAGGCGGCGGGCAAAAATATCGGTCAGCCGCGCCAATTTGGAGAGGCCCACGACTCGCTCGACCGGCGTATAGGCGATATGCGCCTTGCCGTAGAACGGCATCATGTGGTGCTCGCATTGCGAGGTAAACTCGATGTCACGGACCAGTACGAAATCGTCATAGCCGGCGGTCTCGCCAAAAGTGCGGTCGAGCACCTCCGCCGGACACAGGTGATAGCCCTGGTAAAGCTCGTCGAACGACTCGACCACCCGGCGCGGGGTGTCGAGCAGGCCCTCCCGGGTCGGGTTCTCGCCGATATAGGCAAGCAGCGTGTGCACAGCCGCTTCCGCTTCCGCTCGGGACGGGCGCGGCTGGTCGGGCCGGACGACGGTCGCGAGAAACTCCGAAGGATCGAGCTCCGCGGGACGGGCTTCGGGCAATTTGCTGTCAGAGGGTTTGCCGTCAGAGGGCTTGTTGGGGCGGATCGGCTTGATCAATGCGTCCATGTCAACTCCGTTCGACCGGTCAAAAGGACCGGAGTGTCACCGGCAGACGGGGCGGAAATCCCGCCGGACGCCTGAGGAAACGGCCAGACTGTATTTCCCCCGTTCCCGTCCATATATAGGACGGTGAAACCCGGCCGCCAAGGCCGCTTACCGGCGCGCACCGAAGACCCGCATCCCATGCTGAACGACATCTACAACAAAAAGATCATCGAACTGGCAGGAAATATTCCGCGGCTCGGCCGGCTGGCCGATCCGGACGCCAGCGCCACCGCGCATTCCAAGCTGTGCGGGTCCACGGTCAAGGTCGACCTCAAGATGAACGACGGGGCCGTCACCGATTTTGCCCACGAGGTGAAGGCTTGCGCCCTTGGGCAGGCCTCCTCCTCGATCATGGCGCGCCATGTCGTGGGCTCCACGGCCGGCGAACTCCGCGAACTGCGTGAAGTCGTGCGCAAGATGCTGAAGGAGAACGGCGCCCCGCCGCAAGGCAAATGGGCCGATATCGCGCTGCTGGAGCCGGTGCGCGACTTCAAGGCGCGCCATGCCTCCACCATGCTGACCTTCGATGCGGTGGTCGATGCGATCGGCCAGATCGAGGCCAAGAGCCGGCAGGCGACCGCCGCTGAAGGCTGATTTTCAGCACCGGCCGCGTCTTCGGCTGGATTTCTGACTATTTCCCGGTCGGCGTGGGGGCGACCGCTGCGGTCGCCTCCGCCGTCTTGGTCGACTTCGCGGACACTTCGCTACTATCAGCGTCGGCGCTGACGAAACGGTCCTGCAGCGTCTTTGATTTCAGCGTGGCAACCGGCACCGACCGATCGAAGCGGGGCAACACGTCCGCAACCCTGTCCGTCGTCACCAGATTGGTCAGTCGCAACTCCGACTGGGTCAGTTCATGCAGGTCATCCCACGGCGGCACTTCGAGCGAGAGCGCGAGCAGGTCGCCTGCGCCGCCCATGTCGAAAGTGTATTTGGCAAGCCGCCCGATGTCCCGCTCCACAATGGTCAGATCCTGTGCGGTGTAGCTTGCGGCCTTCGCATCGTCGGCGCGGTCGCCCATCCAGATCTGGTGCACGCGCACATGCGCGCCCGGCGGCACGTAGCGTGTCGTACCCGACAACAGCAGATACACGCACATCGACTCGCAGAACGCCTCAGGGGCGACGCCGACGCGATCACCCTGCGGGGTGTGGGTGGCAACGCTGATGCCGACAGTGGTCATCATGCCAAGGCTTCGGAAGCGTCGCCCGAGCATGATCGAGTCGTTGACCGAGCCGCCGCTCGAATCCAGCACGAGCGTGGCGCCGCCAAGCTGCCGGCCGCGCGCAAATTCCTCGAAATCTCCGGGCGTGTCGGAGGTGACGATGCCGACCGCGCTGATCCAGCCGCGGCAATTGGGCTGGCAATCGACCCATTTGAAGGCCATGGGGGTCCTGCGCTCTTCCAGCGCAGTTCCCGCCTGCGCAGTTCCAGGTGATTGGAAGAGGGCGCTGACGGCGAGGCAAAGCAAGGCGGCGCGAAAAAGCGTCGAGATATGCAACGCAGAGGATTTCGAGAGTTTCAACTTGGTTCCTTCCCCAGCCCCATTGACCAGCAGCAAGGCAACAGCGACGTCATAGCTCTCACACGAACGTCACAAAAATGGTATCCGGGCAATTACATATCGTCCATAGCGACTTGCTGCACCGCCCGCGAAAAAGCATGTAGCAGGTGCGAAAACATGGCGCGTGTGTCAGTATTTCAGTTCCGTGCCGAGGAACCGCGCAAATGTGCGCCCGTCATTGCAGCAGTCAGCCTATGAGGCACCCGCCCTCGCCTCCCGATCGTTTCGCACCAACGCTCGCGCTCAAGCGATGGCCGCGCAACGTGGGGCGCGCGTTGATCTGGATCTACAGGCACACGCTATCGCCGCTGGTCGGATACAACTGCAGGCACTTGCCGACCTGTTCGGCCTATGGAGACGAGGCGATCGGACGATTTGGACTGTGGGCGGGCGGCTGGATGACGCTGGCCCGGCTGTTGCGTTGCCAGCCCTGGGGCACCTCGGGCATCGATCGGGTGCCGCAGACCGCGCCGCCCGGCGCGCACTGGTATCTGCCGTGGCGCTATGGACGATGGCGCGGCGTCAATGCGCCCTGAGCTTCTTCAAGGAACCGGACCTTCCTCCTCGCGTTGATTTGATGTTCCTTCGGGAGGAACATAACAATGCGCTGGAAAATCAGCCGTCATGGCCACGACCGCCGCCAGATCGATCTGCTCGCAGTGGTCGCCCTCGTCTTCGTCAGTATCGCCGGCTATTTCTATCTCGCCGACCATTGGGCGACGCCACCCAACACGACTGCTTTCATCGTGCCGAGCCAGAACGTGCGCTGGTGAGAAAGCTAGCGCCAGGGCCAGAAAAAATAAGTGGATGTGGATTGCCCGATCGGCGCGGGTGGACGCGGCTTCTTCGGACGTGCCGGTTTCGGCGGCGGCGGAACGGGGTCGGGTGACAAGGCGGCCTCCGGCCCGGGCGCCTCGCCGGGCGCCACTTTCACCGAGAGCAGCAAGTTCGATTCATGGGCGCGCCAGCGATAGCCGATGCCGAAATTGATCGGCTGGGCGCGCGTGAACAGCTCGGCATATTGCGGCTGGTATCGTCCCGGGAATTTTTCGATCGGGCCGGCATAGCGGCCGAACGGGAAGAACCGCCATTGTCTCGAGCCGTAGGAGGCAAGCGGAATACCGGAATCATCCTGGATGATGGTCGCGCTGTTGGCCAGCAACCACTCGCGAACGCGGCTGAAATTGCTCGAATGCAGCAGATAGGACGCGCTCTTGATCAGGGTGTTGCCCGGCGCCAGCGTGTCGCAGAACTTCAGGAAGCCGCTGGCCCTGACGCCCGAATTGGAAAGATCGGTTGAAAAATAATACAGCGTCCTCTCCACGCCGTCGCTGCCGGCGAAGATGATGCGAACGCCCTGCGTAAATGCCTTGCGGGGGCCTTCGGCGGAGACCAGCGTTCCGTTGTCGTCGAGCGCCACGGCAGTCGCGCTGCGAATTGTCTTTCCGGAGCGCGCCAGGAAGACGTAGAGGATCGGCAAGGTACCGCTGACCTGCCCTTCATGCAGATCGACCTTCATCTTGTTCGTGATGAAGAAGGAGAAGCTCAGGATCGAGGCGAGCGAGTGCTCGACATTGGAGAGCGCGGCGTCAACGTTGGCACGCGGCAGCCTGCTGAGATCGGGCGCAGAACCGGGCGGCTCGAGTGCCGCAAACACGTAAGTGCTTGCCTTGGAGTAGAACGCGTTGGCGTAGAGGAAGTCGGGACCCGAGAACATGTAGAACATGGTCGGGCGCGGTGCCGCCAGATTGCTATCCGCCCAGGCGCGGATTCGCGAGAGCTGGCGCTGATCGAGCTGGCCGAACGCATTATCGAAGAATTTGGCGTGGCGCTCCCAGGTCGGATCCCGGGTCAAGGGCATCAGCGGGGAGTCGGCCGAAGGCTGCAGCCCTGCGAGAAAGCGGGCCGTGTCGTCGGCAGTCACCGCCGCCTCGCCGCGCGCTTCCATCGCGACCGCAAAGAGCAGGCTTGCAGCAACAGCCGCAATTTTCAGCAGATGATGCATCCCAGGTCGCGGCCTCACGACACGGTGCCCGGTTCGGCCCGTTTGTGGAAAATGACGTAGATCAAAAGGCCCGACATCATCATCAACATTCCCAAAAGCGACTGCAGCGGCCGTTCGGTCAGCAGATAGTACATCATGAAACCGGTCACGAGCAGGAAAACCCCCGGCGTTACCGGGTAGCCCCATGCGCGATAGGGTCGCACCAGATCGGGACGCATGATGCGCAGCTTGATCACGCCGAGCACCGTAAAGAACGAGCAGAACAGAAGTGCAAACTGGATGAAGTCGAGCACCGCCTCGAAGCTGCGGGTGAACAAGAGCAGATTGGCCACTGCAAGCTGGAACAGAATGGCATAGGCCGGCGCGCCGCTCTCCGAACGCCGGGCGAAGATTTTCAGCGCCGGGATATCCTCCCCCATCGTCATCATCACGCGCGGACCGATCCACATCATCGCCGAGATCGACGACACCAGTCCGACGCAGATCATGACGGCGACCGCGCGGCCGCCGATGTCGCCAAAGATGTACGTCCCGGAGATGCTCGCGACGTCGAGCTGACCGGCGAGCTTGTCGATCGGCGCGGTGTGGAGGAAGACCGCGTTCAGCGCGACATAGAGCACCATGACGATCAGCGTCCCCGCAAGCAGCGCGCGCGGCAGGTTCTGCTTCGCATCCCGCATCTCGCCCGTGATGTAGGTTGCGGCATTCCAGCCTGAGAACGAGTACATGACGAACACGAGACCGATGGCGAACGGCGCGCTGACGATGTGGGCGAAGTCTCCAGCCGCAGGCGCAAAGGAGACCGGCTGGGGCGTGCCGATGACGAATCCGGCCGCAAGGAACGCGACGATCAGCACCACCTTCAAGACGGTCGAGACCAGTTGGAAGGTCGAGGAATGTTTCACCCCGGTGAGCTGCACGATCGAGACCAGCCACACCGCGCCGACCGCAAGCAGCATCGGCGAGCCTGCCGGAAACACCGACTTGCCATATTCGCCGAACGCCATTGCGGCGAGCGCGACCGGAGCGGAAAAACCGACGGTCGCCGACACCCAGCCGGCGAGAAATCCGAATGCGGGATGATAGGCGCGGCTCAGAAAATTGTACTCGCCACTCGATCGCGGAAACATGGCGCCGAGTTCGCTGTAGGAGAACACGCCGCACAGCGCGACGAGGCCACCCACCATCCACAAGAGCAGGATCGAGAAGCCGGACGGGATGTCCTTGACCTGAAAGCCGAGGCTTGTGAAAACGCCGACGCCGATCATGTCGGCGACCACGATGGCGGTCGCCACGACGACAGAAACCGAGGGCCCGCTTCCGAGAAGCCGGCCCGGCCACGCCGCACTTCCCGCCGCTGATGTCGTCATGAACGTACGCGCCCTGGTAAATGAGTGATGGTGCAGACTGACGCCCCTCAATTCAAGAACGGTTAAGAAGGATTAAATTGGGCACGGCCGGGTCGGTATCATGACACCAAACGCATGACCTTAGGTCTATGCCCACGCGGTAGGCATTGTGAAATGCCGCTGCCAGGCTCACAATCAGGACACGATTTGATGGTGTCTTTAGGTGTTGGATGTTCTTGGGGTTTTCCGGATCTGGGGAGTCTTCCGGAAAGCGCCGATTGCCGGTGGTCCAGCGTCGTGAACGTAGTTGCTGGGGCCGGTCGACTTGGTGGGGTGGATGGTCGGAGCCGATCCGAATTTCCAGAGGTCTGATCGTGCGCGCCTGGAGAAACAACCGCGCGCGCGTGCTCGTTCGCGAGTGCGCCTGATCAGCGCGGCTGCACTCCTGGTCCCGGTATCGCTGCTGCTGGCGCAATGCGGCCAGGCGCCCAGCGTCGGCGCGCTTGCCGCCAATGCGCATCCCATCAGCGCGCAACCCGTGAGCGCGCATCCAGTGAACGCGCAAGCCGCCGCAGACGCCACCTTCGACGAGCGCTTTCCTGCGCCGCAGTTCCGGGACCGCTTCCCGACCGCAAGTGAGAGCCTGGCCCAGCGCGAAATGTCGGACTTCGCGCCCAAGCCTGCACCGATGGCACAGCCCGCGCCGGCCTCCTATCACGTCGCCTCGCTCGAGCCGCAACCGCCATACAAGCGGCCGACAGCGCACGAAGACCTGACCACCTTGGTCAGCATGAAATCATCCGCCTTTCCCTATTTCGGCAACAACCCGGCTTCCGACGTGCCCTTCCTCAACATTTCCAAAGGCGACCGTCGCGGTCACCGAAGCTATTCGGGCCGGGTCTATTGGCAGGACGAGACCTACAATGACAGTCGCGTGCTGGTGCACATCCCGGAAAGTTTCGACCTCCGCAAACCCGGCGTGATCGTGGTGTTCTTCCACGGCAATGGCGCGACACTGGAGCGCGACGTGCGCGACCGGCAGTTGGTGCCGCAACAGATCTCGGATTCCGGCGTCAACGCCGTGTTGCTGGCGCCGCAGATGGCGGTCGACGCTGCCGACTCCAGCGCCGGCAAGTTCTGGCAGCCGGGCGCATTCCGCCGCTTCATCATGGAATCCGCCGATCACCTTGCCCGCCTCTATGGCGACCCGGGTGCGGCGAAAGCCTTCGCGGACCTGCCGATCGTGATCGTCGGCTACAGCGGCGGCTTCCTGCCGACCGCCTGGAGCCTCGAGGTCGGCGGCCTCAGCGATCACGTGCGCGGCGTCATCCTGCTGGACGCCGTCTACGGCGAACTCGACAAGTTCGCCTCCTGGATCGAAAACCACCGCTCCGGTTTCTTCGTGAGCTCCTACACGCACTACACCGCACGGCATGACCACGATCTGATGCACATGCTGCGCGAGAAGGGCATCGCTGTTTCCGAGGACACCGATGCGCCGCTGCGGCCCGGCAGCGTGATCTTTGTCGAAACCGGCGAAGGCATCACGCATCGCGACTACGTCACGCAGGCGTGGACGAAGTACCCGATCGAGCAGGTGCTGGTGAAGATGGCGGCAACGCCGGCGATGAAAGTCGCGGCAAGCGCCTCCGCTTCCGCCAGCAGATAGCCTCGCTGCGCCTTGCCGCCATCAGTCTCGGCCTGCCTCAGGACTTCGGCAGCTTGGGCATGTTTTCAACAAAGCCGTTGAAACAGGCAAGCCGCTCGTCTTCCTCCTTGACGAACTTGCAATCGGCCACGCGCTTGGCGGCGGGCGCCTTCTCCTTCGCCTCCGGCTTGATCACCGCGTCATAGCAGTTCAGCCGCTCCTTGGTGCCGTCATCGATATCGAGGCATTCCTGCAGCCTGACTGCCATCGATTGCGGCTTCGCCGGCGCGGCCTTGCGCGACTTAACCTGCACCAGCGGCTTGTCGCCGACCATCGGAGGTGGAGCTGATTGGGCAAAAGCTGTGGCTGAACAAAGAACGGCGACGATCCCCAACGCTAATCTCATGTCACATCACTTTCATCGACAATGGAAAGGGCGAGGCGGGCTTGAATGCCGCAGCACCCGGTGCGCAGCGCTTTAATCCCGTCCGGTGCGGTTTGCCA
>CAYVVB010000176.1:0-1540 GCA_964454955.1 uncultured Bradyrhizobium sp. | reverse complement strand
CCTGTTCATCGCCTCCGAGGTGATGTTCTTTGTCGCTTGGTTCTGGGCGTATTTCGATTTCGCCTTGTTCCCGGCCGGCGTGCACGACCTGATGAACAACGCGACCCAGCTCGTCGGAACGACGACGCGCGATCAGGTTTTCGGAGGTAAGTGGCCGCCGGTCCCTGTGGAGGCGACGGACGCGTCGATCCCCGGCTACTTCAAGCATACATTCAATCCGTGGGGCCTGCCGCTCGTCAATACGCTTATCCTGTTGACCTCGGGCTGCACGGTGACGTGGGCACATCACGCACTTCTGAAGAATGATCGCCGCGGCCTCGTCATCGGCCTCATTCTGACGGTCATCCTTGGCATGACGTTCACTGCCTGCCAGGCTATCGAATACAGCCACGCTGGCTTCAGCTACGCTGGCCACTCGTACGGGGCGTCATTCTTCATGGCCACCGGCTTTCACGGCGCGCACGTGATCATCGGTACGATCTTCCTGCTCGTTTGCCTCATTCGTGCGATGCGCGGCGCCTTCACGCCCCAGCAGCACTTCGGCTTCGAGGCGGCGGCTTGGTACTGGCACTTCGTCGACGTCGTCTGGCTGTTCCTGTTCGCCTGCATCTACGTCTGGGGCGCCGGTCCGGTCGTGCCCGGGGCGGAATAGGCGGTGCAAAGCGCGCGCTTTCGCTGAAATCACTGCAAGAGGCGGCCTAGAGCCGCCTCTTGTCGTTTTCGAAGCGCGGCACTGTTCGGAGTTGAATGTCGTCGCCGGATGCGCAGTAGTTGGCCCCGATGTGATGACTTGGAAATCGAGATGGCCTTGCAAAGCTCAACTCATGGCGTTTCGCCGCTGGTGGCCGGACTGACATGCCGGTGCCCGAGGTGCGGCAAGGGAAAGCTCTTCGTGAATGTTCTGAACATGCGCGAGAAGTGCGACGTCTGCGGCCTCGAATATAAGTTCGTCGACACCGGCGACGGCCCCGCGGTGTTCGCAATCTTCATCCTCGGGTTCCTCTGTGTCGGCGGCGCGCTCATCGCCGAATTTGAGTTCGGGGTCCCGTGGTGGATGCACGTCTTGCTTTGGGGTATTCTGACGCCGCTGATGGCCGTCTTCCTCTTGCGCTTTCTGTAGGCGTCTTTGATCGCTCTGCAATACAAGAACTAGGCCGAGGAAGGCCGTCTCTCCAAGGTGTGAGCATGTTCGCGCGTGGGCGCGCCGCCGGCCTCATCGTTCCGGGTCTTTTGACGCTTGCCATGCTGCCGGTCCTCATCGGCCTCGGCAACTGGCAGTGGCATCGGAAGGCCTGGAAAGAGGCGCTGATCTCAAGGATCGAGACGAGGCGGACAGCGGAGCCGATCTCATACCCGGCCGTCCTCTCCGAATACGTCAAAACCGGCGACGTCGAATACATGCACATGCGCGTCACCGGCACGTTCGACTACGGCCATGAGCGTCATCTGTACGATCCCAGGACGACCTCCCAGGGCTGGGATATCTACACCCTGCTGATCCCCGAAGGCGGCCTTCCCCCGATCTTCGTGAACCGCGGAT
>CAYVVB010000175.1:0-4125 GCA_964454955.1 uncultured Bradyrhizobium sp. | reverse complement strand
TGTGGTCAACGCGCTCGCGCAAATTCCTTTTTGCGCGGGGGCCCCGGGTGCAGCGGCCACCCGGCCTTCCCTGCGCCCTCTGTTTTTTCAAGAGGGTGAAGAGAGATGCAAAACTCGGGCGAAAGGCGTCGCGAGAATGCGAGGCGTGTCTCCGCCGCCATTCCGGGGCGCCACGAAGTCGCGAGCCCGGAATGACGGGGGAATTAGGGTTGGAGCCTTCCCTGAAATTCGCTACTAGTTGCCGGCCGATCTCATCCTGTTCGGGGACGGAAATGACCTATTGCTGCGGAATTCTGGTGCGGGACGGACTCGTCATGATTGCGGACACCCGCACAAATGCCGGGCTCGACAACGTCTCCACCTTTCGCAAACTCCACATCTTCTCAAAGCCCGGCGAGCGCATCATGGCGATCGCCAGCGCGGGCAATCTCGCGATCAGTCAGTCAGTGCTGTCGACGCTCACGGAGGGCATGGAAGACCCGCACACCGGCGAGCTCGAGACGCTGCTCAACGCGCCGACCATGTTTCAGGCGGCGCAGCGGATCGGCAAGGCGATTCGCGCGGTGCACGCCACCGAAGGCGCGGCGCTGAAATCCGAAGACATCCATTTCGATGTCTCCTTCCTGTTCGGCGGCCAGATCGCCGGCGCGCGGATGCGGCTGTTCATGGTCTATCCGGCCGGCAACTTCATCGAATGCACCACCGATACGCCCTACCTGCAGATCGGCGAGCACAAATACGGCAAGCCGGTGCTCGACCGCGCCATGCATTACGACGTCGAGCTCTATGACGCGCTCAAGTCCGGTCTGATCTCGATGGATTCGACCATGCGCTCCAATATCGGCGTAGGCCTGCCGATCGACGTGCTGGTGGTGCGTACCGACGTCTGCGACGCCGATCTCAATCACCGCATCGAGGCCGGCGAGCCCTATTTCCACGATTTGCGCTCGCGCTGGTCGGCGGCGTTGCGCGCGGCGCACCAGAACATTCCGCGACCGCCTTACAAGGCCCAATCCGAAACCAAGACCTAGAACAAAAGAGGAAACGAATGAGCGAGGCAACAAACAAGATTGCGGTCGTGACCGGTGCAGGCACAGGCGTGGGGCGCGCGGCGGCGGTGGCCCTGATGAAGGCCGGCTTCACGGTGGTGCTCGCCGGGCGCCGCCTGGACAAGCTGCAGGAAACCCAAAAGCTCGGCGAGAGCGTCGGCAAGAGCCTGCCGGTCGTGGCCGACATGACCGATCCGGGCTCGATCGCCGCGCTGTTTGCGAAGGTGATGGAGACCTACAGCCGGCTGGACGTGCTCTTCAACAATGCCGGCATGGGCGCGCCGCCGGTGCCGTTCGAGGATCTGAGCCTGGCGCAATGGCAGGCGGTGGTGAACACCAACCTCACCGGCCCGTTCCTGTGCACCCAGCACGCCTTCCGCATCATGAAGGACCAGACGCCGCGCGGCGGGCGCATCATCAACAACGGCTCGATCTCGGCGCACGCGCCGCGGCCGTTCTCTGCGGCCTACACCTCGACCAAGCACGCCATCACCGGGCTGACCAAGGCCAGCAATCTCGACGGCCGCGCCTATGACATCGCGGTCGGCCAGATCGATATCGGCAATGCCGCAACGCCGATGACCGAGCGCATGGTCGACGGCGTGCTGCAGCCCGACGGCCGCAAGATCCCGGAGCCGCGCATGGACGCCAAGGCGGTCGGCGACGCGGTCGCCTACATGGCCACGCTGCCGCTCGACGCCAACGTGCTGTTCATGACGGTGATGGCGAGCAAGATGCCGTTCGTCGGACGGGGTTAGGGCATCAACCGAAGCGGCGCTCACTGATCCCTCCCCGTCATCCTGAGGTGCTCGCGACAGCGAGCCTCGAAGGATGAACGGCCCTGCTGTTGCACCCGGGCCGTCGCCCTTCGAGGCCTCCGCTGCGCGGAGGGTGACGGTGATAGTTGGGGGCGCTGTCGGCACGAAGAATGAAAGGTGGGTCGAGCGTAAGCGAGAAGCGGCGAGCTTGACTACTCCAGCCGGTCCACATCGCGCAGCGACGGAAACAGCTTCATCCACAGGAGCGCGACAGCGATCGTGGCGACGCCGCCAAGCACCGCTGCCGGCACTGTACCGAACAGCGCCGCGGTCACGCCGCTCTCGAATTGGCCGAGGTTGTTTGACGCGTTGATGAAGAGGAAATTCACCGCCCCCACCCGGCCGCGCATCTCGTTCGGGGTCGACAATTGCACCAGCGAGAAGCGGATCACGACGCTGACCGTGTCGGCCGCGCCGAGCACGGCGAGCGCCAGCACCGAGAGCCACATCCAGTGCGAGAGCGCAAACACCAGCGTGCCCACGCCGAACACGATCACGGCCTGGAACATGCGCAGGCCGACACGATGGCGGATGGTATGGCGCGCGAGCAGCGTCGTCATCAGCAGCGCGCCGACGGCCGGCGCCGCGCGCAGAACGCCGAGGCCCGACGGACCGGTGGCGAGGATGTCGCGGGCATAGATCGGCAGCAGCGCGGCGACGCCGCCGAACAGCACGGCGAACAGGTCGAGCGAAATCGTGCCGAGGATGGGCGGGCTCTTGCGGATGAAGCGCACGCCGGCGAACAGATCGCCCGGCGTGGCTGCAATCTCCGACGCGGCCGATTCCGCAAGCCGGATGGCGCCGGTGGCCAGCGCAGCCATGAGCCAGAACAGGACCATGACCGCATAGGGCAAGGCCGGCGAGACGGCATAGGCGAAGCCGCCGAGCGCAGGTCCGGCAATCGTCGCCAATTGCGTGGCTCCGCTCGACAGGGCCGTCGCGCGCTGCAGCGAGCCCTTGGGCGCGATCAGCGGCAGCAGCGCGGCGATGGCCGGCCATTCGAAGGCGGCGGTGGTTCCCAGCACCAGCGTAGCGATGAAGATGTGAACCACGGCGAGCCAGCCGGAAAATGCGCCCCACGCGAGGAAGAACGCCGTCAGCGCCTCCGCAAGCTGGCAGGCCTGCATGATCCGCTTGCGCTCGTAACGGTCGACCGTATGTCCCGCCACGAACACCAGGACCGCAGTCGGCAGAAAGCCGACCAGCCCGATCATGCCGAGCGCGAATGCGCTGCTGGTCAGGTCATAGACCTGCCAGCCCATTGCCACGATTCCAATCAGGCTGGACAGGCGCGAGAGGCTTCGCGACAGCAGGAAGAAGACCAACGAACGCTGCCTGAGCAGCGTGCCGGCACTCGCGGTCATTGGGGAGGACATGGCGGATCGGTGGCTCACGATGCTCCTGCTGTCAATGGTTCCGCGCGCAGAGCCGCCCGGCATTGCCTTGCGGCCGGGCCTCGGCATAATCGGGCGGGGCTTTCGGGGGAATGATGCTTCAACTGCAATCGGCGATCGGCGTGCTGGCGTTGCTTGCGATCGCCTGGGGCTTCGGCGAGAACCGCCGCGCCGTGTCGGTGAAACAGGCGGCGATCGGGCTGGTGGTGACGTTCGGCACCGCGATCGTCCTGATCAAGCTGCCGCTGGTTGCGCACGCCTTTGGCGCGATCAACGACGCGGTCGGGGCGATCTCGGCCGCCTCCCGCGCAGGCACGGCCTTCGTGTTCGGCTATGTCGGCGGCGGCCCCGCGCCGTTCGATATCAAGGCGCCGGGCACCGACTTCATCCTGGCCTTCCAGGCGTTGCCGATCGTGCTGGTAATGAGCGTGCTGACCACGCTCCTGTTCTATTGGCGCGTGCTGCCGCCGATCGTGCACGGCATGGCCTGGCTGTTGGAGCGCACGCTCGGCGTCGGCGGCGCGGTCGGGCTGTCGACGGCCGCCAACATCTTTCTCGGCATGGTCGAGGCGCCGCTGTTCGTCCGCCCGTATCTGTCGCAGATGACGCGCAGCGAATTGTTCCTGGTGATGACCGGCGGCATGGCCGGCATCGCCGGCACCGTGCTCGTGCTCTACGCGACGCTGCTGGCGCCGCTCATTCCCGACGCGGCGGCGCATTTCGTCATCGCCTCGGTCCTGGGTGCGCCGGCCGCAATCCTGATCAGCCTGATCATGGTGCCCGAAATCAGCGACCATCGCACCGGCGGTACTCTCGACGAAGATCCGAAGACGGTCGCCTCCAGCACCATGGATGCCATCGTCA
>CAYVVB010000174.1:0-9207 GCA_964454955.1 uncultured Bradyrhizobium sp. | reverse complement strand
AGCGCAACACGCTACAAGCTGGAGAGCGACAGGCAGAACGAGATCGCCCAGTCGCTGCGTGAGGCCCAGAACCAGATATTCCAGCTGCGCGAGAAATTGCTGGCGGCGGAAGATCAATTGTCGCGGACGGAGATCAAGGCGCCGGAGGACGGCGTCATTACCGACCTGCGGGTTCACACGCCAGGCGGCGTGATCGGGGCCGGCGCCCCTCTCCTGGACCTGGTGCCCCGGCAGGATCGCCTGATCGTGACCGCGCGCCTCAGGCCCGAGGATATCGATGTGGTTCATCCCGGATTGGACGCCGACGTGCACCTCGTGCCCTACAATCAGCGCCGCGTCCCGCGCCTCAAGGGAACGGTGATGCACGTCTCCGCCGACCGCCTCCTCGACAAGCGGACCGACCAGCCATACTACGCGGCGAAAATTCGCGTCGAGGATCCGCGGATCGTCGAGCACGGCATCAAGATCATTC
Source organism: uncultured Bradyrhizobium sp. (assembly GCA_964454955.1). Lineage (GTDB taxonomy): Bacteria > Pseudomonadota > Alphaproteobacteria > Rhizobiales > Xanthobacteraceae > Bradyrhizobium. Next base: position 8,735 of record CAYVVB010000174.1, on the reverse strand, counting down.
CCGGAATGCCGGCGCAGGTCTTTATCACGACGGGACGCGGCACCGTGGCGCGCTACGCGCTGAGGCCCCTGCTAGATACCTTCAACAATGCCTTCCGCGAGGATTGAACCCGACGGGGAATGCGCCGCTCCTCTCACGATGGCTGGGAAGCGCTCGTGTCATCGTCGCCTCTCGGATTCGTCAATCGGCCGCTCCAGCGGAGAACCGCCTCGGTTCGATTGCGAGCGGCGCATTTGCGCATGATGTGCTGAATGTGCATTTTGACGGTGTTCTCCGAAAGATTGAGTTTCGCGGCAATCAGCTTGTTGGGAAGGCCAAGTTCGAGCTCGGCCAGCACCTGCTGCTCGCGAGGCGTGAAGTCGACGGGGCTCTTGTCGGCCGCGCCCTTGGTGACGCCGTGGTTCAAATATCCCGACGGCAGCCCACGGGTGCACGGCTGGTCGAAACCTGTCGTCCCATCCAACCGGATGATCGGGAGTGGCCTGTAGACGCCACCGGCCAGAACGAGGCGCAACCCGGCAACCGCGACCTCGACCGGGATCGACGTGGGAAAGAAGCCGCGCACTCCCCGGTGCATCACCGCGAGCGCGGTCGCCTCGTCGTCACGATTTGACAGGAACGCGACGGAGGCGTTGGGGCAGTAATCAACCAGCAGCGCGAGATCGTCCTCGACGGACGGATCGACGACGGACTTGTCGCCGATGCTCAGCGCCACCAGGCGAACGTCGCGGCCGGCTGCACAGCCCAGTCCGTCCGTCGTCGCCATATCGATGATGTCGAACCCGATCAGCTCCCGCCTGAGAACGCTGAGAATGCAGGTCCGAGTCAGGGTGACTGGCTCAATGATCACCAATGCCGGCAGCTGCAACTGGACATTGAGCCGCTCTGCGGAATTGACTAACTCGTCCATAACATCCCCGAAATGCAAATAAGTGTTGAGCCGCCCTACCCCACCAAATCATTTCGAACGATCCTGACTTGCGCCGGCAACCTTCGTGCGAAGGACCGATCCGGCTGATCGCCGGAACGGCGCCAAGGCATCCGGATTGCCGCATCATGCTCTAATGGCAGATGTTGCGATACGCGATCGCCGCCGCCGAGTCTGCCTTGCCGTCGGCGACGACGTATGCCTCGTCCTCCTTCACGAGATATAGAAACGGTCTCTCCGCGGTTTCTCCGCCTGACGCAGTCTTTCCCTTGACGTGCCCGCAGATGGTGTCGACGGGCCGGCCAAAGGTATTGAGTCTGATGGCCCGGTCGACATCGCTGAACTCCGCGGAAGCTGGATCTTCCATCTTCGCAGCGATCGAGGCCTTTGCCGTCGTCAAGACGAGGTCCGATGTGCCGGCGGGCCGATGTTCGGATGCAACGACGCTGTGCCTCGTCGGCGGCCCGTCCGCTTTCGCGATGGCAACCCGCTTATGCGATCTGGCTGAGGCGTGCTTGCTGGACTTCGCCGCGCCTGCGGATTTCGCTTTCGTGATTGCCGGATCACGCCTCGGGATTTCCGGCCGCGGCTCCGAGCTGGCCACTGCCTTGTCGAGGCAACCCTGCCACTGAAACATGCATGCCTGAAAATGCCCCTGTGATGGGGCAAGCCAGGCAAAACCGACTAAAATACCGGCCACAACGCCAATGAAAAGCAGTCCCATGCAATTCCCCTCCCCGGGGACGGAGCCGCATTTCTGCTACGATGTCATTTTGCGCTGGCAGCCTATGTTTTACGCAAAACCGTTAAACCCTCATTAAGCGCGTGCTCTCTGCGGCAGCACGCGCGGGGATGGTTAAGGCTTGCGGGCCACGATCATGCGGAGCTTGCAGCTTCGGGACTGAGATACCTCCGCTCATTCCGCCGGCGCAGCGACCGGTATCTCCGGGTGCGAGACATAGTGCTCGCTCGTGCCGAACCTGCCGAGTGCGAACAGGCCGGCTGCGACGACGGCATAGGACAGTGCAACCGCAGGCGAGACGCCGAAGCCGCCGCCGATGCCCACCGCCTCGCCATGCATGAAGCCGAAATAGGTGAGCGCAGCTCCGGCAAGGGCAAAGGCGGAAGCCTTGGTGAAGTCGCGTTCGATGACGAACACCGCGATTGCGCCCAGCACCAATCCGGTCAGGATCGAGCCGCCCCCCATCACCTCGAGGCCATGATAGATCACGCCCTGCTGCGGCAACGCCGCGATCGCCGCGGCCTTGACCTCGGCCACCTTCTCGGGCGAGAGGCCGCCGACCGCCTGCGCGGCATTCATGGTCGAGGCGAGCCCGGTGTCGATCAGAAGCTTCGCCCACGCCGCCAAATGCGGGGTCAGCGCCAGCACGATCGCCGGCGCATGCTTGACCGGCGTGGTCTGGAACGCCTGCGCGCCGATCAGCATGCCGATGTAAAGCAGGATCGGCAGGATAGCGACGACAGGCACGAGCGCCAGCAACAGCGAGATGATGCCGAGCCATGCGAACAGGATCACCATCACGCCGGTCGCCGCCGAATAGCCGATCCGCCCGCCCATCGCTTTCCATCCGGGATGGCCGATGTAGACGGCGTTGATGAACGGATTGCCCATCAGGCAGCCGATCAGGCTGACGATGCCGTCGGCGGTCAGAACCCGCGTCGTCGGATAGGGATCGCCGGCGGCCTCCGCGCTTTCGACGTTGTCCATCGCCTCGACGAGATCGTAGATGCCGAACGGCACCGCGGTCACCAGGATGATGCCGAGATATTCGAAGCCGGAAAAGACAGTATTGACGGCCGGGACCGGCACCGAGAAGCCGAAATTGACGAAGGCATCACTGAGGCCCTTCAGGCTCAAGCCGCCGAGACCCAGGCCAAGGACGTTCGATCCCCAGCCAATAATCATGCCGACGGCGATCGCGATGAGGCCCGCGGGAATTCCCTTGGGATATTTCACGCCACCGAACCAGCTCACCAGAATGATGGCGAAGCAGACCAGGCCGATCTGCGGGGTCACATACATCTCCAGCGCCGGCCGCATCGCGATGAAGGTGATGGAGACACCGGCCAGCGTACCAAGCAGCGCGGCGCGCGGAGTGATCTTGCGGACGATCGGCGCGATGAAGCCGCCGATCATCAGGATGAAGCTCTGGAAAAAGACCCAGACGAGACCTGCAGACCAGCCTTTGAGCGGATCGCCGGTGCGCAGCGCGATCGGCAGCATGATCACGAAGGTGACGATGAACATATGGGGCACACTGACGCCCGAGGGCAGCGCGCAGACGTCATTGCGGCCGGTCCGCTGCGCCAGCCGATAGGCGAGAAAGGCGTAGTAGAATGTGGACAGACACATCATCAGCCCGAGGGCGGGAAGGATGCGGCCGAACACAACCTGATCCGGCATCTTCAGCACGAAGCGCAACAGCCCGGTCAGGACCAGCATGTTGACGAGAATGTTGGTGCCGAATCCGAAAAACGCGTTCCAGTCCCCCGACGTCCACAAGACCGGCTTGAAATCCGCGCGAACCGAAGTCGCCGTGCCGTTGCCGCTCATCGCGATGCTCCCGCTGCCAGACCGTTCGATGTCTCCGCTGCCATTGCCTTGAGAACCGCAGCCGAGTCGGCGACCCAACCGAAGATGCCGCCCTGGGCCTTGATCATTTTCAGACCCATGTCGTGGAATTCGGAGAAGTAGGAGGCGCAGCCGTCGGAGATCACGATGCAGCGGTAGCCGCGGTCGTTAGCCTCGCGCACGGTGGTGTTGACGCAGACCTCGGTGGTCACGCCGCACACAAGTAGATTTTCGATACCGTATTTCTGCAAGGTATCGCCGAGCTCGGTGGCGTAGAACGCACCCTTGCCCGGCTTGTCGATCACGATCTCGCTGTCGAGCGGGTAAAGCTCCGGAATGATGTCGTGGCCCGGCTCGCCGCGGATCAGGATTCGCCCCATCGGACCTGGATCGCCGATTCGCAAGGAAGGGGCGCCGCGCTCGACTTTCGCCGGCGGCGCATCGGAGAGATCGGGCAGATGACCTTCGCGCGTGTGGATGACCAGCATCCCCATCTCGCGCGCCGCCGCCAGCAGCGAAGCAATCGGCTTCACCGCACGCGCGAGTTGGGAGACGTCGTTGCCCAGCGTCTCACCGAAGCCGCCAGGCTCCATGAAATCGCGCTGCATGTCGATGATGAGAAGCGCGGTGGCCGGCCAATTGAGCTCGATCGGTTCCGGCTCTGCGACGACCATCCCGGTTGAAGCGTGGCTTGAGTTCACCATGACACCGCGCCCCCTGCGCGACAGAACTCTCCCCCAGCGGTCAAGCAAGCGCTGTGCCAGCCTGTATACAATTCGGGCGGCACCGAAAGACTCTGAAATCATCTATTTTTCAATCGATTGGCGTCCAACGCGAAACTGCTTAGTCTCCGGACGACCAGCTCGCAACGGTCACCTGCCTATTCGTTGAGCCAGGACAGGACACATCCGTCGCTCTCCGAATGCAATGCGCCATGCCGGGCCGTGTGAATTGGGCAAGCCATATTGACTTTATCGGCACATGCTTTTCACTTACCAGCCGCATCGACCCGCCGGGCGCCAACAAGAACAATCAAGAAAAACAACAACACGGAGCTGACCAAATGACGCTGCTGCAGGTTGCGCTGGACGACAAGTACCGGTTGGAGGCCAAGCGAATCTACCTCTCCGGAGTCCAGGCGCTGGTGCGGCTGCCGATGTTGCAGCGCGAACGCGACCGTGCGGCCGGCCTCAACACCGGCGGTTTCATCTCTGGCTATCGCGGCTCGCCACTCGGCATGTATGACCACGCGCTGTGGCGCGCCAAATCCTTCCTGCAAGCGCAGGACATCGCCTTCGTGCCCGGCCTGAACGAAGACCTCGCCGCGACCGCGGTGTGGGGCAGCCAGCAGGTCGGCCTGTTTCCCGGCGCCAAGGTCGATGGCGTGTTCGGCATCTGGTACGGCAAGGGACCGGGCGTCGACCGCTCGATGGATGTGCTCAAGCATGCCAATTCCGCGGGCTCCTCGCGCCACGGCGGCGTGCTGGCGCTGGCCGGCGACGATCACGGCTGCCAGTCCTCGACGCTTGCACACCAGAGCGAGCAGGTATTCGCCGCCGCGCTGATGCCGATCATCAACCCGGCGACGCTGCAGGACTATCTCGACCTCGGCCTTTACGGCTTCGCGCTCTCGCGCTTCTCCGGATGCTGGGTCGGCTTCAAGGCGATCGGCGAAACGGTCGAGAGCTCGGCGTCGGTTTATAGCGATCCCTCGCGCGTCCAGGTCGTGCTGCCGACCGATTTCGAGATGCCGCCGGGCGGATTGAATATCCGCTGGCCCGATCCGCCCATGGAGCAGGAGAAGCGGCTGTTCGGTCCGAAGATGCAGGCCATCGGCGCCTTCGCGCGCGCCAACAAGCTCGACCGTGTCGTGCTCGACAGCAAGCCGGCGCGCCTCGGCATCATCACGACCGGCAAGGCCTATCTCGACCTGCGCCAGGCGCTCGCCGACCTCGGAATAAGTGAACGCGACGCGCAGGCGCTGGGCTTGCGCATCTACAAGGTCGCGCTGACCTGGCCGCTCGAGGAAGAAGGCGCCAGGCGCTTCGCCGAGGGCTTGCAGGACGTGCTTGTCGTCGAGGAGAAGCGCGGTTTCATCGAAGACCAGCTCAAGCGCGTTCTCTACAACATGGATGCCTGGAGCCGCCCGAGTGTCGTCGGCAAGCGCGACGAGGCAGGCCGTCCGCTGTTGCCGAGCGAAGGCGAGCTCACCCCCACCATGGTCGCCTCCGCTCTCGTCGCGCGGCTGCGCCGGTTCGGCCACAACAACCCGCTGCTCGAGCAGCGCCTGGCGCGGCTGGAGGCATTCGACCAGCCGGCCCCGGCGCAAGCGCCGGTCAGCCTGCAGCGCACGCCGTTTTTCTGCTCGGGCTGCCCGCACAACACCTCGACCCGCATCCCCGAAGGTAGCCGCGCCATGGCCGGCATCGGCTGTCACGGCATGGTGCTGGCCATGCCATCCCGCCGCACCGCGACCATCACGCATATGGGGGGCGAGGGCGCGAACTGGATCGGACAGGCGCCCTTCACCACCGAGCAGCACGTCTTCCAGAATCTCGGCGACGGCACCTACACCCATTCCGGCCTGCTGGCGCTGCGCGCAGCGGCCGCCTCCGGCGTCAACATCACCTACAAGATCCTGTACAACGACGCGGTAGCGATGACTGGCGGCCAGCCCGCCGAAGGCGGCTTCACCGTCTCGCAGATCGCCAATCAGGTATGGGCCGAGGGCGTTAAGCGCCTTGCCATCGTCTCCGACGATCCCGGCAAATATCCCAGCGGCTATTTTCCGCCCAGCGCGACGGTGCACCATCGGCGCGAGATGGACCAGCTCCAGCGCGAGCTGCGCGAGACCAAGGGGCTCACGGTCCTGATCTATGATCAGACATGCGCTGCCGAGAAACGACGACGACGCAAGCGCGGGCTCTATCCCGATCCGCCCAAGCGCGTCTTCATCAACGATCTGGTCTGCGAAGGCTGCGGCGATTGCTCGCAGACCTCGAACTGCGTCTCCGTGCAGCCGCTCGACACCGAGTTCGGCCGCAAGCGCCAGATCGACCAGTCGAACTGCAACAAGGACTATTCCTGCATCGAGGGCTTCTGCCCGAGTTTCGTCACCGTGCACGGCGGCAAGCTCAAGCGCGTGGAGAGCTCCGCGATCGATTCCGGACAACTGTTCGCCGACCTGCCGCTGCCCCCTGCCCCGACCTTGGACGCGCCCTACAATATTCTGGTGACCGGCATCGGCGGCACCGGCGTCATCACCATCGGCGCGCTGCTCGGCATGGCGGCCCATGTCGACGGCCGCGGCTGCTCGGCTCTGGACTTCACCGGTCTTTCGCAAAAGAACGGCGCGGTGATGAGCCATGTCCGGATCGCCCCCGAGCCGGAGGACATCGCCGCGGTGCGCATCGCCTCCGGCGGCGCCGACCTGATCCTCGGCTGCGATATCGTGGTGTCGACGAGCCCGACCGCGCTGAGCCGTGTCGACCGCGGCGTGACCAGGGCCTTCGTGAACGCCGACCTGCAGCCGACCGCCAGCTTCGTGCAAAACCCCGACATCGACTTTGGCATGGGCGAGATGCAAACGACGCTGCGCGATGCGATCGGCGAGCGCAATCTCGAGGTCATCGACGCCACGGGCATCGCCTCGACGCTGATGGGCGACAGCATCGCGACCAACTCGTTCATGCTCGGCTTCGCCTTCCAGAAGGGCGCGATCCCGCTGTCGCTCGAAGCCCTGATGCGGGCAATCGAGATCAACGGCGCGGCGGTCGAGATGAACAAGCAGGCCTTCACCTGGGGCCGGCTTGCCGCGCACGACATGAGTCGTATCCGCAGCGTGATCGCCTTCCGCGCCCGCGCTGCCCAGCCAGTCCGCGGCCTCGACGATATCATTGCCCATCGCGTGCAATTCCTCACCGGGTATCAGGACCAGGCCTATGCGGAGCGCTATCGTTCGGCGGTCGACAAGGTGCGCAAGGCGGAGGCCGCAGCTGCGCCCGGCTCGACCGAGCTGAGCGAGGCGGTCGCCAGGAACCTGTTCAAGCTGATGGCCTACAAGGACGAATACGAAGTCGCCCGGCTTTATACCGACGGCAGCTTTGCCACGAAGCTCGCGGAGAAATTCGAGGGCGACGTCCGGCTCAGATTCCATCTCGCTCCGCCGATCTTTGCCCGCCGCGACAAGGCGACCGGACATCTGCAAAAGACGGAGTATGGTCCCTGGATGATCCACGCCTTCCGCCTGCTCGCGCGGCTGAAGTTTTTGCGCGGGACCGCCCTCGACCCGTTCGGTCGCAGCGAGGAACGAAAGGCCGAGCGCAGGCTGATCGAGGATTATCTCGCCATGATCGAGCAGCAGACCGCAAACCTCAAGCCGGAGCAGATTCCCCTGCTGGCCAAGCTCGCGCGCATTCCTGAGACGATCCGCGGCTACGGCCATGTCAAGGAAGCAAGCATCGCCAGGGCGATGACGGAGAAGGCTCGCCTTGAAGCGGAGCTCGAGAACAGCCGCTTCGCGGCAGCGGCGGAATGAGCTGTGTTCTGCCATCAATGAGTCGTATGGAGGCGAATACGTTCTTGGCTGTCATCGCTACAGCGTGACGAGCGTTTGATTGGATCAATCGGTCTGCGGCTTCGGTGTTTACCTCGCCCCGCTTGCGGGGAGAGGTCGAAGCCGAAGGCTTCGGGTGAGGGGGACTCTCCGCGACCTCAACTCGTGGAGAGTCCCCCTCACCCGCCGCGCGGTCCGCGCGTCGGCCTCTCCCCGCAAGCGGGGCGAGGCGATTGGACTCGCGGATGTTTTGTGCGCATAAGAGGGCGCGCTTCCACGTTCCCGCGGCGCGTTTCGCCCGGGTTTTGCATCTTTCTCGACCCTCTCGAATACAGAGGGCGCAGGGAAGACCGGGTGGCCGCTGCACCCGGGGCCCCCGCGCAAAAGGAATTTGCGCGAGCGCGTTGACCACAGGTACAGGCGGAGACACTCCGGCCTTCCCTGCGCAGTGGTCTACGGCTTACTTCGTACTCTCCCCGGTGAACCGGCGTTTGTCACCGTCATAAGCGCGATGCGAAGCATCGTCGCCTACTTGGCGCTTGCATGGGCGCGCCAGGACCACACGACTTCGCCGTCCGCGATGGTGCCGCTCGTCAGACAGCACTCTCGCGTCCACCGCCACCTGCCCCGCGTGTCGTGACGATCGCGATACGCCCCTC
>CAYVVB010000173.1:0-15351 GCA_964454955.1 uncultured Bradyrhizobium sp. | reverse complement strand
TGTGGTCAACGCGCTCGCGCAAATTCCTTTTTGCGCGGGGGCCCCGGGTGCAGCGGCCACCCGGCCTTCCCTGCGCCCTCTGTTTTTTCAAGAGGGTGAAGAGAGATGCAAAACTCGGGCGAAAGGCGTCGCGAGAATGCGGACTCATGTTTTTCCGTCATTGCGAGGAGCGAAGCGACGAGGCAATCCAGAGTCGCCTGCCTGGCTCCGGATTGCTTCGCTTCGCTCGCGATGACGGTGATTTGAAGAGCCATGTGGGGTTGGCAAAGGCTTTGCCGCGCCGTGCCCACCGCCTGCACAAGTGATGTCCAAGGTGGGCACGCTGCGCTTTGCCCGCCCTACATAACTCAGGTGCGCAATGGCCCACATGGTTCGCTCGCTGACGCGAGCGCCCCGGAATGACGGGAGAGAGCTAACCATCCTTCACGAACGCTGCGAACTTGTCCGCGTAGTCCGGATGCCAGCGCGACAGCGCGGGGCGGTTCTCGACGATGTCGCCAGCCGCCCAGAGAATGCGCCGCTCGTCGAGTCTGCGCGGCACATCGTTGTCCGGACAGAGAATGTAGAAGTCGCCGGCGCCGAGCCGCTCGATCATGAAATCGATTGTCTGTTCGGGAGTCCAGGCCGCAACCGGCTTTTCCGTGCGGCCCTGCGCGGTGAGCGGGGTGAAGACGAAGCCCGGAATCAGAAGATGCGCCGTGATGCGGCAGCCGGGCGTACTGCGCAGCTCGTGGGCCAGGGCTTCGGTGAATGCCTTCACGCCCGCCTTGGAGACATTGTAGGCGGGATCGCCGGGCGGCGTCGTGATGCCCTGTTTGGAGCCGGTGTTGACGATCAGGCCCGGCCGGCCGCGTTCGATCATGCGAGGTGCGAAAACCTGCGAGCCATGAATGATGCCCCACAGGTTGACTGAAATGATCCGCTGCCAGTTGCCGGGCGGCCCGAACATCCTGCTGCCCGGCTGGATGCCGGCGTTGTTCATCAAGAGGTCGGTGCCGCCGAACCGTTTGCGCACGGTGGCCTCCAGCGCCTCGACGCTCTCGACCTGGCTGACATCGGTTGCGACTGCCATGATGCGCTCGGCGCCGCCAGGCGCAACAGATGACAGCTTTGTCTCAGCCTCGGCGAGCCGGTCGCCGCCGATGTCGGCGATGCAGACCTTCATGCCGAGACGGGCGAAAGCAGTCGCGGCGGCAAGGCCGATGCCGGACGCGCCTCCGGTGATCACGGCAACATTGTCCGGCGCCAGTACAGGATGTGGCACGTGAATTCTCCCGAAGCTGCAGCAGGCTCGCACCTAAGTCGCGTGGCGGGCGCGGACCACATGCGCTGCCGCATGGGAGGTCTTCGCGCCCGGCGCCGCCGCCTCGGCTTTACGGCCGAGGGGCTCCGCTGTAGATTTTCGCCTATCGACGATCAGGTCAAGCGATCGATCTCGCCGACGGTCCAGGCAATCCAAGAACGACAATTCAAGGGAGAGAGAACATGGCTGTATCCCAGGCTGTTCCGATCACGCGTCATCCTTTTGCGGATGGTTCCTACAAGAAGATGCTGATCGACGGAAAATGGGTCGACGCTGCTTCCGGCAAGACATTCGAGACGCTCAATCCCGCCACCGGCGAACTGCTCGCCACCGTCGCCGAAGGTGATGCTGAAGACATCAATCGCGCGGTCGCTGCCGCCCGCCGCGCCTTTGAGGGGCCATGGAGCAAGGTCAAGCCGTTCGAGCGCCAGAATTTCCTGCTCAAGCTCGCCGATCTCGTCGAGAAGAACTTCGAGGAACTGTCGCAGCTCGACACCCTCGACATGGGCGCGCCGATCAGCCGCACCCGGGGAAACCGGCTGCGCGTGCTCGGCATGCTGCGCTACTACGCCGGACAGGCAACGGCGTTGCACGGCGAAACGATCGAGAACTCGCTGCCCGGTGAAATCTTCTCCTACACGCTGAAGGAGCCGGTCGGCGTGGTCGGCGCGATCATTCCGTGGAATGGTCCGCTGGCGGCGACGGTATGGAAGATCGGGCCTGCCATCGCGACCGGCTGCACGGTGGTGCTCAAGCCCGCCGAGGAGGCGCCGCTCACCTCGCTGCGGCTCGCAGAGCTTGTGATGGAAGCGGGTATTCCGCCGGGCGTGGTCAATGTGGTGCCGGGCTTTGGCGAAACGGCGGGCGCAGCGCTCGCATCGCATGCCGGCGTCGACAAGGTTGCCTTCACCGGCTCACATCTCACCGGGCAATCGATCGTGCGCGCCTCCGCCGGCAATCTGAAGCGCGTCTCGCTGGAGCTCGGCGGCAAGTCGCCGGACATCGTGTTCGCCGACGCCGATCTGGATGCCGCGGTGCCGGGCGCCGCGATGGCGGTGTTCGCCAATTCGGGCCAGATCTGCAGCGCAGGTACCCGGCTGTTCGTGGAAGCGAAGGTCTATGACGAGTTCGTCGCCCGCGTCGCCGAGTTCGGCAAGAAGCTGCAGGTCGGCAACGGGCTTGATCCGAACACGCAGATCGGCCCCTTGGTCTCGGAGCAGCAGCTCGAGCGCGTCACCGGTTACCTCGCGATCGGCCAGAAGGAGGGGGCTCGCGCGCTCGCCGGCGGCGCACGACTGACCGAAGGGCCGCTCGCCAAGGGCTACTTCGTGCCGCCGACGGTGTTTGCGAACGTGCAGGACAATATGCGCATCGCGCAGGAGGAGATTTTTGGCCCGGTGATCTCGGCGATCAAGTTCACCGATATGGACGAGCTGATCCGCCGCGCCAACGCGACCACGTTCGGGCTCGGCAGCGGCGTGTGGACGCGCGATGTCGCCAAGGCCCATCATGTCTCGAAGGCGCTGCGCGCGGGCTCGGTGTGGGTGAACTGCTACCAGACGATGGACCCGGCGGTGCCCTTCGGCGGCTACAAGATGAGCGGCTATGGGCGCGAGTCCGGCAAGCAGCATCTGGAGGAATATCTCAACGTCAAGGCCGTCTGGATCAAGACGGCTTGATCCTTGCCGCGCCCCGCACTTGCTTCGTCATTCCGGGGCGCCCGAAGGGCGAACTATGGTGCGCAATTGCGCACCTGAGAATCTCGAGATTCCGGGTCTGGTCCTTCGGACCATCCCGCAATGACGAACAGGGGAAGGAAGAGAGCGCGATGGGAGTGGTGGTCTCGGGCCGCCACTCCCTGTTTTATAGGTATCTAAATCCAACGATGATCCTCAAATAGACATTTCGGGGCAGCAATGAAGTTTCCGCATCTGTTTTCACCGCTGAAAATCGGTCCCACCCAACTCGCCCATCGCGTCGTGATGGCGCCCTTGACGCGGATGCGCGCGGCAAAGCCGTCGCTCGCGCCGCGGCCGCTGAACGCCGAATATTATGCGCAGCGCGCCACGCCCGGCGGCCTCATCATTGCGGAAGCCTCGCCCGTGGCGGCGACCGGCTTCGGCAACGCCGGAGTGCCGGGCATCTACACCGAAGAGCAGGTTGCGGGCTGGCGCGCCGTGGTCGACGCCGTTCATGCCAAGGGCGGCGTCATCTTCCTGCAGCTCTGGCACGTCGGCCGCGTCTCGCACTCCTCCTTCCAGCCTGGCGGGGCGCTGCCGGTGGCGCCATCGGCAGTGCCGATTTCGGCCGAGTACAAGACCGTCACCGCGGATGGAAAGCCGACGACCTATGAGACGCCGCGGGCACTGGAAACCGGGGAGATCGCAGGCATCGTGGACGCCTTCCGGCAGGCTGCGCGCAATGCGTTTGCCGCCGGTTTTGACGGCGTGGAGGTGCACGGCGCCAACGGCTATCTGCTCGAGCAGTTCCTGCAGTCCCGCACCAATCTGCGCACCGACCGCTACGGTGGATCGATCGAGAATCGCGCGCGTCTTCTGCTGGAGGTGACGCAGGCTGCGATCGAGGTCTGGGGCGCAAATCGCGTCGGCGTGCGGCTGTCGCCTTACGGTATCGCCAATGATTCAGGCGAGGCCGATCCGATGCCGCTTTATAGCCATGTGGTCGAAGCGCTGGACCCGCTTGGTCTGGCCTACCTGCATCTGATCGAGCCGCGGTCGAGCGGTGCCGGCCGCGCGGAGGTCAACTGGCAGAACGTGCCCTCGGCGATGGTGCTGTTCCGGCCGATGTGGAGCGGTGTCCTGATCGCGGCCGGCGGTTTCACCGGCGAGACAGCCGAAGCCGCGATCGCCGAAGGACATGCCGATGCCATTGCGTTCGGGCGCATCTTCATCTCCAATCCCGATCTGCCGCGTCGCCTGCGGCACGGCTATCCGATCAATCCGTATAATCGCGCCACTTTTTACGGCGGCGACGAGGCCGGCTACACGGATTATCCCGTTTATGACGAACTCGCGCCGGCGTAACGTCATTGGAAGTAATGTGCACGTCATTCCGGGGCGATGCGAAGCATCGAACCCGGAATCTCGAGATTCTCAGGGCGCAATTGCGCAGCGTAGTTCGCCTCTTCGAGGCGCCCCGGAATGACGGAGGAGGCGCCATGGTCAAACCAGCAGCGACACCGGCCGGACTGGCCAAAGGCCAGTGCCTGTGCGGCGCGGTCGCCTTCGAGATCGATGTGCCGGCGCGCTGGGCCTGGCACGATCATTCCGCCGCCAGCCGGCGTGCGCATGGCGCGGCCTATGCCACCTATGTCGGGAGCTGGCGCAAGCGCTTCCGCATCAGCAAGGGCAGGGCAGCAATCTCGCGCTATGAGGATGGCGCGAGCGGCACGGCGCGCAGCTTCTGTTCGCGTTGCGGCACTCCGCTGATTTACGAACGCGCGCGCTCGCCGCACATGGTCAATATTCCGCGCGCGCTGTTCTCGGGCCGCACCGGGCGGCAGCCGCTCTATCACATCGCGATCGAAGAGCTGCAGGAATGGGCCTACACCGGCGAGCCGCTGGTGCCACTCAAAGGTTTTCCGGGCGTGGTCTGGCAACGCTCGAAGAAGAAAAGGCGCTCGGCAGGAGATGATCCTTTCGAGCTCGCACGGGAGCAAACATGAAAAATCGTATTACTGGTCGCTCGGCATTCCTCGCTTTGCTCAAGGACGAGGGCATCACGCATCTGTTCGGAAATCCCGGCACCACCGAATTGCCGATCATGCACGCGCTGAAGGATCATCCCGACCTCACCTACGTGATGGCGATGCAGGAAAGCCTGGTGGTCGCGATAGCGGACGGCTTTTCCCGCGCGTCGGGAAGACTCGTCGCCTGCAACGTCCATGTCGCGCCAGGGCTCGGGAATGCGATGGGCTCGCTCTACAACGCGCAGTTCACGGGCACGCCGATGATCCTCACCGCCGGCCAGCAGGAGCAGGGCCACGGCTTGATGGAGCCCTTGCTTTACGGTCCGCTGGTGCGCATGGCCGAGCCCTTGGTGAAATGGGCGGTCGAAGTCACGCGGCTGGAAGATCTCCCGCGCATCGTGCGGCGCGCCGCCAAGGTTGCGACCACGCCGCCGACGGGGCCGGTGTTCATCTCGCTGCCCGGCGACATCCTCAATTCCGAGGCCGGCGTCGAACTCGGCCGCTCCACCCGCGTCGATACGCGCGTGCGGCCGTCCGATGAAGCGCTGCAGGCGCTGACCCAGCGCATCCTGAAAGCCCAGCGGCCGGTGATCATCGCGGGCGACGAGATCGTGAAGAGCGACGCGCTGAACGAAGCCGCGGCGCTTGCGGCAGCGCTCGGCTGCCCGGCCTATCAGCAGTCCGTGCCTTATGGTGCGCACTTTCTGTCCGAGAGCCCGAGCTTCATGGGCGCGTTGTCGCGTCTGCAAAAACAGGTGCGCGAAGTTCTCGCGCCTTACGATCTCATGATCGTGCTTGGCGCCGATCCCCTGCGCATGTCGGTGCACAGCGAAATCGATCCCCTGCCGGAGGGCTTGCCGATCGTGCAGGTCGGGCTGGTCGAATGGGATCTCGCCAAGAATTATGGTGCCGAGATCGCGCTGAAAGCCGATGTGAAGGAGACGCTGAAGGCGCTGGTGCCGGTGTTGAAGGCGGCCGGCGGCGGCGCGCTGGAGGCGCGAGCGAAACAGGCCCTCGCGGAGCTCGCGTCGAAGAACTGGACCGCAAGGCGCAAGGCCCTGGTGGAGCAGATCGCCAAGTCGCGGGACAAATCGCCGATCGACCCGGATTACCTCGTGCTGAGCGTCGTCGAGGCAATACCCGACAATGCCATCCTGGTCGACGAGGGGCTCACCTCCTCGCGTCACATGGTGGCGCTGCGGCCGCATCGCGACCGCTACGGTTATCATGCGCTCGCGGCCGGCGGCATTGGCTGGGGCCTGCCGGCTTCGGTCGGCGTCAGCCTCGCCAACCCGGAGCGGCCGGTGGTGTGCTACTCGGGCGACGGCAGCGCGATGTATTCCATCCAGGCGCTCTGGACCGCCGCGCATCACAAGCTGCCGCTATCGGTCGTGATCATCAACAACGGCGGCTATCGCATCATCAAGCAGCGGCTGCTCTCCTTCCACGGCGACGACAATTACATCGGCATGGATTTCATCGATCCGCCGGTCGATTTTGCCGGCATTGCCCGGTCCCTCGGGCTGGAGGCGATCAGGATCACCAATCCCGCCGAGTTGAAGCCGACATTGTCGTCAGCGTTCAACCGGCCGGGAACGAAACTGATCGAAGTCGTCGTGGATGGGAGTGTTTGAGGAGTCCATCGCGCGAGTGAGGCAAGTTCGGCTCTTTCACCGTCATCCTGAGGCGCTCGCGAAGCGAGCCTCGAAGGGCGACGGCCCGCCTCTCTCAGCCGGGCCGTTCATTCTTCGAGGCTCGTTGCACTCGCGCCTCAGAATGACGGGACTTAGAGGTTGCCACTCACTCCGCCGCTCTCGCCGCGGCACGGGGCCGATATCCCGCAGCCGGGTGCGGCGAGGAAAGCCGCGCGCGGCCTGCACCGAACAGCTTTTCGCGCAGTGTCCCATCCGCGTAGGCGTCCTTGTAGCGGCCGCGCCGGGTCAGTTCAGGAACCAGCATGTCGGCGATGTCTTCGAAATCGCCGGGCGATACTGCGAAGGGCATGTTGAGGCCGTCGACACCGGTTTGCTCGAACCATGCCTCGATCTCGTCGGCGACCTTTTCGGGCGTGCCGACGATGACCGGTCCGATGCCGCCGATGCCAACATGCTCGGCGACCTCGCGCACCGTCCACACGCGGTCCGGATCGGCGCGGGTGATGTTGTCCATGGCGCTGCGCCCGGCATCATTGGTGACATGTCGCACTTGCTGATCGAGCGCGTAGGTCGAGAAGTCGACCCCGGTCCAGCCAGACATCAGGGTGAGGGCGCCCTCCGGGCTGATGTGCCGGCGATAGTCCTCGTATTTCGCTCTCGCCTCGGCCTCGGTCTCTCCAAGGATCACCGTGAACATGCTGAACATCAGGATTTCGGCGGGGTTGCGGCCGAGCTGCGCGGCGAGCTCGCGGATCGCTTTGACGCGCGGTGCGATCACTTTGGCCGATGGTCCCGACATGAATACGCATTCGGCGTGTTGGGCGGCGAACTTCCGGCCGCGCGGCGACGTGCCGGCCTGATAAAGCACGGGCGTGCGCTGCGGCGAGGGCTCGCTCAGGTGAATGGCATTGAGCCGGTAGTTGCTGCCCTCATGGGCGATCCGATGCACCTTGGATGGGTCGGTAAAGATGCCGCGGGCGCGATCACGCAGTACGGCATCGTCTTCCCAGCTGCCCTCCCAGAGCTTGTAGACCACCTCCATGTACTCGTCCGCGATGTCGTAGCGATTGTCATGCGCGGTCTGCTTGTCCTTGCCTGCGCCGCGCGCGGCGCTGTCGAGATAGCCGGTCACCACGTTCCATCCGATCCGCCCGTCCGTGAGATGATCGAGCGTCGACATCCGACGTGCAAACGTATAGGGCGGCTCGAAGGAAAGGTTGCTGGTGACGCCGAAGCCGAGGTGGCTGGTCGCCGCGGCCATCGCCGCGATCAGGAGCAGCGGCTCGTTCGCCGGCGTCTGCGTCGCGTTGCGCAGCGCAGCGTCGGGACTGTTGCCGTAGACGTCGTAGACGCCGAGCACATCGGCGAGGAAAAGGCCGTCGAAGCGGCCGCGCTCCAGCGTTTTCGCCAGATCGAGCCAATAGGGCAAGCGATTGTATTCCGCCGTGCGGTCGCGCGGATGCGTCCACAATCCCGGCGACTGATGGGCCACGCAGTTCATGGCGAAAGCGTTGAGGCGGATTTGCTTGGTCATCTTGAAAAACCGAAACGGCGGCTTGGGCTGAAAGTGTTGCAGGCCGATCGGTTTAGCAAGCCGAATCTGCGGAACGAAATGCCTGCTTCCCGCAGCAGCAATCGGCCGATATGCTTGTCCTTCCAAACGAGCTTCGGAGGGAAGACATGACCAGGTCCGATGCCATCGCCCGCGCACGGCAGCAACTTCGCTCGGGCGAATTCGTGCGCGAGCTCGACCGCAGGGTGGCTTACAAGACGGAAAGCCAGAACGCCGGGCGAGGTGATGTGCTTCGAGCCTATCTGGAGCAGGAACTCAAACCGTCCTTTGCCGAACTGGGCTTCGACAGCCGCCTGATCGAATCCCCGAGCGGCAAGTCGCCGTTTCTTCTGGCCGAGCATCACCAAAGTTCCTCTGCGCCCACCGTGCTGATGTACGGCCACGGCGACGTTGTCGGCGGCATGGCCGGCGAGTGGCGCGACGGCTTGAATCCCTGGCAGACGACGCAGGTCGGTGATCGCGTCTATGGCCGCGGCACCGCCGACAACAAGGGACAACACTCCATCAATCTCGCCGCGCTGCGGGCCGTGCGCGAGGCGCGGGGGGGCAAGCTCGGCTTCAATGCCAAGTTCATCATCGAGATGGGTGAGGAGATCGGTTCGCCGGACCTTAAGCGCGTCTGCGCGTCCTTGCGCGACGAACTGAAGGCCGACCTGTTCATGGCCTCCGACGGGCCGCGCCTGTCGGCTACGCGGCCAACCCTGTTTCTCGGCTGCCGCGGCGGCTATCGCATCCACCTCGACGTGAATTTGCGTGATGGCGGCCATCATTCCGGCAATTGGGGCGGTGTGCTTTCCAATCCCGCGACCATTCTGGTGAATGCGATCGCAACATTGGTCGACGGCCGCGGGCGGCTGCTGATGGAAGAGCTCAAGCCGCCGCGGCTTTCCAATCAGATCCGCAGCTGGCTCGCCGACGTCAAGGTCGAGCCGACGGCCGACGAGCCGCAATTGTCGGAGAACTGGGGCGAAGAGGGGCTGTCCGCCGCCGAGCGGCTCTATGCCTGGAACACGCTCGAAGTGCTGGCGATCTCCGCAGGTAACGTCGAAAATCCCGCCAACGCCATTCCGGGACGCGCGCGGGCTGTCCTGCAGCTGCGCTTTGTCGTCGGCACCAGGACCGATAATCTGGTGGAGGCCGTCCGCGCACATCTTCATGAGAAGGGCTTTCCGATGATCGAGGTCTCCGGAACGCAGCGCTTTGCCGCGTCACGAACCGATTTCGACAGTCCCTGGATCAACTGGGCGGCGGATTCGATCCGGAAGACCACCGGCAAACCGCCGGTCGTGTTGCCGAATTTCGGTGGCTCGCTGCCCAACGACGTGTTCTCCGATACGCTCGGGCTGCCCACGCTCTGGGTGCCGCATTCCTATCCCGGCTGCTCGCAACATGCTCCCGACGAGCACATTCTGCTCTCGGTGACGGAGGAGGCGCTCGGCACCATGGCGGGCCTGTTCTGGGACCTTGGCGAGCTGCCGCATCCGCTGGTGAAGGGAAACTGAGATGGCGCTGGCTCAAGCGCGGGGTCCCGAGCGCGCAGCGAGCACCGAGAAGAAAGTCGTCAGGCTCATTGTCGCGACATCGATCGGCAATGCGCTGGAGTGGTTCGACATCTCGGTCTACGGCTACTTCGCCATCTATATCTCGAAGGCCTTCTTCCCGGCCGGCGACGCCACCACGTCGCTGCTCCTGACTTTCGGCACGTTCGGGTTGTCGTTTCTGATCCGTCCGATCGGAGGCGTCATGCTCGGCACCTATGCCGACCGTCATGGCCGCAAGGCCTCGTTGATGGTGTCGATCGTCATGATGACTCTGGGCACCCTGGCGGTGGCGCTGATGCCGACGTTTCAGACGATTGGCGTGGCAGCGCCGTTCGCGGTCGTCATCGCCCGCCTTGTGCAAGGATTTTCCGCCGGCGGCGAATTCGGCAGCTCGACCGCTTTCCTGGTGGAGCATATGCCCCACCGGCGCGGCTTTATCGCAAGCTGGCAATTTGCCAGCCAGGGTGTCAGCGGTCTGCTCGGGTCCGGTTTCGGCGCCCTGCTCACCTCGCTGATGGATCCCGCCGACCTGCAGGCCTGGGGCTGGCGTATCCCGTTCCTGTTCGGCGTCCTGATCGGGCCGGTCGGTGTCTATATCCGCAACCACATCGACGACGCGACTGCGCCACCGGCGGCCAAGCACGAGTCGCCGGTCCGAAAGGTGTTCGTCGAGCAGAAGCTGCGTGTCATCCTGGCGATCGGCGCGCTCGCGGTCTCGACGGCCGTCAACTACCTCATCGTCTACATGCCGACCTATGTCGTGAAGATCCTCAAGCTCGCACCATCGGTCGGCTTCGTGGCGGCGGTCGCCGCCGGCATCGCGGTCACGCTGCTGGCGCCGATTGCCGGCATGATCTCCGACCGGATCGGACGCACCACGCATATGATCACGGTTGGCTTGGTGCTTCTGGTCTCGATCTTTCCGACCTTCCTGCTGCTGACGAGAAATCCGACGCCGGGCGTGATCGTGCTGGCCGTCTTTTTCCTCGGCGCGCTGAAGGCGCTCTATTACGGGCCGCTGGCGGCCCTGATGTCGGAATTGTTTCCCGCTGCGACGCGGGCGACGGGGTTGGGCCTCAGCTACAATATCGGCGTCACGGTGTTCGGCGGAATGGGGCCGGCAACCATGACCTGGCTCGGCAGTTTCGCCGCGATCGGCGACCTTGCCCCCGGCTACTACCTGACCGGCGTTGCCGTCTTGAGCCTGGGCGCGCTGATGGCGATCCGCGGGACCACGGCGGATACATTTGGGGCATGACTGGCCGAAAGTCACATTTCTAATTTGGCCCGGTTTGTGCAAGCATTCCGACCAGCCAACAGGGGGAGAACAAGCATGAAGCGACTTCATATTTTCGGCGTTGCCGTGGCCGCCGTCCTTGGCGCGAGCCAGGCGAGCGCCGCGGAACTCACCGGCACATTGAAGAACATCAAGGACACCGGCACGATCACGCTCGGCTATCGCGAGTCCTCGATCCCGTTTTCCTATCTCGATGACAACCAGAAGCCGATCGGCTTCGCCATGGACATTTGTTACAAGGTCGTCGACGCGATCAAGAAGGAACTCAAGCTCGACAAGCTCGAGGTCAAGCTCGAGCCGGTGACATCGTCGAACCGCATCCCGTTGCTCGCCAACGGCACCATCGACCTCGAATGCGGCTCGACGACGAACAACGCCGAGCGGCAGAAGCAGGTTTCGTTCACCAACACGCATTTCCTGACTGCGAGCCGCTACGTCTTCAAGAAGTCCAGCAACATCAAGTCGATCGACGACCTCAAGGGCAAGTCGGTGGTCTCGACCGCGGGCACCACCAACATCAAGCAGCTCACCGAGGCCAACGCCTCGCGCAACCTGGGCGCCAACATCATTCCGGCCAAGGACCACGCCGAAGCGTTCCTGATGGTGGAGACCGATCGTGCCGCAGCCTTCGTGATGGACGATATTCTGCTGGCGAGCCTGGTTGCCGGTGCGAAGGACCCCTCTATCTACGTCATCTCGAAGGACGCCTTCTCCACGCCCGAGCCTTACGGCATCATGCTGCGGAAGGACGATCCCGCCTTCAAGAAGGTGGTCGATGCCGCAACTGCGGCAGTCTACACCAGCGGCGAGGGGCAGAAGCTCTACGACAAATGGTTCATGTCGAAGATTCCGCCCAAGGGGCTGAACCTCAACACGCCGATTGCACCGGAGCTGAAAGCCGAGTTCGCCAAGCCCTCGGATTCGCCGGACCCGGCTTCCTACAAGGCGATGTGACGGACCTTCGCTCCGGATCGGGCCGTGAACTACCACTGGAACTGGCACATCTTCCTTGAGCCCAACCCGACCGGGGCCGGCACCTATCTCGACATGCTGCTGTCGGGACTCCTGCTGACCGTCGAGACCTCGCTCTGGGCCTGGATCATCGCGCTCGTTTTCGGATCGATCGTCGGCGTCATGCGTACGTTGCCGTCGAGGGCGGCCTCCGGGCTTGGCTTCGCCTATGTGGAATTTTTCCGCAACATGCCGCTTCTTGTGCAGCTGTTCCTGTGGTTCTTCGTGCTGCCGGAACTGCTGCCCGAGGCCTGGGGCCTGTGGCTGAAGCAGCTTCCGCATGCGCCGTTCTATACCGCCGCCATCGGCATCGGGCTGTTCATGTCGGCGCGGGTTGCCGAGCAGTTGAGAGCAGGCATCGGCTCGCTGCCGCGCGGCCAGAAGCAGGCCGCAACGGCGCTCGGACTGACCACGGCGCAGGCCTACGTCTACGTGCTGTTGCCGATTGCGTACCGTATCATCCTGCCGCCGCTCACATCCGAATTTCTCAACACCATCAAGAACACGGCGGTGGCCATTACCATCGGTCTGCTCGAACTGACGGGCCAAGCGCGTTCGATGCAGGAGTTCTCGTTTCAGGTGTTCGAGGCCTACACGGCAGCGACCGTGATGTATCTCGTGATCAACATTGTCGTCGTGACCGCGATGCGCGTGATCGAGCGCCGCGTTGCGATCCCCGGTTACATCGCGGGGAAATGACGGCATGTTCACCAATTTCGATTTCGACGTCATCCGCCGCGCGCTGCCCTATCTGTTTCTCGACGGCATGACCTTCACCCTGACGCTGACGGCGCTCGCGGCGCTGGGCGGGATCACGTTCGGAACGCTGATCGCGCTGATGCGGCTCTCGGGTATTCGGCCGCTCTCGCGCATCGCTGCGCTCTATGTCGATCTGATGCGGTCGCTGCCGCTGGTGCTGGTCATCTTCTGGTTCTATTTCCTGGTGCCCTATATCGGGCAGTGGCTGACCGGGGCATCGCGCCCGATCCGGGTGGGGGCCTTTGCTTCCTCGCTCATTACCTTCATCATGTTCGAAGCCGCCTATTTCTCGGAGATCATGCGGGCTGGCATCCAGTCTATACCCAAAGGCCAGCCGGCGGCGGCCCAGGCGCTGGGCCTGACCTATCGCCAGACCATGAGCTACGTCGTCCTGCCGCAGGCCTTTCGCAACATGCTTCCGGTGCTGCTCACCCAGACCATCGTGCTGTTTCAGGACACCTCATTGGTCTATGTGGTGTCGATCCCCGATTTCCTCGGCGCGGCGAGCATCGTCGGGCAGCGGGACGGGCGCTTGGTCGAAATGTATCTGTTCGCGGCGCTGGTCTATTTCATCATTTCCTTCCTCGCGTCCTTCGGCGTCCGCCGACTGCAGGCGCGGATCGCCATTGTTCGGTAGCGGCGCATGATCGAGATCAGTCAAGTCAGCAAATGGTACGGCGCCTTCCAGGCGCTGAAGGATTGCACCACCGGCGTCGCCAAGGGCGAGGTCGTGGTGGTATGCGGCCCGTCGGGTTCGGGCAAGTCGACATTGATCAAATGCGTCAATGCGCTGGAGCCGTTTCAGCAAGGCGATATCCTCATCGAGGGCATCAGGGTCAACGATTCCAAGACGAACTTGCCGAAGCTGCGCGCCCGCGTCGGCATGGTGTTCCAGCATTTCGAGCTGTTTCCGCATCTGCGGATCATCGACAATCTGTGCCTTGCTCAGGAAAAGGTGCTGGGTCGCTCGCATGACGAGGCATCGGCCAAGGGCATCAAGCTGCTCGAGCGGGTCGGCCTGAAGGACCATGCGCGAAAGTTTCCGGCCGAGCTCTCCGGCGGGCAGCAGCAGCGGGTGGCGATTGCGCGTGCGCTCGCCATGGACCCGATCGCCATGCTGTTCGACGAGCCGACGTCGGCGCTCGACCCCGAGATGATCAGCGAGGTGCTGGACGTGATGGTCGATCTGGCGCGCGAAGGCATGACCATGATGGTCGTGACCCACGAGATGGGTTTTGCCAGCAAGGTCGCCAACCGCGTGATCTTCATGGACAGGGGCGAGATCGTGGAGGATGCGCCCAAGTCTGACTTCTTCGGCAAACCCCGCAGCGACCGCGCCCAGAAATTCCTGTCGAAGATCCTGTCGCATTAGCAGGCGCGGAATGTGATCGGCGAGGTTTATCCGCGTTAACGATTGCCGTATATGATACGCGGCTACCGCATGCTTGCCGACAGGAGAAATCGCTTGGACCCGATCGCTTACGTCAACGGATCGTTCGTGCCGCTTTCGGAGGCCAAGGTGTCGATTCTCGACCGCGGCTTCCTATTCGCCGACGGCATCTACGAAGTCTCCGCCGTGCTGGACGGCAAGCTGATCGACAATGCCTCGCATCTGGCGCGGCTGAAGCGTTCTGTCGGCGAGATTTCGCTGGAGCTGCCGGAAAGCCTCGAGCGCATCGAACAGATCCAGAAGGAGCTGATCGCGCGCAACGACCTGGCGAACGGCATGGTCTATCTTGAGGTGACGCGCGGCGCCGACAGCGGGCGCGACTTTGCCTTTCCAAAGGGCATCAAGCCGACGCTGATCATGTTCACCGCCGTCAAGGACATCGTCAACGCGCCGTCCGCCAAGACCGGCATTGCCGTGATCACCGTGCCGGATATCCGCTGGGCGCGGCGCGACATCAAGAGCGTGGCGCTGCTTGCGCAGGTGCTGGCCAAGCAGGCCGCGGCCGCAGCCGGCGCAGGCGAAGCCTGGATGATCGAGCAGGGTATGGTGACCGAAGGCGGCTCGTCCTCGGCCTTCATCCTGACGCAGGACGACGTGCTGGTGACGCGGCAGAACGGCAGCGAGATCTTGCCGGGCTGCACCCGCAAGGCGGTGGTGAAGCTTGCCGAAGAACGTCAGCTGCGGATCGAGGAGCGGCCGTTCTCGATCGCGGAAGCGCTTGCCGCCAAGGAAGCCTTCATCACCAGCGCCACCGTTTTTGTCCAGCCGGTGATTTCGATCGACGGCAAGCCGGTCGCCGGCGGCAGGCCCGGCCCGATGGCGGCCCGCCTGCGCGAAATCTACGTCGATTTCGCGCGCGCGACGGCCGTGTAGATCAGGCTGCCGCGCGAACGAACCCCGCACGTAAATGTCGTCTCGCGAGGAACCGTTGCGGTTCCCCCGTCGTTTGGCCTGTTGGGAGGGCTGGTGCAAGGCGCGCGCTTGACGTCGGAGTTCTGCGATGTGGGTGTTGTTGCTGGTGCCGTTCGTCGGTCTGCTCTGGGTTCCGTTCTA
>CAYVVB010000172.1:0-1690 GCA_964454955.1 uncultured Bradyrhizobium sp. | reverse complement strand
CGCTTGCTGTCGAGCAGGATGTCGACGATGATGTAGCGGCCCTCGTAGCTCGTCCCCTTGAGCGGCAAGCCGAGCGCGTCGCGAAAGAAGCTCCGCCCTCCATCGCAGGCGACTACCCAGGCGGCGTCCATGGTGTAGTTGCCCTCCGGCGTGTCGACCATCAGCCGCACGCCGTCGTCGCGCGCCTCGATGCCGGTGACGCGGTTCTGCCAGCGCAGCTCGATCAGATCACGGCGCGCTTCGGCAGCATCGAGCAGGAACTGCTCGATACTGTATTGCGCAAGGTTGACCATCGGCGGCATTTTCTGGTTTTCGTCGGTCGGCATCTTGAAATGCAGCACTTCGACATTGCGATAGAAGCTGCGTCCGCCAACCCATGGAAGGCCGACCTTGAGAAATCCGTCGGCGGCGCCAAGGCGCTCAACGATTTCCAGGCTTCGCCTCGAGATGCAGATGGCGCGGCTGCCGAAGCATACGGAATCATCCGCCTCCAGCAGGACGACCGGCACGCCGTAGTTGGCGAGTCCCAGCGCGGCGCAATAGCCGACCGGCCCGCCGCCGACGACCACCACGGGATGCACAATCTGGTCCGCGCCCGACTTGAGCGACGGCAATGAGGCCGGATAGTGCCTGGCCGTGAATGGATAAGGCTTGAATGGAACGTTCACTCCGATGCTCCTTCCGTCCTTTGAAGCCCGCACAAGAGGCTCAAATAACGGGCATGCGCGCCTGAATCCGGTGCTTCAGGCGCGCTCCTCCCAGATCATCGCAAGATGCACGATAGTTTGCACCGCCTTTTCCATGTCCTGGCGGCTGACCCACTCAAGGCGGGAGTGAAAGGAATGCTCGCCGGCAAAGATGTTGGGGCAGGGCAGTCCCATGAAGCTCAGGCGCGAGCCGTCGGTGCCGCCGCGGATGCTGGCGCGCACCGGTTCAAGCCCGGCGCGGCCGATCGCTTCGATGGCGTATTCGACCGTTTCGGGATGACGGTCGATGACCTCTTTCATGTTGCGGTACTGCTCCTTGACCACGATCGCGTAAGTGGAGCGCGGATAATCCTTCATCACGTCCTTGACGATGCGCTCCAGCAGCGCCTCCTTCTCCTTCAGGCCGGCCAGCGTGAAGTCGCGCACGATGAGACCAAGCGTGGCCTGTTCGAGCGTGCCGGAGATGCCGATCGGATGCAGGAATCCTTCCTTGCCTTCGGTGGTTTCGGGCGAACAGGTGTCCTTGGGCAGCCGATCGACGATCGCGGCGGCGATCTTGATCGCGTGCTCCATCTTGCCCTTGGCAAAGCCGGGATGCGCACTGACGCCACGGATCGTGACCGTGGCGGAATCGGCGGAAAAGGTTTCGTCCTCGATCTGGCCGGCGGTCTCGCCGTCGATGGTGTAGGCGAAATCGGCGCCGAGCTTTCCGAGATCGACCTTGTCCACGCCGCGACCGATCTCCTCGTCCGGCGTGAACAGG
Source organism: uncultured Bradyrhizobium sp. (assembly GCA_964454955.1). Taxonomy (GTDB): domain Bacteria; phylum Pseudomonadota; class Alphaproteobacteria; order Rhizobiales; family Xanthobacteraceae; genus Bradyrhizobium. The sequence goes on along the minus strand of CAYVVB010000172.1, from coordinate 220 downwards.
ATCTTGATGGTGCCGTGCCTCACTTGCGGGTTCTGGACGAGGAATTGCACCGCGTCCATGATCTCGGCAACGCCGGCCTTGTTGTCGGCCCCCAGCAGCGTGGTGCCATCCGTCGTGATGATGTCGTTGCCGATCTGGCCTTTCAGCGCCGGATGCTCGGCAAAGCGGATGACCTGACTGGGATCGGCGGGCAGGGCGATATCGCCGCCTCGATAGTTTT
>CAYVVB010000171.1:0-12357 GCA_964454955.1 uncultured Bradyrhizobium sp. | reverse complement strand
CCTTGAGCGGTCACAGTTGCTCCGTACGCAAGTAGGCAGAGTACCATCGCGACTCTCATTGGGAGACGACTCTCCATACCTGACACCCCGCGGCTGCAGGGCGCTGACGGGATTCTGTATGGCTCACGAAAGGTTGCCCCGGCTAGTTCCACCGGGCAACAAGGGCTCTCGAAAACACCAAGCGGCCATTTGTCCTCTTGATGAAAACAGCCACGGCGAGGGCGTGGGGTAGTTCCAAATCTTTACCCCACGACCTTTACCCTACGACATAGCCAAGGGTGGTTCAGCCGAAGGCACATTGCCGGCAAGATGGTGGGTTTCGCTCCCGCTCAACCCGCCTGCATGATGAGCGCGGGTGCGCGGTCAGTGCCTGACCTCGCTGAACACGACCACCGTGCCTGTCGACTGGGGCTCATGCGGGGTCAAGCTGGTGAGCGTTGCATCGCTCCAGTCTGCGAGACTGAGCACCTCACCGGACTGCGTGCCCTTCTCCGGCGTCTCAGCCGGCTCAAGCACCTTGAGGCCTTGCTGATCAAGAAAGAAGGTGTGGTCTCCGAACACGCTGGTCAGTTGCGTCACCGCCGGATGGGTGTCGGGAAGAACATGGGCATCCATTTGCCTCAAGGTCTGCTCCACCTGCGTCGAGTTTAGTTTCATGGGCTGCTCCTGTTTGTAGGTGAGCGGCGATTTGGCGGACGCCTCCTTCTCCCGCCTGTTTCGAAAGGCATGTCGTTGAACGGATCAGTGGGCAAAGTGTTCCGAGGTGGCGGCAAGTTGTAAGAGTCCTTCAGGGAACACACGTTTGGTTCCTGCACGTGCGCTGCGCTTTGAGGCATTCTTGCGATGCTCTTGGGCAGCGGACTCTCTGGCGATCCTCGGGTCATCCAAAGGCTGGCAGCATAAGCGCGAGGTGTGTCAGCTTCATGGAATGGTCGGCGGAACCAGATTTCTAGCTCGTCGCTCCTACAAAAGGCGCTGCCTCGCGCATGGCCTGCCGGGTAAGTTTCACCATTTCCATCAGCATGGCTTCGCCCGCATCGACCATCTGATCCAACGTGATCCCTGACGTTCTCGGGCGCGCAGCGCCATCGCGCGACACCAGTGGCACATGGATGAAAGCGGCGAGCCTCGGTCCGCCGGGCTTTCTGGTCGCCTCGATCGCGCGCCAGCTCAGGTAGTTGCAAAGATAGCTGCCGGCATCGCGCGAGAGACGCGCATCGATCCCGGTGGCGCATGCCGCGCGCAGCAGATTTGCCGTATGTGGGCCGAACGGTAAGGCGTCAGCCCCGCCGACAATCGATCCCTGCCTTGCCAAGGCCCCATCTGCGTCGGGAAGCAGCGTGGTGACGGCATTGCGCGCGCGCGTTTCGACCCGCAGATAAGCGGTACGATCGGCAAGTCCGAACATCAAGAGCGCCTGCGGGCGCAACCGTTCGATCAGCTCGGGCAGCTCGCGGTCGACGGTCTGATAGGTGACATGGAAGATGTGGCCGGCGAGCTCGACCTCGTCGAGCGAGGGGCGGCGCAACTGCGTCAGCCGGCCGACCAGCGGCATGGTCGGATTGAAAGGCGCTCCGGGGAAGGGGCCGAAGCCCGTGATCAGAACGCGCAGGCGTTCATTCACCTCAACATCTCCGCGATCTGCTCGGCGGCAAGCGACGGTGTGATGCGCCCGTCGGCGACTTCCGCCTCGATCTTCTTGACCTTTCCGCGCACGGAGGCATCCGAGCGCAGCCGCGCCATGATCCGTTGCTCCAGCATCGACCACATCCATTTCACCTGCTGTTCGCGCCGCCGGGCCGCGAAATTGCCGGACTCCGTCATCACATGGCGGTGATCGAGGACCTTCTGCCACAGTTCGGCGATGCCGGCGCCCGTGAGCGCCGAATAGGTCACGACCGGTGGCTGCCAATGTTCCGAGCGGGGCTGCAAGATATGCAGCGCACTGCGATATTCGGCGGCGGCAGTATTCGCGCGCTTCACATTGTCGCCGTCGGCTTTGTTGATCGCGACCATGTCGGCGAGTTCGACCAAGCCCTTCTTGATGCCTTGCAATTCGTCGCCGGCGCCAGGCAGCATCAGCGCCAGGAAGAAGTCGGTCATGTCGCAGACCGCGGTCTCGGACTGTCCGATGCCGACGGTTTCCACCAGGATCACGTCGAAGCCGGCGGCTTCGCACAACAGCATCGCCTCGCGCGTCTTCGCCGCGACGCCACCCAACGTGCCGGAGGAGGGGGAGGGACGGATATAGGCGTGATCGGAGGCGGACAGCCGCGCCATCCGCGTCTTGTCGCCGAGGATTGATCCGCCGCTGCGTGCCGAGGACGGATCCACCGCCAGCACCGCGACCTTGTGGCCGCGTTCGATCAGGAACATGCCGAGCGCATCGACGGTGGTGGACTTGCCGACGCCCGGCGAGCCGGTGATGCCGACACGGATGGCGTGGCCCGTATGAGGCAGGAGCGCCTGCACCAGCTCGCGCGCTGCCGCCTGGTGATCGCCGCGCCGGCTCTCGATTAGCGTGATCGCGCGCGCCAGCGCCGCGCGGTGGCCCGTGCGCAGTTCCTTTGCGAGTGTCTTGATGTCGAGGCGGGAATTGTTGGGCGTGGCCATGCCTTGCTCTACAACGGCAGGCGGGGACAGGCGAGGGGTCGGATGACCATGATCACAACTCTCGCCGCGGCTTAGGGCTGGTCGTCCTCGTCGCCCTTGGGCCGGCTGCCGCCGAAGATGCGCATTCCTTCCGTGCTGAGATAGGGCTTCAGCGTCTCCCATGGCACGAAGGCGACATAGTCGCCCTCGGCGTAGGGGCCGACCGCATAGGGCGGGTAATGGAAGGTGAGGCCGGAGCTCCTGCTCTCTTCCGTCGAGGGTGCGAGCGTGACCGCGCCAATCTTCACGAGTCTCGGCTCCAGGCCCTTGAACCACTCGGCGGTTGCGGTTTCGGCTGCGTCGCGTTTCTTCTTTTCCACCTTCAAGGACGCGATGACGGCCTTCAGCATCGCCATCATGGTCGGACCATTGTCGGCGGTCTCGTTGAAGAACGGCCGGATGTTGATGCGCTTCTTCTCGACCTGGTCCCACAGAACGGTGTTGATGTCCGTGTTGGGATGGGCGCCATGGCCATCCATGTAATCCGTCCTGACGATCGACACATAGCGGTCGGCGACCACCGAGCGGACTCTGTAGTTGCGCTCATAGGTCCAGGCGCCGTCGCTGAAGAACTGCGGATCCTTCTTCAGCTCGGAGGCGGCCTCTGCGGTGTTCTTGTCGAGCCATTTCCTGCCCTCGGCGAGACAATCCGCCGACAGTGCCGGGTCCGCCTTGATCTTGCCGTCGAGCGTAACGCTGGCCTCGATTGCTCTGGTCTTGATGGCGGCGTCTGGTTTGGGAGCGTCGGCCAGGGCCGTATGAATGGAGAACAAGCCCAGGAGCAGGACGAGTCTCGATTTGGCAGGAATCATCGCTGTCATTGATCCGTTTGTTCGGCAACCCGTGCGGCTTCAAGGCCGTGCGCCATTTCGCGGCGGCCCTGGCCGACCGCGCGAAAACAGCGGCGGTCGATGGACATGGCGCTATTCCGCCGCCTCGCTGTGGCCGAGCCGGGCATTGAGCTTGTGGATCAGCTCTTCGGCGGCGTCCGCGATCACGGTGCCGGGCGGGAAGATCGCTTCGGCGCCGGCTTTGTACAGCGCGTCATAGTCCTGCGGCGGCACCACGCCGCCGACGATGATCATGATGTCGTCACGGCCCTGCTTCTTGAGCGCGGCCTTCAATTCCGGCACGGCAGTGAGGTGGGCCGCGGCAAGCGAGGACACGCCCAGAATATGCACGTCGTTCTCGACCGCCTGGCGCGCGGCCTCATCGGCGGTGGCAAACAACGGCCCGATGTCGACATCGAAGCCGAGATCGGCAAAGGCCGATGCGATCACCTTCTGCCCGCGGTCATGGCCGTCCTGGCCGATCTTCGCCACCAGGATGCGCGGCCTGCGGCCTTCCGCCTCCTCGAAGGCCTCGATCAGCGCCTGCACCTTTTCAACCCGGTTGGACATGCTGGAGGCCTCGCGCTTGTAGACGCCGGTGATGGATTTGATCTCGGCGCGGTGCCGGCCGAACACCTTTTCCATGGCGGTGGAGATTTCGCCGACAGTTGCTTTCGCGCGCGCCGCGTCGATCGCCAGCGCCAGCAGGTTGCCGTTGCCTTCACCCGCCGAGCGGGTCAGCGCGGCAAGGGCCGCATCGACGTCCTTCTGATTGCGCTCCGTACGCAGCCGCTTGAGCTTGTCGATCTGCAGCCGCCGGACGTTGGAATTGTCGACCTTGAGAATATCGATCGCCGCCTCGTCGAGCGGCTTGTATTTGTTGACACCGATGACGGCCTGCTTGCCGGCGTCGATCCGGGCCTGGGTCTTGGCGGAGGCTTCCTCGATCCGGAGTTTCGGCAGGCCCGCCTCGATCGCCTTGGCCATCCCGCCGAGCGCTTCGACCTCCTGGATGTGTTCCCAGGCCTTTTCCGCGAGATCGCGCGTGAGGCGTTCAACATAATAGGAGCCACCCCAGGGATCGATGATGCGCGTAGTGCCGCTCTCCTGTTGTAGGAACAACTGCGTGTTGCGGGCAATGCGCGCGGAAAAGTCGGTCGGCAGCGCGAGTGCCTCGTCCAGCGCATTGGTGTGCAGCGACTGGGTGTGGCCTTGCGTTGCCGCCATCGCCTCGATGGTGGTGCGCATCACGTTGTTGAAGACGTCCTGCGCAGTGAGCGACCAGCCGGAGGTCTGGCAATGCGTGCGCAGGGACAGCGAGCGCGGGTCCTTGGGATTGAACGGCTTCAACAGCTTCGCCCAGAGCAGGCGCGCGGCGCGCATCTTGGCGACTTCCATGAAGAAGTTCATGCCGATTGCCCAGAAGAACGACAGCCGTGGTGCGAAACGATCGACATCGAGGCCGGCGGCAAGCCCTGCGCGTAAGTATTCGACGCCGTCGGCGAGCGTGTAGGCGAGCTCGAGGTCCTGCGTCGCGCCGGCCTCCTGCATGTGATAGCCGGAAATCGAAATCGAATTGAATTTCGGCATCCGCTGCGAGGTGAAGGCGAAGATGTCGGAGATGATCCGCATCGATGGGCCGGGGGGATAGATGTAAGTGTTGCGCACCATGAACTCTTTCAGAATATCGTTCTGAATGGTGCCCGACAGTTTTTCCGGCGGCACGCCTTGTTCCTCGGCGGCAACCACGAACAGCGCGAGGATCGGCAGCACCGCGCCGTTCATGGTCATCGATACGCTCATCTGGTCGAGCGGGATGCCGGCAAACAGCGTGCGCATGTCGTAGATGGAATCGATCGCGACCCCTGCCATGCCGACGTCGCCGGAGACGCGCGGATGGTCGCTGTCATAGCCGCGGTGCGTGGCGAGATCGAAAGCGACCGAGAGGCCCTTTTGCCCGGCGGCCAGGTTGCGGCGGTAGAAGGCATTGGAGTCTTCCGCCGTGGAGAAGCCGGCATATTGCCTGATGGTCCAGGGCTGGTTGACATACATCGTGGGGTATGGGCCACGCAGATAGGGTGCGATGCCCGGCCACGTCTCGAGGAAGTCGATACCGGCAAGATCGGCCTCGCCGTAAACCGGCTTCACCAGAATGCCTTCGGGTGTGAGCCAGGGTTCGGCCTGGCCTTGCGGCGCTGCAGCAGCCTTGGGTTCGAATGCGATGTCAGCGAAGTTCGGTATGCGGCTCATGGTGTATCCTAGCACAGCGCGCCGGCTCAATCATGGTCCGGATGCTGGTAGCTGACGATGCTGCCGAGTTTCTCGGGACCGTAGTTCTGCAAGGTGGTCTGGCTGGGCAGGTTGGCGATGGCGACCACCCAGCCCAGCCGGGATTCGATGCCATATTGCCGGGTTGGAACCACGCGGTCGGGATGGTCGAACGTACCCGTCATGATCTCGATGCGCGGGCCGTCGATGCGGCGGAAACTGAGAGGGGTGCCGCATTGGGCGCAGAAATCCCGCTCGGCGATGGAGGAGGAGCGGAACGAAGCCGGCTGGCCGCGAGTCCAGGCGAAGTCGCCTTTTTCGATGTCGGCGAAGGACGCAAACGGGGCGCCCGAGGCCTTCTGGCACATTCGGCAGTGGCAGATGCTGACCTTGACCGGAATCGCCTTGAGCGCAAAGCGGACCGCGCCGCATTGGCAGCCGCCGGTCAGAATGGGTTTGGTTTCGGCATTCATGGTCGCTCCATTTGCCGGTAGGCATCCTGCAACACGGCGAGCGCATCGCTGCCGGCGAAGATGAACGTATCGACCCCGGACGTCTTCAATGCGGCTTCCAGCTCGCCGGGGCGGCCTGCAAGATAGATATGTCTGGCTCCGGCGATCCGCAGCGCCTGTGCTGCATCCGCGGCCTGTTCGGCGTAGATTTTGTCGGATGAGCAGAGGCAGACAAGGTCCGCATCCGACGCCTTGCAGGCAGAGGCAAGGGCGGACGCGTTGGCGAAACCCTCGTTGTCGACGGCCTCGATCCCTCCGCTCTCGAAGAAGCTCTTGGCAAAGGTCGCGCGTGCGGTGAAGTCGGAGGGGCGGCCCAGATTGGCGAGGAAGACCTTTGGCCGCGTTCCCTTCTCTTTCAGGATTTGATCGGAGCGGTCGCGCAGGCGTTCGAAGGGAAGAGCCAGCCGCATCGCAGAAAGCGGCTCGAATGTAACGGCGGCCTGACTCAGTGCCGCGAGCGCAACCGCCTTGACGTTGTCGACCGCGACCTCCGCTTCCCGCAGATTGGGAAATTCGCTGGCGCCGGTCAACACGTCCTTGCGGCGGGCGATGTTGGCTTCGCGCGCGCGCCGCGTGGCCGCGACCTTTTCCTGAATCAGGCCTTGCTGAAGGGCGGTAAAAGCGCCGCCCGCTTTTTCGATCTCCTGGAACAGAGCCCAGGCGGCGGTGCAAAGGGCGTCAGTGAGGGCTTCAATTCCGCCGGAGCCGGCCGCCGGATCCGATACCTTGGCGAGGTTCGACTCTTCCAGGAGGAGGAGCTGCGTGTTGCGGGCGACGCGCCGGGCGAAGGCATCCGGCAGGCCGAGCGCCAGCGTGTGTGGCAGCACGGTGATGGCGTTGGCGCCCGCAAGCCCGGCGGAGAATGTCGCCATCGTCGCGCGCAGCATGTTCACATAGGGATCGCGCTGGGTCAGCATCCGCCACGCCGTTTCCGCGGCGATGAAGATGGGCCGCGGCGCCAGCCCGCACGCCTGTTCGATGCGGGCCCATAGCAGGCGCATGCTGCGGAATTTCGCCATGGTCAGGAACTGATCGGCATCGGCAATGAGCCGGAACGACAGCGCCGCGCGCGCGGCGTCGAGCGCAATGCCGCCGGCCTCCAGCGCGCGCAGATAGGCGAGGCCAAGCGAGAGCGCGAAGGCCAGTTCCTGCACCTCCGATCCGCCCGCATCGTGGATCGGGCGGCCATCGGCCAGCGCAAACGGTCCCTGGAAGCCGCGGCTCACGAGGCCACGAATCACGTTCGCAAACGGCTGCTCCAGCTCCCGCCAGGCGGAGGGCGCGGCGCCTCGCGCGGCCATGGTCGAGAGCGGCTGATAGTTGAATCGAACATCGACCTTTGCGGGGTCAATGCGCCTCGATTCAATCAGGGCGGCAAGATTTTCGCCGGCATTTTCGTTGCCCGGCGCCGGATCGAGCGCGACAGAAATCCCGGCATCGAAGACGATGCTTTCGAATAGTTTTTTCAGCGTGTCGGGCGCTGCATCGATCAGACCGAAGCCGCGGGCGCCCGGTCCGCCGGCAAATTCCACCTCAAGTCCTGTCGCGCCGTTCTCGAGGTCATGCAGCGCAATACTATTGGCCCTAGCTGGGTCGGGGTGATCGATCCGCTGCATGACCTGCCAGGGTGCTGCCGCGGCGCGGCCGCCAACCAGCGCAGCGCCCTTGGCGCGCCGATAGATCGGATCGATCGTCAAGCCATCATAGGTCTTGCTGATCAGCTTTTCGAATGACGCGCCCTTGAGCACGCCATCGACCAGCTTGCGCCAGTCCTCGTAAGTGGCCTGCGGAAAGTCGGAAGCCAGTGGCAGGTCGGTTGCGGATGTCATGCGATCGTGTGCTCCCGGCACCTGTTCTCCTGTTTGGCCGGAAATTGCCACGGCGCGGCACCTAAGCCAAACGGTTGTTTTTGGTCAATCTGCCGCGGGCAAGCGCTCGATCCCGTCGGTCGGCAGCCTCGCCAGAGCGTCCTTTATACGGTGCCCGCCGATTCTGCGCTCTGGCACGATCTCGGCAAGCGGGACCAGCACGAAGGCGCGCTCGAACAGGCGGGGATGAGGCAGGGTCAGATCCACTGCTTGCAGCGAGATGTCGTCATAGGCGATGAGGTCGAGGTCGAGGGTACGCGGACCCCAGCGCCTCTCCCTGGCGCGGTCGCGACCGTGTTTTTGCTCGACCTCATGCAGGATAGCGAGCAGCGCGTGCGGGTTGAGGCCGGTCTCGATCTCGATACAGGCATTAACGAAACGCGGCTGCTGCTCATCTCCCCATGGCGGGGTGGCATAATCGGACGAGCGCGCCAGCAAGCGCCCCTGCGCCAGCCTGCAAATATCCGCGATCGCTCCTTCGAACGTCGCGCGGACGTCGCCAATATTGCCGCCCAGTGCAATCAGCGCGCTAGCCATGCGAAGGGGGATGGCGATTGCGTGTCAGCACCACGCCGACATCCTCGAAAATCTCGGCGATCGGCGCGTGCGGCTTGTGCACGGTGATCTTGACCGCGGAGATCTTCGGAAACGTCGCAAGCACCGCATCGGCGACCGCGCCGGCCGCACGTTCGAGCAGCTTGTAGTTGGCATTCTTGAAAGCGTCCGTCGCCGTCTCGACGACGTGGGAATAGGAGACGGTGTCGGCGAGCCGGTCGGTGCGCGAGGATTCCGAGAGGTCGGCGACCATCTCGAGGTCGATGACAAAGCGCTGGCCGACCTCGGTCTCGTGCTTCATCACGCCGTGGCGGGCATGAATCACAAGCCCCTTGACGAAGATGGTGTCGGTCATCGTTTCTCCTCGATCGCTGCCGCGATACGCAGCGCCTGTACGGTTTCCGCCACGTCGTGGGCGCGAATGATGCCGGCGCCGCGTTGCGCGGCGAGAAGATGCGCCGCGATTGATCCACCGATCCGGTCTTCCGGCTCGGCCGGCCCGGCGGACGCGATGAAGCGCTTGCGCGAGGCGCCGACCAGGATCGGCAGGCCAAAATTGCGGAGTTCTTCCAGCCGCGCCAGCGCCGTCAGGCTCTGCTCCGTCGTCTTGCCGAAGCCAATGCCGGGATCGAGCACGATGTTGCCGCGGGGGATGCCGGCGCTGGCGGCGATCTCGAGCGAACGTGCGAAGAAGGCGGACATATCCTCCATGATGTCGATGGCGGGATCGACGTTGTCGCGGTTGTGCATTACGATGACGGGCGCGTTGCGCGCGGCCACGAGCCCGGCCATGCCGTTGTCGCGCTGCAGGCCCCAGACATCGTTTGCGATGGCGGCGCCAGCATCGAGTGCGAAGGCGACCACTTCCGACTTCATGCTGTCGATCGAGACGGGGAGGCCGAGCGCGACGATATCGGGCAGGATCGGTCGCAGACGCGCCACCTCCATCTCGGCCGTGACGGGCTGCGCCCCCCCATAGGGACGGGTGGACTCGGCGCCGATGTCGAGGATGTCCGCGCCCTCCGCAATCAGGCGTTGCGCGTGCTTGAGTGCCCGGTCGGGCGCCAGGAACTGCCCGCCGTCGGAGAAGGAATCCGGTGTCACATTCAACACGCCCATCACCGCCGGATAAGGTTTTGACAGCAGCCGTCGCAGCAGCGGATGCAGGCCGGGTACGGCCGCTTCGGCAAGTCTGGACAGGGGCGCGCTCATGCGGTCGCTTTGCGCGGTCGGGGCCCTTAAGTCAAGCCGTGGGCCGGCGAGCCAGGACCCGGCGGGACCTGCCGTTTGGCGCGCTCGCCACCGGCTGGCCATGGCTCCGCTAATACGTGATTTTGGGCTGCAGCTTGCGCGCCTGCGCGATCAATTGCTCGACCGATTTTTCTGACGGCAACACGCGGACGAGTTTGCGCTTGGTGTTCACGTCCTTCATGTTCTGCGCAAGCCGCGTCGGGTTGCGAAGCGCGAGCTCGCGCACGGTGGCGGGGCCGGCGGCGCGAACCAGCCCGACCTTGGCCTTGCCCATTCCCGGGATTCGCATGTAGTCGGCGACATTCGCCCATTCCAGCAATTGCTGTTCACTGATACCCGTCTTCGCGGCCAGCGCCTTGCGTCCCTTCACGGTGCGGGCGGCTTCAAGCAGAGTCTCGGTAGTGCGGATGCCAAGCGATTTGAACTTTAGAGCGGCAAAGGCTGTCATGCCTTCCAACTCGGAGAGGGGATATGTCATGGCAATTAGATATCAGAAGATGATTTAAGCAAACTGGCTGAGCCCCGGCGTGCCCGTGATGATCTCGCCCATTTGATCCGCTCCGATTTTGTCGCGGCCGAACTTGAAAAGTTCACGGGCGATACCTTGAATTTCCACGATGCCGAGACCGAGGCCCATGAGCCTGGTGCCCACGGCCATCAGGCCTCCGCCCATCAATCTGCTGAAACCGCCATTGCCTGACGCAGCAATTGCTGCCTCCGCGCCCGGAATTTTGTCGATCAGAGCCTGAACCTTGTCGGAAGGACCTTCGCTGCGCAGAAAGCACAGGATGATACCGATGGTTCTCTCGGCGACAGACCGATCAATGCCGGCTCTCGTCGCCAGCTGACCAACCAATTCGTCCATTTTGCCCCGTCCAACCGGCTGCGTACCGGTTCCCTAGCCCTTAAAGTCATCTTGAGCTTGCGAGACGCGAAACACAAGCGATCAGCACATCGCAAGCACGATTCGTCTTCGATCGCTCCGCAAGTGTTGCAGCATTGCAAGAGCGGGTGTGAGATTTGCAGAAAATCGTCAGGCGAACGACGTCGCCGTCTCCGTCGGCCGACTGAAAGCAGCGCGACAGCGCCGGTGACATTCGATCGATGCGGCTTTTGATCACGCAAAGGGGCGGTTGACCGGTTTAAATCGGCTTGCAAGATGCAGTATGATGCGACTTGAAGGCGCAGCACGCAGCAGGACCTAAAGAGACGATGGCCGCATCCGGGGACCAGGTAGGCGACAGCGAGACGAAAATCTTCGTCGGCAAGGGCGAAGAGCCGGTTTGGCTGACGCTGGCGCTTGCCAATCGGCACGGCCTCGTCACCGGCGCCACGGGAACCGGAAAGACCGTGACTTTGCAGGTCATGGCGGAAGGCTTCGCGCGCGCCGGCGTTCCCGTCTTCGCGGCAGATATCAAGGGTGATCTCTCCGGGATATCGCAGGTCGGCGAGGCGAAGGACTTTATCGTCAAGCGCGCCGGCGAGATCGGGCTGTCGTTCCAGCCCGATCAGTTTTCCACGACGTTCTGGGACGTCTTCGGCGAGCAGGGCCATCCGGTGCGCGCCACGGTCACCGAGATGGGGCCGTTGCTGCTTGCGCGCATGCTCGATCTGAACGACGTGCAGGAGGGCGTGCTCAACGTCGCGTTCCGCGTCGCCGACGAGAACGGGCTTGCGCTGATCGACATGAAGGATCTGCGCGCGCTTCTGGATGCCATCGTGCCGGATCCGAGCAAGAAGAGCGCGGACGGCGGAGATGATCCGCTGGCCCCGATCCGCAAAGCCGCCCAGGGCTTCGGCAACGTGACCCGTGCGACGGTCGGAACCATTCAGCGTCAGTTGCTGGTGCTCGAGAACCAGGGCGGTACGAAATTTTTCGGCGAGCCGGCGTTGTCGCTGCAGGACTTCATGCACACGGACCGCGACGGGCGCGGCATGATCAACATTCTGGTCGCCGACAAGCTGATGCAGAACCCGCGGCTTTATGCGACCTTCCTCTTGTGGATGCTGTCTGAGCTGTTCGAGCAACTGCCGGAGGTCGGCGATCCGGAGAAGCCGAAGCTCGTCTTCTTCTTCGACGAGGCTCATCTGCTGTTCAATGACGCGCCGAAGGCGCTGATGGAGAAGATCGAGCAGGTGGTGCGGTTGATCCGCTCCAAGGGCATCGGCGTGTATTTCGTCACGCAGAACCCGATCGACGTGCCGGACCGCGTGCTCGGCCAGCTCGGCAACCGCGTGCAGCACGCGCTGCGTGCCTTCACTCCTCGCGACCAGAAATCAGTCGCAGCCGCTGCGCAGACGTTCCGGCCCAATCCCAAGCTCGACACCGCCAAGGTCATCACGGAACTCGGCAAGGGCGAGGCGCTGGTGTCCTTCCTGGAAGGCAACGGCGTACCTGCGATGGTCGAGCGCGTGCTGATC
>CAYVVB010000170.1:0-1702 GCA_964454955.1 uncultured Bradyrhizobium sp. | reverse complement strand
CGGCGTCGGAACCGTGAAACCGGTGGGCAGCCGCGTATCCAGCATGCCTGTCCCCTTCAGTTCCTCCAGGCCCGGAAGGTCACCGAGCGCTTCCAGGCTGAATTGCGACAGGAAGGCTTCCGTGGTCCCGAAGGTCAGCGGACGTCCGGGCGTCTTGCGGCGGCCGCGCGGTTTGATCCATCCGGTCTCCAGGAGCACGTCGAGCGTGCCCTTGGAGGTGACCACGCCGCGGATTTCCTCGATCTCGGCCCGGGTGACGGGCTGATGATATGCGACGATCGCCAGCACTTCGATGGCTGCGCGGGACAGCCGCCGCGTCTCCGTGCTTTCACGTGTCATCAGCCAGGCGAGGTCACCCGCCGTGCGAAACGTCCATTTGTTGGCGATCCGAACCAGATTGACCCCGCGCGAGGCGTAATCCGCCTGGAGCTGCGCCAGGGCCGCCTTGACGTCGACGCCATCGGGCATGCGCTTGGCCAACGTTGCGGTGTCGAGCGGCTCCGACGAGGCGAACAGAAGCGCTTCAAGAAGCCGCAACTCCTCCGGCCGCGCCTGCGCATCGGCGGCGGGTTCCTCGGCGATGGCTTCGCGTTTTTCCGCCAAGCTTGCCATGGCTGGGTCTCCTTCTTCGAACACTTAACTACACGTCGGACGCCGGCGCCGCGGCGGGCGGCTGCGGCGGGCGCTTGCGAAAATAGATCGGCGCGAAGGCCTCTTTCTGGTTCAGTTCCAGTTGGCCCTCGCGCACGAGCTCGAGCGCGGCCGCAAAACTCGAAGCGAACACGGTGGCCTTCTGCGAGGGCTCGACCACATAGCGCAGCAGAAAATCATCGAGGCAGCCCCAGTCTTCGGATTCGGGCATGCCGATCAGCCGCTCCAGCGACGCCCTCGCCTCGGCCAGCGACCACACGGTGCGCTTGCTCAGATGCACCGACGCGAGCACCCGCGACTGGCGCTGCGCGGCGTAGGCCGTGAGCAGGTCATAAAGGGTTGCGGTATATTTGGGGTGGCGGATCTCGGCGATGCTTTCCGGATTGCCGCGCGGGAAGATATCGCGCTCCAATTGCGGCCGGTTCATCAGCCGGTTCGCCGCCTCCCGGATCGCCTCGAGCCGGCGCATCCGGTTGGCGAGCGCAGTCGCCATCTCCTCGGCGCTCGGCCCATCCGGCACCGCAGGTTCGGGCAACAGCAGGCGCGATTTCAGGAAAGCGAGCCAAGCCGCCATGACCAGGTAGTCGGCCGCAAGCTCCAGGCGAATCTTCCGGGCCGCCTCGATGAAATGCAGATATTGGTCGGCCAGAGCCAGGATGGAGATCTTGGCGAGATCGACCTTTTGCTGCCGCGCAAGCGCGAGCAGCAGGTCGAGCGGACCTTCATAGCCCTCGACGTCGACGACCAGTGCCGGCTCGCCCTCGGCCAGTTCGGCCGGCCGGCCGGTTTCAAAGGACAATATTTCCGCGCTCATGCGCCAGCCGTTCCCGCTTGCTTGATCAATCCATCCAGCTCAGCCCGCGCCGCCTCGCGATCGAACGGCCGCGGCGGCTTTCGGGACGAAAGCGCGCGGGCTGCGCGCTCTTTCGGCGTCCCCGACAGCTCGGGCGTGTTGCTGGCGACCTCGCGCATCTCCTCAAGCTTGCCGTTGCAGTGCAGAACCATATCGCATCCGGCTGCGATGATTGCGCTTGTCCGCTCGGCGACGGAT
>CAYVVB010000169.1:0-7033 GCA_964454955.1 uncultured Bradyrhizobium sp. | reverse complement strand
ACATCGAGGCGCGCGGGCAGGGCAAGCCGCCGCTGGCGGACGCCGAGCTTCTCTCCGTGCTGCAAAAGATGATCAAGCAGCGCCAGGAGGCGGTCGAGCTCTATGACAAGGGCGGACGCGCGGAGCTCGCCGCCCAGGAACGCGAGGAGATCGCGATCATTTCGGCCTATTTGCCCAAGCAGATGTCGGAGGATGAGGTGAAGGCGGCGATCAGCTCGGCGATCGCCGACACCAATGCGACCGGCATCAAGGACATGGGCAAGGTGATCGGCGTCCTGAAGGCGAAATACGCCGGCCAGATGGATTTTGCCAAGGCGAGCGGGCTGGTGAAGGCGGCGCTGACCGGTTAGGCGGTCCCTTTCGCGTGGCCGGCCGGGCCATCCTGCTTTCTCATCGTCATGCCCGGGCTTGTCCCGGGCATCCACGTCTTTAAAACCTATCCAAAAGCAAAAGCGTGGATGGCCGGGTCGTCGCCCCGCCAAAAGGGGCTTCGGCCCCGCAGGCGGGACGAGCCCGGCCATGACGGAGGATCTGCCATGCTCGAGGAAACGTCCTCTTACGAACAGCTCTACCGCGACTTCCGCTGGGACATTCCGGCGAATTTCAACATGACGGTCGCCTGCTGCGATCGTCACGCCAACGGCAGCAACCGGCTGGCGCTGGTCTATGTCGACGAACACGGCGCGGCCGAGCGCACCTCCTTCGACGAACTGCGCGCCTATTCGAGCCGCTTCGCCAATGTGCTGAAGGCGGCGGGGCTTGCCCGGGGCGACCGGATCGCGGTGTTCCTCTCGCAATCGCTCGAACTGCCGGTCGCTCACCTCGCTGCGTTTCGGGCCGGTCTGATCTCTGTGCCGCTGTTTGCGCTGTTCGGCGAGGATGCCCTGCAATTCCGCCTCGCCAATTCCGGCGCCAAGGCCGTGGTGACTGACGAAGGCGGCCTGGAGAAGATCGCGAGGATTCGCGACCGCCTGCCTGAGCTTAAGAACATTTTCGTCACCGGCCCTGCGCGATCGGGCGCAAAATCCTTCTGGTCGGAGCTCGAGCGGGCATCCGACCGTTTCCCGACTGTCGATACCTCTTCCGACGATCCCGCCATCATCATCTATACCTCAGGCACGACGGGAAACCCGAAGGGCGCGCTGCACGCTCATCGCGTGCTGCTCGGCCATCTGCCCAATATCGAGATGGCGCATGACTTCTTTCCGAAGCCGGGCGACGTGATGTGGACGCCGGCCGACTGGGCCTGGATCGGCGGGCTGTTCGACGCCCTGTTTCCGGCCTGGTATCACGGCGTGCCGGTGGTCGGCCATCGGGCCAGGAAATTCGAGCCCGAAGCGGCCATGGAACTGATGGCCGAACATGCCGTGCGCAATGTTTTCCTGCCGCCGACCGCGCTGAAGCTGCTACGGCAGGCGCAGGTGAAACATCCGGGCGTGAAGCTGCGCAGCATCTTTTCCGGCGGCGAGTCGCTCGGTGCCGAGCTTCTGGATTGGGTCCGCGCCACCTTCGGCATCGAGGCCCACGAGATCTACGGCCAGACCGAGTGCAACCTCGTGATCGGCAACAATGCGAAACTGTTTCCGATCAGGCCGGGCTCGATGGGCAAGGCAACGCCGGGGTTCGATGTCCGCATCGTCGACGACAAGGGCAGGGAGCTGCCGCGCGGTGAACGCGGCATCGTCGGCGTGCGCCAGCCGAACCCGGTCACCATGATCGAATACTGGCGCAACCCGGAAGCGACCGCGAAAAAATTCGCCGGCGGCTTTCTCTTGACCGGCGACCTCGGCCGCCAGGACGAGGATGGCTATTTCTGGTACATGAGCCGCGAGGACGACGTCATCACCAGCGCGGGCTATCGCATCGGCCCTTCGGAAATCGAGGACACGCTGTTGAAACACCCCGCCGTCGCGCTGTCGGCAGTGGTCGGCATTCCCGATCCGATCCGCACCGAAGCCGTGAAAGCCTGGATCGTGCTGCGACCGGGCTTTGCCCCGAGCGAGCAACTGGCGCGCGAAATCCAGGATTTCGTCAAGGTGCAACTCGCCGCACATGAATATCCGCGTCACGTCGAGTTCGCCGACAGCCTGCCGATGACCGCGACCGGCAAGGTGCTGCGCCGCGAATTGCGCACGCGAGGGTAGGGCAAACCCCCACGGTCCGAGAAGGGAGAACGCGCCGTACGATCCTCTTGACAAAGATCGAGACGCAACGCGCAATAGCTGCGTCGATACAAAATAAAAATACAAAATTAAAATTGGGGGAATGCCGATGTCTATCTCCGGCAAGGTCGATCCCGTGGTGCAGCGGGTCACCGCCAGCGACATCGCCGAGGCGCTGGCGCTGGGATTGCGCGATTTCCAGGCCATGCCGCTCTACGGGCTCGCCTTCGGCGCGCTCTATGCGCTCGGCGGCATTCTGGTCGTGCTTTGCGTCACCGCCTTCGGCATGATCTATCTGGCCTATCCGCTGGCCGCCGGCTTTGCGCTGCTCGGCCCGTTCGTGGCCATCGGCCTGTACGAGGTGAGCCGCCGCCGCGAAATCGGCCAGCCGGTCTCGATCTCCGCCATCTGGTCCACCGTGCGCTCGCGCAGCGAAATCGGCTGGATGGCCTTCGTCACCTTGTTCTTCTTCGTGGTCTGGATGTACCAGGTGCGGCTGTTGATCGCGCTGCTCCTCGGCTTGAACGCATCGTTTTCAAGCTTGCGGGAATTCATCAGCCTCGTGCTGACCACCAATGATGGCCTGCTGTTCCTTCTGATCGGCAATCTCGACGGCGCGGCGCTGTCGCTGGTCCTGTTCTCGCTGACGGTGGTGTCGTTTCCGCTGCTGCTCGATCGCGATGTCGATTTCGTCACCGCCATGGTGACCAGCGTGCGCGCCGTGGTGGCAAGTCCCGTGCCCATGATCGCCTGGGCGGCGGTGATCGTCATTCTGCTGATCGTCTCGGCGCTGCCCTATTTCCTCGGGCTGCTCGTCACGGTGCCGGTGCTGGGGCATGCCACTTGGCATCTCTATCGGCGCATCGTGGCGCCGGCCGCGGCCGCGTAAGCTGATCGACGCATCGCCCGGGCGGTGCGACTTGATTCCCGGACGACACAGGAGTTACGGCGTCGCAATTCCCATCGCCTTGAGCGCGTCGAGCATGCGCTGCGGCGGAGCCATCTTGATCACGAGTGGATTGCCCGTTTCGAGCACGCTCTTCAGGCTGGACAGGATCGCGGGCCAGCCCTGGCGGCCGCCGGACAGGATGTCGTCGCTGATCGGACGGTCGTGCGCCTCCGTCAGGGTCAGGCGCACGGCCTCGCCGGCCGGCTCGATCTCGTAGGTGACGAGCGTCGGACCGAGCTTTTCGACCAGCGCCGGCCAGTTGACGTTGAACGTCACCGTCAGCTTCCTTGCCGGCTCGCATTCGACCACCTCGCCCGAGATATGCAGCGAACCGTCCGGCTGGCGCACGATGAACGCGCCGCCGACTCGCAACTCGACCTCGACCGTGTTGCCGAAAAAATATTGTCGGCTGAACTCGGCGCTGGTCAGCGCCTGCCATACCTGCTCCGGCGTGGACGCGATGTAGATGGTGTAGACCAGCGTTGGTTTGAATCCGGTGACGTCCATGGTCATGCGAATCCCTCGAGCGCGGCCGGTGGAATTCTGCTCATCGTGCTGCTCCAGCCGTCTTCTTCGGTACAAGGGGTTGCTCCTCGCACCACGGCGCGTGCAGCACCTTGCCGCATTCGACGTAGCTCTTCAGACTGGACAGGACCAGTGGCCAACCCATGCTGATCTTCTCGATCACGGCGCTTCCCGGCTCGAACCGGTCATGGACCATCGTCAGCCTGACCTGGTCATTCTGGCGCTCCAGTTCGAAAGTCACCCGCGAAGGCTTTCCGCCGTCCGAGCCGTCATGGGCACGAAACGAATAAGCAAGGCGGCGCGGAGGATCATATTCGAGGACCTCGCCGGTGACATCGTTGTCATGCCGCGCCAGCCGAAGCGCGAACGGAGAGCCGACCTTCCAGTCCGAATCGACGGAATTACCGTGCCAATAGAGCTTCGATGCCTGTGCGTCGGTCAGCGCCTCGAACACCTTTTCCGGTGTCGAGGCGATATAGATGACGTAGACGAACTCCGGTTTACTCATCGCGTTTCTCCAGTTGCTTTTTTAATTCGCTGAGCGCGGTGAGCCGCCCGCGCTCGAATTTCCTGATCCAGCGTTCGCCGATCTGATGGATCGGCACAGGATTGAGGTAGTGCAGCTTTTCGCGGCCGTGCCGGAACGTGGTGACGAGGTTGGCCTCTTCGAGAATGGCAAGGTGCTTGGTCACCGCCTGCCGGGTCATGTCGAGCCCCTCGCAGAGTTCGTTGAGCGTCTGTCCGTTCCTGGCGTGAAGCCTGTCCAGCAGCGACCGCCTCGAAGCGTCGGCCAGCGCTCTGAAGACTTCATCCATGTCCGCGACAATAGGCAACCAAATGGTTGCATGTCAAGGGCGTGTTTTGGGCGCGGCAATCGGCCGTGATAACTTGATCGTTCAGCCAACGAAGATTGGTTCCTGAACGGGTGGGTGCAAAATGTCCGGTGTCGTCAAGCTGACGATCTTTGTCGTTGCCTGTGTTCTCGCTTGCTTCGCCGGCTACCGCGCTTTGCACGCGCAGCAGCAGGTGATCGGCGCACCGCCGGAGGCCTCGAACATGCGCCTGGTCGGCTACAACGACTTGCAGGCGCGCAGCGCCTATCAGCCGACCATCCACCATCAGGGTGACCGCTGGATCGCCTATATCGGCCATCACGGCGGGACCGATGAGACTCCCGACCCCGTCAATCCAATGACCGGAAAGCCGGAGCCAAACGGCACCTCGATCGTCGACGTCACCGATCCCGCGCATCCGAAATATCTGCACCACATTCCGGGACAGGAGGGAAAATACGAATCCGGCGGCGCGCAGATGGTGCGCGTCTGCGACGGCAAGACCTTGCCGAAGGGCGATCCGAACGCCGTCTACATGCTGCGGGCGGTTGGCAGCGAAGGGCATGAGATATGGAACGTTGCGGATCCCGCCAATCCCGTTCTCGTGACGCATATCGGCGAGGGCCTCAAGGACACGCACAAGAACTGGTGGGAATGCGACACCGGCATTGCCTATCTCGTCTCGGGCGCGCCGGGCTGGCGCGTGCGCCGCATGACGCAGGTCTACGATCTCTCCGATCCCGCGCACCCGGTGAAGATCAGGGATTTCGGCTTGCCGGGCCAGGAGCCGGGTGCGACCGGACCGGTGCCGACCGAACTGCACGGGCCGATCTCGACCGGGCCGCAAGGCAATCGCGTCTATTTCGGCTACGGCACCGACAAGGCCGGCATCATGCAAATCGTCGACCGCGACAAGCTCCTTCACGGGCCGAAGGAGCCGACGCCCGAAAACCTCCGCTATCCCGAAATCTCGCGCCTGACGATGTCCGCCTTCAACGGCGCGCATACGACCTTTCCGATGCCGGGCATGCCGATCGGCGAATTCGCCCATGACAAGGACGGAAAGACACGCGACATCGTGATGATCGTGGATGAGGCGATCCGGAACGAGTGCGGCGAGCCCAGGCAGATGGTGTGGTTCGCCGATGTCACCACCGAGACGCGGCCGATGATGATCTCGAGCTACACCGTGCCGGAAGCCAGCGGTTCGTTCTGCGAGCGCGGCGGGCGGTTCGGCTCGCACTCCTCCAACGAGAGCATGGCGCCGGTCTACTACAAGAAGATGGCGTTCATCGCCTTCTTCAATGCCGGCGTCCGTGCGCTCGATATCCGCGATCCCTATCATCCGAAAGAGGTCGGCTATTTCATTCCCTCGATCACGGCGGCGACCGACAAACGCTGCGTCGGCAGCGAAGGCGAGGAGCGCTGCAAGGTGGCGATCCAGACCAACAATGTCGAAACCGACGACCGCGGCTATATCTATATCGTCGATCGCGCCAATACCGGCCTGCATATTCTGGAATTGACCGGCGCGGCGCGCGCGGCCGCCGGCCTGCCCTAGAGGTCTGATGCGATGCGCCGGCTGTGTGCCATCCTGATTGCGGCGCTGGCCTTCGGCATCGTGTCGGGTGTTGCGGCCTACCAGAAGGTCCGGCCGCAAGCGGCCGACGGCGGCGACGTTCATTGGCAAGAAATCGCCTGGCCTTATCCGCGCGACGGCTGGCCCGCAGGCCGCGCCTTTCGCTGCGACGGCTGCGCCGGCGAAATCGAACTCTACCTGCGGCCGAAAATCGGTTTCTGCAATTGCGACACCGGCGTCGCCGATGACGACGAGGTCGACCGCGTCGCCGATCTCGACCTGATCAGCGAACGCTTTGCGCCGCTTGCGCCGGGCAAGGTCGTCCATGTCGCCGAAATGTCCGGCCGCTCGCGGGCCTATGATCTCGACATGCCGGACGGTGCGCGCCACGCCGCCGTCGGCATTGCGGTCTCGCATCGCTGCGATCTCATGGTCGCGGTCGTGCAGGGCAGGGCGCGTACCGACGAGTTGCAACGCCGGGCACTGCAGTTTCTGGCGACGTCAGAGATGAAACACTGGATGATGGCGGCTTTGGGCGGGGATTAGTCCGGGACGACGGCAGTTTGCGGCGCCGCCTTTCGCTCAATCCTCTACCATGCATAATAGCTCGCCACTTTCCTTCGCGAGTTCCCATGTCTCTCCAAGCCTATCTTGCCTTCGTCGCCGCCTGCGTTGCACTGGCGCTGCTCCCCGGTCCGATCGTCACGCTCCTGATCGCCAACGGCCTGCGCCACGGCACGCGCGCGGCGCTGATCAATATTCTCGGCGCGCAGGCCGGGCTTGCGATCGTGATCGGCATTGTCGCAGTCGGCCTGACCTCGCTGATGGCGACCATGGGCTACTGGTTCGACTGGGTTCGCTTTGCGGGGGCGGCCTATCTGGTCTGGCTCGGCGTCAAGCTCATTCGCGCGCCGGTGGAAGGCATCCACGCCGACGCGAAGCCTGCGCCGCCGCGCGGCGGCTTCTTCCTGCAGGGCTTTCTGGT
>CAYVVB010000168.1:0-1683 GCA_964454955.1 uncultured Bradyrhizobium sp. | reverse complement strand
CCGAGGCCGTCGCCGACGGCACGATCGATGCCATCGCCAGCGATCACGCGCCGCACGACCAGGAATCGAAGCGCGTGCCCTTCGTCCATGCCGAGTTCGGCATCGTCGGGCTGGAAACGCTGCTGCCTCTGTCGCTCGAGCTGGTGCATCAGGGCAAGCTCCCGATGATCGAGCTGATCCGCCGGCTCTCGACCCGGCCGGCCGACATCCTGCGCTTGGCCCAGGGCCGCCTCGCCAAGGGTGCGCCCGCCGACCTCCTGCTGTTCGATCCCGAGGCGAAAGCCACCATCGAGGTCGACCGCTTCCGCAGCAAATCGAAGAACTCGCCCTTCGACGGTCGCGCCGTGAAGGGCCATGTGCTGCGCACCCTGGTGGATGGCCGCACCGTCTACGAAGCGTACGCCTGATGGCCGATCCGGCAGCGGGCTTCGACCCGACCTGGCTGCATCTCGCCGGGCTGGTGCTGGGCTATCTCCTGGGCTCGATTCCCTTCGGCCTGCTGCTCACGCGCGCGGCGGGCCTGGGCGACATCCGCAAGATCGGCTCCGGCAATATCGGCGCCACCAATGTGCTGCGCACCGGCAACAAGCCGTTGGCGCTGGCGACCCTGCTGCTCGATGGCGGCAAGGGCGCGGCCGCCGTGCTGATCGCCCGCTGCGCCTTCCCCGAAGCCGGGCCGTTGCTGCCGCTTCTCGCCGGCGGCGGCGCCATGCTGGGCCATCTCTACCCGGTCTGGCTCGGCTTCAAGGGCGGCAAGGGTGTCGCCACCAGCCTCGGCACGCTCCTGGCGCTCGACTGGCGCGTCGGCGCGCTCGCCTGCGCGACCTGGCTCCTGATCGCCCTCCTCTTTCGCTATTCCTCGCTCTCGGCCCTCCTGGCCTTGGCTCTGGCGCCGGTCTTCGCCTGGTTCCTCGCGGGTCCTGCGCTCGCGATCTTCGCGATCATCGTCGCGGCCCTCGTCTGGTGGCGCCACCGCGAGAACATTCGCCGCCTCCTCAAGGGCGAGGAGCCGAAGATCGGGCAGAAGAAGGGCTGACGCGAGGAGCCGGCATGTTACGCGACCAAATTCTAAACGAGATACGCAGACTCGCAGTGGCGAACGGCGGTCAGCCACCAGGGTGGAATACTTTTTCTAAAGCCACGGGCATTCGCATCCACGAGTGGCGTGGCGTGTACTGGTCGAAATGGAGCGATGCCACGCGCGAAGCTGGATTTGAGCCGAATAGCCGTGTCACCGCGTACTCCAACGACTATTTTCTGAGGAAACTCGCAGAAGCTGCCCGACATTTTGCTGCCATTCCTAATACGATTCAGATGGCGATGTACCGTCGCACTGACCCATCATTCCCCGCCCGGCAGACGTTCAACGCAAACTTTGCGTCGAGAGCAGAAATGCTCTCCCAATTTCGCAAGTGGGTAGGTCTGCATTCGGAGTTTGCAGACGTTGCAGCGCTATTCCCTCTCGAAGTGGAGAAGGACGCCAAAGAAAAAGCCGTCCGAGCAAAAGATGGCTATGTGTATCTCATTCAATGGGGAGACGTTTACAAGATCGGGCGAGGGCAAGATCTGGAGAGGCGCGTGAAACAAGTTCGCACCGGCTTACCCGAGAGCGGCAGACTCATTCATGCAATCCGTACGGACGATCCTCCAGGCATAGAGCTGTATTGGCATCGTCGCTATGCA
>CAYVVB010000167.1:0-10048 GCA_964454955.1 uncultured Bradyrhizobium sp. | reverse complement strand
CATCACGGGATAGCCGATCTCGTCGGCGATCCTGACGGCCTGCTTGTCATCCTCGATGACGCCGAGATGACCCGGCACGGTCGAAACCTTGGCCTTGGCCGCCGCCTTCTTGGACTCGATCTTGTCGCCCATCGCGGCGATGGCGTCCGGATTGGGGCCGATGAAGACGACGCCGGCCTTCGCCAGCGCCCGCGGAAAGGCTTCGCGCTCGGACAGGAAACCGTAGCCGGGGTGAACGGCCTCGGCACCGGTCTTGCGGCAGGCCTCAATGATCTTCTCGATCACGAGATAGCTTTCGGCCGCGGCCGGAGGGCCGATCAGGACCGCCTCGTCGGCCATCTCGACGTGCAGCGCGTCACGGTCAGCCTCGGAATAGACCGCAACGGTCTCAATACCCATGTGGCGGGCCGTCTTGATAACCCGGCAAGCGATCTCGCCGCGATTTGCGATCAGGATTCTCTTGAACATGTTCTTGTGTTTTACGGACCTTAGGCGGGTTCCTGCCCGCAAGTCTCGGATGCGGGGGCGGATTTTACAATTCCGTCTACAGCAAAACCGGCCAGAGGCAACGGGGCAGATGCGCCAAATCGGCCCGTCCGGGGAGATTTTGCGGCAAGTCCCTCTGAAGGGCCCTATCCCGGCCGCGCACTCCGCGCACGCGAAGGCGCCGTCATCGCCTCCAGTTTGAGCAGTTCGTCGAGCTGCTGGCGGGTCAGGAGCCCCTCCTCCAACACGATATCGGCCACTTTCCGCTTCTCGTTCAGCGCCCGCCTGGCGACCCGCGTGGACGTCTCATAGCCGAGCGTAGGCCCGAGCGCGGTGACGAGGCCGATCGAATCCTCGACCAGCGCGCGGCAGCGTTCACGGTCGGCCTCGATTCCAGTGACACAGCGGGTGGTCAGCGTGGTGATCGCCGCAGTCAGATGGCGCAGCGAGGACAAGAGGCAATAGCCGATGGTCGGCTCGAAGGCGTTGAGCTGAAGTTGCCCGCCCTCGGCGCACATCGTGACCGTCATGTCGTGGCCCACCACCATGAAAGCGACCTGGTTGACCACCTCCGGAATCACCGGATTGACCTTGCCCGGCATGATCGATGAACCGGCTTGCACGGCGGGGAGCGCGATTTCCGCCAGTCCCGCGCGCGGGCCGCTGGAAAGCAGGCGCAGATCGTTGCAGATCTTCGAGAGTTTGACGGCAACGCGCTTGAGCACGCCCGAGAACAGCACGAACGCGCCCATGTCCGAGGTGGCCTCGATCAGGTTCGAGGCCGGCACCAGCGGCTGTTTGGAAATGCGCGCGAGCTCCTCGATCGCAAGCGCGGCATAACGCGGATCGGTGTTGATGCCGGTGCCGATCGCGGTCGCGCCGAGATTGACCTCGCGGAAAAGCGCGGCCGCTTCCCTGATCCGCGACTCGTCTTCCTTGATGGTAACGAAATAGGCGTCGAATTCCTGCCCCAGGGTCATCGGCACCGCATCCTGCAGCTGCGTACGGCCGATCTTGAGCACATCTCCGAACTCCACCGCCTTGGCCTTGAAGGCGTAAGCGAGCTCGTCCAGCGCCGCGATCAGGGGCTCGGCTGCAAAAATCACCGCCAGCCGCAAGGCGGTCGGATAGGCGTCATTGGTCGATTGCGACATGTTGACGTCGTCATTGGGATGCAGCCCCGCGTAATCGCCTTTGGCGCGGCCCATGCATTCCAGCGCCACATTCGCCACGACCTCATTGGTGTTCATATTGGTCGACGTGCCGGCTCCGCCCTGCACCGCATCGACCACGAATTGATCGTGGTATTTGCCGTCATTGGCGATGATGCCGCAGGCCCGCTCGATCGCATCGGCCTTTTCAGGAGCGAGGAAGCCGAGCCGCCGGTTGGCGCGCGCGGCCGCCTGCTTCACGTAAACCAACGCCCGCACGAAATATGGGAAATGGCCGACCGGCACACCGGTAATGGGAAAATTCTCCACCGCGCGCATGGTGTGGATGCCCCAATAGGCATCGGAGGGCACATCGCGCTCGCCGAGCAGGTCGTGTTCCTTCCGGGTCGTGACCTGCGAGAGTTCGATCTTCTGCGTGGTCGCAAGCTGCACGCTGGCGCGGGCAGGCTCACCGGCAGGCGTTTCGACGGACGACGTGGTGACGGCCACTGGATGGTCCCTTCAACTGAATTGATCGTGCAAGCCTCGAGGGATAGCTCTGGCAGATAACTCCCGGCGGAGGACCGTTGCACATAATCCTTCACGGATGATGACCCGCCCCTCCGCCTCGTTCAAGCGCGGGAGGCTTCCAAATTTATGCAGCGGGGGTCAGCCGGAATAGGCGTGGAATCTGCCGCGCACATAAGCGTGAGAAACCGCTTTCATCAGCTCGCCCACCTCGCATTCGAGATATTTATTGGCCACGATAAGCGCACGGATGGTTGCGCGCAGATCGCCGTCGCAGGCGGCAATGGCCTGATCAACGGCAACCTCCAGCTCCTCGTCGTCCGTCGCAGCCGCACTCGAACTGGTGGGTGACATCGCTGCCGATTTCCCTTCATGGTCGCCGCCGATATGTTCTATGTTTGTTCTCTCAAGTCAACAAGGAACGTGACCCATGTTTCGGCTTCGGGTCGCGCTGGCAAGAGCAGTGGATAAGCGTACGTGCGGAACGAATTGGGGAGGGTCACGTTAGGTGCGTGTGCGTTTCCCCAACGCAAGCGAAGGCCCCGCCCGAAACCTCGCGAGGAGAGGAGTGGCGGGGCTTATCTTTGGCCGATTCATTTTCGATCGCCGCACACCGCGCCTTCTTGGAAAATGATCGGCACGATCACAGCGTTGGCACGCCGGAGCAGCAAAATGCTTTTGCGTTCGCTTGCCAGGCCATCCGCCGTTCTGCCGGTTTCCGAATGCGGGCCGCAACCCGGCCTTCGGCCAGCCGTCGCCTCAGCCGGACGCGACGAAATATTAGAGAGCGCGGGATGAGTTCCGGTCACGAAATGCCGCCGCAAGACGGCGACCGCAAGCTCTTTCGGCGCGCCAACCGTGCCCTCGACGCCGCCAATTTCTTCCTCGCCGATGTTCGCGACGGGCTTGGCCCCTATCTCGCCATCTATCTTCTCACCGAGCAGAAATGGGATGAAGCACGCATCGGCGTGGTCATGTCGATTGCCACAGTGAGCGGTATCGTCGCGCAAACACCAGCGGGCGCGCTGGTGGATGCGACGCGAGCAAAGCGTCTGGTGATGGTCGGCGCCGCATTGGTCGTCACCACGGCCTCGCTGCTGCTGCCGCTGTTTCCGGGCTTCTGGTCGGTCGCCGCGTCGCAAGGCATCGCCCACGCGGCGGGAGTGATCTTTGCTCCGGCGATCGCCGCTGTCTCGCTCGGCGTCGTGGGCCGTCGGGCTTTCACGGCGCGGATCGGCCGCAATGAAAGCTTCAACCATGCGGGCAATGCAACGGCGGGGGCCGTTGCCGGCGCGGCCGCCTATCTGTTCGGGCCGCGCGTCGTGTTCTATCTCCTCGCCTTCATGGCGATCGCAAGTCTCCTCAGCGTGCTGGCGCTTCCCGAAAGCGCGATCGATCATGATCTGGCGCGTGGGCTGGACGAGCACGGCAAGGGTTCGCACGAAGCCGAAGAGCGGCCGTCCGGCCTGGGTACTCTCCTCGCCTGCCGTCCGCTTCTGATTTTCGCGATCTGCGTGTTGCTGTTCCATCTGTCGAATGCGGCGATGCTGCCGCTGGTCGGACAAAAGCTCGCACTGCAGGACAAGCATCTCGGCACCAGCCTGATGTCGGCCAGCATCACCGCAGCCCAGCTCGTCATGGTACCGATGGCGATGCTGGTCGGCGCCCGCGCCGACCGATGGGGGCACAAACGCTTCTTCCTCGCTGCGCTTCTGATCCTGCCCGTGCGCGGTGCACTCTATACGCTCTCCGACAACAAGGCCTGGCTGGTCGGTGTGCAGCTGCTCGACGGCGTCGGTGCCGGAATCTTCGGAGCGATCTTTCCTGTCATCGTGGCCGATCTCATGCGCAACACAGGGCGCTTCAACATCGCGCAAGGCGCGATCATCACCGCACAAAGCATTGGCGCCGCGCTCTCGACCACGATCGCGGGCGTCGTGGTAGTCAAGGCCGGCTATGCTGCGGCCTTCCTCACACTCGGCGCGGTGGCAGCCGTCGGTTTTGCGGTCTGCTGGTTCGCGCTCCCCGAAACCCGCAGTGACTCCGATACGGGCCCACGTCGATTGCGGCAGACAACGCCGTCGGCTTCCGGTATCGCTGCCGAATGATTGTTTGCTGTTCCCGGAGATGATGCGGCCATGTCGGCGCATGAAGCACTTTTGGCCTGGAGCATTATCGCCGCGGCTACCGCCGGCGTGATCGTCAAGCCCTTTGGCATTCCCGAGGCAGTCTGGGCGGCGGCGGGTGCGCTCGCGCTGGTGCTGCTTGGATTGCTGCCGGTAAGCGATGCCCTGGCCGGCATGCGCAAGGGCCTCGACGTCTACCTGTTCCTGATCGGCATGATGCTGACGGCCGAATTGGCCCGCCGCGAGGGCCTGTTCGATTACCTGGCCGCGTTTGCCGTCGAACATGCGCGCGGCTCGCCGCAGCGGCTGTTCCTCCTGGTCTACGCGGTCGGCATACTCGTCACCGTGCTGCTGTCCAACGATGCGACCGCGATCGTTCTGACGCCCGCGGTCTACGCCGCCACCCGCGCCGCCGGCGCGCGCCCCCTGCCCTATCTGTTCGCCTGCGCCTTCATCGCCAATGCCGCGAGTTTCGTGCTGCCGATTTCCAATCCCGCTAATCTCGTGGTATTCGGCGAACGCATGCCGCATCTGTTCGACTGGCTGCGCCAGTTCACGCTGCCCTCGATCGCATCGATTGCGCTGACCTATATCACGCTTCGGCTGACGCTCGCCCGCGTACTCGCCAAAGAGAACATCGAACGCAGCGTTCCAAAACCCAAGCTCGGCCGCGGCGGCAGGCTCACCGCACTCGGCATTGCCTTGATCGGCGCCGTGCTTCTGACCGCCTCGGCACTCGATATTCAATTGGGATTGCCGACCTTCGTCTGCGGTCTTGTCACGGCCGCCGCCGTGCTCGCCTTGAGCCGCCAATCACCCTGGCCGGTTCTGCGCGGCGTCTCCTGGGGCGTCGTGCCGCTCGTCGCCGGATTGTTCGTGATGGTGGAAGCGCTGGTGAGGACCGGCGCCATCGGCCAGCTTGCCGACATCCTGCATGCCGCGGTCGCAAACTCGGTAAGAGAGGCCGCCTGGGGCGCTGGCATCGCCACCACACTGGCCGACAATATCGCCAACAACCTGCCGGTCGGGCTCGTGGCCGGCTCCGTCGCCGCCAACGATCACCTTCCTGCGCCGGTCGTGAATGCGATGCTGATCGGCGTCGATCTCGGGCCCAACTTGTCCGTGACGGGATCGCTTGCAACCCTGCTGTGGCTCGTTGCGCTGCGCCGGGAAAAGGTCAAGGTCACCGCCTGGGGTTTTCTGCGCATCGGGCTGCTGGTGACGCCGCCCGCGCTGCTCGCAGCGCTCGCTGCGGCGATCCGGTAGAGCGTTTTCCGGGCCGTCAAAGGCTCGAGGCGAATTCATCGAGGATCTTGTCGAATTCGGCCGGCTTCTCCCATTGCGTTGCATGGCCGGCGCCTGCGATCACCTGAACCTGCTTGCGCCACAGCGTCGGCGCCGTCAGTCGCTGCAGATAGGCGAGATCGACGATCTGCTCCTGCTCCCCATGCACGATCGCAAGCGGGATCTCGAGATTGCGCACGATCTCGACCTCGTCGGCGAAACGCCCCTGCTGTGCGCTTGCACCGAGATATCCGCGCGCCGCACCATCGGTGTTGCGAAAATCAGCGACGGCGAATGACGGAATCGGTGAAAATCCCGGCGCAAAGACCGACCTCATCCACTCCTCGATCTCCGCATCGCCGGGCGCCGGTGTAAACGCGGTGGCGGAGAGGCCCTTGAAGCCGGAAAAACCGTCCGGTGCCTTGCCGAGCGCCGGCGTGCCGAAGATCATCAGGCCGGCCGCCCTCGGTAGCATGGGCGTTGCATTGAGAACGGCGTGGCCGCCGAGGCTCCAGCCGACGATCACTGCATCCTTCAGCTCCAGCCGCTCCGCAACCGCCGCGATGAAGGCCGCGTAGCCTGGTCCCGAATAATCGAGCTCCGGATTCGGCGGCGGAGACGAGGCGCCATGGCCCGGCAGGTCGATCGCAATCAGCCGATACCTGGCGCCAAGCGGCCCCTCGAGCTGCTTCTGCCAGATGCGGGACGACGATGAATTGCCGTGGACCAGCAGGATCGGCCGGCCGCTCCCCTCGCTCTCGAAGCCGGCAACACGCTGGTCTCCGATCTGGAGTTCAAGGCGGCGCAAAGCGGGGCCCGGAAAACGGTCGTCGTTCATGAATGCCTCGGGTTGCCAAGAGATGAGAAGCAATACTTTCAGCTTAGCAGGAACCGCAGCCTGCGCCAGATGCAAGCTCACGATGCATCGGCGCGCCGGCTTTATCCGCCCCGGTCGCCGTAGGGATTGTCGCTGGTGTTGGCATCGATGATCTTCCGTGCCGCATTCCCGAGATGAATCTTCAGCCTTGCGAGGGCGTTGGGAGACCAGTGAATATCGGCCACGGCAACCCAGGCGTCGACGTAATGCTCCGGCGCGTAGACATGGCCATACCCCATCGGCGTGCTGGTCGCGACCGCCATGTCGAGGGCGAGCTGAAGCATCGTGACGACCGGATACCATTGCAGGTCGGGTGAAACGTCCGGACCTCGCGGTGCGTTCATCCAGGCCGGGCGCCGGTAGGCATCGCGGTAGTCGAAGAGCACGATCGGGTCACTCGCATATTGCAGATAGACCACGCGCATCGGTCCCCATGGCGCATCGCCGGGCACTGTCGGCCCGTTCTGGTTCATGAAACGCACGAAGCGGCCGTCACGAAATTGCGGCAGCCAGGCTGGGGACCCTTCATTGCGGTTCGCAGTGATCGAGAGCCAGATGCGGCTCTCGAATGGCGGCCCGCTCCACAGGGCTCCGGCGATCGGATCGCCGATCGTCTCGAACAGCTCCTCCGATTTCTCCGAGTTCATGGCGCCCAAGCTCAGGCCATGCAGATAGAGTTTGGGCCGTGCGTTCTTCGGCAGTGTGGTCCAGTAGCTATAGATCTCCGTGAACAGGGCTCGCGCGGCCTCTGCGCCGGATTCGGGCTGGAATAGCAGCGACAGCGGACTGTTGAGGTGGGAATACTGGACCGCAACGCTGGCAACATCGCCGTCGAGGAGATACTCGAGCGTGCCCATGGCCGCGGGGTCGATCCAGCCGGTGCCGGTCGGCGTGATCACGACGAGGGTGGAACGGTCAAAGCCGCCTTGGCGCTTGAGCTCGTCAAGCGCCAGTCTTGCGCGCCCGCGCGGCGTATCGGCGCCACGCAGACCTACGTACACACGTATGGGCTCCCGGGCCGGCCGCCCGGTGAATGCGCCGATCTGCGCAGCGGTCGGCCCGGACGCCACGAATTCGCGACCGGCCCGGCCGAGTTCATTCCATCTCACCAGCGATGCCTTGCTTCCGGTTTTTCCCGGAGCAGTCGGC
Organism: uncultured Bradyrhizobium sp.; assembly: GCA_964454955.1. GTDB lineage: Bacteria > Pseudomonadota > Alphaproteobacteria > Rhizobiales > Xanthobacteraceae > Bradyrhizobium. Next base: position 2,447 of record CAYVVB010000167.1, on the reverse strand, counting down.
TGCGGCCGCTCAGGCTCGATCAAGGCATCGAATTCGCGAAAGGAGGAATCGAGCGTGCTATAGGCCGCGCGGATCAGCAGATTGTTGGCAATCGACCAGAACAGCAGTGTCGCCACGAGCAGCCCGATGACATTCGCAACCCTTCGCGGAATCAAGCGCCGGATACGCGCGGACAGGAAATATGTCACGAGCTTGAACAGCCGCGCCAAGGCCAGGATCGCGAAGAACGTGATCACGGCGATCGCCGACGTCTCGAGCGGACGGGCCGTTTCGACCGGCTCCATCTTCATGGCCGCGCGGATTGAGTTCTGCCATTCCGCCGAGCGCCATAGAAATATGATGGCGACGAGAAGGCAGGCGACCGCCACCACGACGTTGGCGACGGATCGAATTCGCCACGAGGGCTCGGGCAGCTCGAGATAGTGCCACAGCCAGCGCCACAGCACGCCGGCGGCGTAGCCCACGGCAAAGCAGGTGCCTGCGAGCGCCCCCTGAGTCAGAAAGCTTCGCGGAACGAGCGTCGGCGTGAGCGAGGCCGCGAAAAACAGTGTTCCCAGGACGAGTCCGATGCCGGACAGCGACTGCATCTGCCGCGTGATGATCGGTGTCGAATATCTCGCGACGGGCACAGTGCGACTTTCCTGACGACACACTTGACCGGCAAAAATGGCGGACCGCGGTGCCCGGTCAAGAGAGGCGAACCGGACATCGCTGCCCTGCTTTCAAGCACGAAGCTTAGCATCGTTGGTGTCACATAGACATCGGTATTCCCGGCGCATACAAACCTTTGCCATTGCGTATCTCCAAAGTCCGAGCTGAGACATCAGAAAAGGGAGATCGACATGTTTGACCGCGTCAATCATCGCCGGCGGGATTTTCTTGGCATCGCCGCGGCATTCACAGCCGCCCGGTTCGCGGCCGTCGGCGCAGCGAGCGCGCAAACAGGAGCGAAGCCAACGCTGCCGGCGATCAAGCCGGGAACCAACACATCCTTCGCCCCGCTAAAGCAGATCGATGCCGGGCTCCTGAACGTCGGCTACGCCGAGGCCGGTCCGGCCGACGGTTCCGCCGTCATTCTGCTGCACGGCTGGCCCTATGACATCTACAGCTTCGTCGACGTGACGCCGCTGCTCGCGCAGGCCGGCTATCGCGTCATCGTGCCTTATCTGCGCGGCTACGGCACGACGCATTTCCTGTCGAACGACACGCTCCGCAATGGCCAGCCTGCGGCGGTCGCCGCCGATATCGTCGCGCTGATGGATGCGCTGAAAATCGAAAAGGCAACGCTTGCCGGCTTCGACTGGGGCGCAAGGACCGCGAATATCATCGCCGCGGCTCATCCCGAGCGCTGCAAGGCCATGGTTTCGGTCAGCGGCTATCTGATTTCGAGCCAGGAATCCGGCAAGGCGCCCCTGCCGCCGTCGGCCGAGCTGCAATGGTGGTACCAATTCTATTTCGCGACCGAGCGTGGCCGCGAGGGCTATGACAAGTACCGCCATGACTTCTCGAAGCTGATCTGGCAGCTCGCCTCGCCGCAATGGAAGTTCGATGACGCGACCTTCGAGCGCAGCGCGAAGTCGTTCGAAAACCCCGATCATGTCGCGATCGTGATCCACAATTACCGGTGGCGGATGGCGCTTGCCGGCGGCGAGGCGCGTTACGCCGATCTGGACAAGGTCATCGCGGCGACGCCTGTCATCACCGTGCCAACGATCACGATGGAAGGCGACGCCAATGGCGCGCCGCATCCGCCGCCGGCCGCCTATGCCAAAAAGTTCTCCGGCAAGTACGAGCACCGCGAGGTCAAGGGCGGCATCGGCCACAATCTGCCGCAGGAGGCCCCGGAGGCCTTCGCGCAAGCCGTTGTCGACGCCGCTGCGCTGGCCTGAGAAGGCTTGCGATACGCAGGATCATCGTCATCGGCGTGCTGAGAGTCGTCGTTCTGCCGTTGATGGCGCAGCTCGGCCCCTCGCTGCTCCGGGGCGAACCTGCCCGCCCAGGGTGGCCGATCGTCCCTGCTCGATCCTTGCCTTGACATTGACATTGCTGCGGGGGCAATCGGAAAACGCGGCAGGGATGTGACGACACCGTGTGACATTGTGCGGCTTTTGCATCGGGACGCTGCCGGATACAAGCTGATCCGCAAGGACTTCGATCGCGAAAGGTTATGAGTCTCTCCACCCCTTTCATCCGCCGTCCGGTCGCCACCACGCTGCTGTCGCTGGGACTGGTGGTGGCCGGCGCCATTGCATTCTTCAAGCTGCCGGTCTCGCCGCTGCCCGATGTCGACATTCCGACGATTTCGGTGCAGGCGACCTTGCCCGGCGCCAGTCCCGCGGACGTAGCCACCACACTCGCGAGCCCGCTCGAGCGCCACCTTGGTCAGATCGCCGACGTCACCGAAATGACGTCGGCGAGCTCCCTCGGTTCCGCCCGCATCAACCTGC
>CAYVVB010000166.1:0-9962 GCA_964454955.1 uncultured Bradyrhizobium sp. | reverse complement strand
CGATGCGCCCCTCGTGCCGGGACAGGATGCGCGGGACGATGCTTCTGATTTGCCCGACGCCGCAAGCCGATGGCCTGCGGCACTTTAACGCGACGGGCGAATCGGTCCGCGGCCCGTCGCCTACATGAGCGACGGCGATATGCATGGTTGTCACTACCGGATATCGCTTCGCCTATTCGGCTACATGTGATTGGTTTCACAGAACCCGGCGCCTGGCGCGCGCATGCTGCACGCGCGGACGTGCAAGTCTGTGCTTGTGTCAGCGCCACTGTCTTAGTTCGATCGCGTGTGCAACTCGATCGACCGAGTGAGCTTCCCAATCATGGCAAAAAAAACTAGTCTATCGCGCTTTCGCAAATTCAAAGTCGATTGGAGTCTGTTCATAATGTAAAGGAGCTTTCAAAATGCCAGACAAGGAAACCCCTCGTAGAGCAATTACGCTTGGTGGCGGTGGACCTGCAGCGGGGCTGCACATTGGGGTTCTGGACGCTCTCGCCCAACATGACATAAACTTTGACGTGTGGTCGTTGTCCTGCATCGGCGCATGGGTCGGCATCGTCTACAACCAGTTCGATGAAAAAATCAGTGCCGGAGAGAAGGTCGAAAAGACATTCGACTTCTTCAAGAACGGCGTGTTTCGCGATGACGAAGGCTACAAGCACTTTCCGATCAACAAGGTGTTCGGGTCGGATTGGCGCAACAACATCGATGCCCTGAACAAGTTTGTCGCCGATCCCAAGAACTACAGGGATTTTCAGTGGCAGCCCTACAATTGGTTCGATTGGGCCCAGCAATCGTGGGCCATTGTCGCGGACTACATGCCGCGCGGCGAGAAGCCTCCGAAGCAATTGACCGAAGGTGACTTCAATCGATGGATACTCAACCAGGTGATGGCACCCAATCCCTTCATCCGTTACCTGACGTCGATGATGTATCTGTCCAACGTCAACGGCCTTTCGAAGATCAACTATCCTGACAGTGATTTCATGAAAGACATCGAATTCGGGAAGCTCTACGGGCCGGATAAACCGTTCATCTTTCACAATGCGTGGAATCTCGATGACCATGAGCTCGCGTTCTTTGCAAACCGCCCGATGCCGGTCACGACCAAACCCGGCCACAAGATAAAAAGGACGTTCGGCGGGCGCATCACCGCGGAATCCTTATGTGCGTGTTCGGCTCTTCCCTTCGTCGAAGAAACCGTGGAGATCAATAAGGTCACGTATTGCGAGGGGGCATTGGTCGACACGGTCAACTTCGAAAACCTGACCGATCTCGATGTCGATGAAATATGGGTGAGCCGGATCGTCGATTCGCAGCAAATCCGCAAACCGAAAAATCTTCACGATGCCCTGGCAAACCTCTGCCAATTGTTTGCGGCAACCGTTGGTGAAGATGACGTCAGGTTGTTCAAGTATCACGTCAAGTTCGACAAGCCGGCGTGGGCCGGCACGGTCGTCGAGATTCACGTGCCGGGGAATATCAATTTCAAGTGGAACCACAGTAACCTCAAGAAAGGGCGAATGCTGGGAGAACGCGCCGCGCAACAGGCGATCAAGGAGTACAAGAAGAATTTCGGAAAGAAGGGCGCAGGAAAAGTACAGTTCATCAATGAAAAGCCCGAGCTGGATCCGGAGTGGCAGAAGCTGCGAGATGATTATCTTCGCCAGCTCAAGAAGGACTCGGAAGCGAGTTAGATCAGCGCATTCGCCGATCGGGTTGCGGAGCCCGGCGAGCGTTCCCAGCCACACCCGTCATTGCGAGCGTAAGCGAGGCAATCCAGACTTTCTCCACGGATGCAACCTGGATTGCTTCGTCGCTTTCGCGCCTTGCAACGACGCGGGGGGTTGGTTGCGCGCGGTCCTCGATTCGCTCAGCTCGGCGATTGCTCTGGCCCAGGTCACTGCAATTTACCGAGCAAAGCCTTTGCCTGCTTGAGATCCTGCGTCTCGAAGCCCTCGGTGAACCAGCCGTAGATGGGCGCGAGCATCTCGAGCGCTTCTTCGCGCTTGCCCTGGTCCATCCACTGTGCGGCAAGATCCGTTGCAGCGCGAAGCTCGAGGGCCCTGGCGTGCTGACTTTTCGCCGTGCTCAACGCCTTGTGGAGCAGCGCCGCTCCGGGCTCGGACGTGCCGCGCAGCATCAGCGTGCGCGCCTTCAGCCGGTACAACTCGGCCTCGAAAATCCGTTCGCTGTTCCGGCTGGTTGTCGTCAGACCTTGCTCGATCAGCGCCAGCGCAGCTTCGTATTCGCGGCCCAGCAGCAAGGTCGGACACAACAGCACGTACAGGGCCGTGATACCAAGGTGGTAGCCCGCGCCGATATACTCGTCCATGGCGGAGTGGATCTGCGCGAGCGCGCCGGATGAAGGATCGAGCAGTGTCGCGCATATGCCTTGGACTGCCAGCGCCAATCCGTGCCATTGGCGGAATCCGTGCTCCTCGGACAGGATGCGACAGCGCTCGGCGTGGCGTTGCGCAATCGATATCTCGCCGCGAAGCGCACGGAGGACCGAGGCATAGTAGCAGGCATAGGCTTGCGAATGGGGATGGTTGATGGCGTCCGCGCGTTCCAGGGCGGCGTCCATGCGCGTCACCGCCTCATCGACGTAACCGAGCAGCCAGAGGACCCATGACATCAGTGCAAGGTCGGCGACACCGGCGTCCTGACCGGCCGCCCGGGCCGCCAATCTGTCGTCCTCACTGCTTGCCTCGAATTCCGCGACCGCGCGCTCGATGGCTTCCCGGGCGTCGTTCGGACGTCCCATGAAGAGGCGGATCATGGCCTGACCGCGGGTCGCATTAAGCAGCGCCGGCCGGTCGCCGCGCGCCTCGGCAAGCGGAAGCAGGGACGCGATCATTTCCTGGGCTACGGGCAACTCGCCGCGGATGACGCATGCCGTGGTCAGCCAGAACATGACTTGCAGTTGTTCAGGAGGATCTCCGAGGCGCTTGCACAGTTCACGCGCACGGGCGAAGGTCGCGACCGCCTTGTCGGAGGCCGGCCCCTGGGTGGCGATCAGGCAGGGGCCCAGTGCGACCTGGAAATCAAGCTCGAGCCTGTCCTTTTGCGCGCCGTCCGCCAAATGGGCCAAGGCCTCGATGCCCCGCTCCAGATGTGCGATGGCTTCGAGATTGGCGAACCGCATGGCCGCGTTCTTTCCGGCCCGCAGCCAGTACGTCGTGGCCTTCTCGAAATGTCCCGCCTCGGTGAGATGATGGGCGATGGTTTCGGGCTGAGCCTCCACGATTTCCGGGAAGCGTTGTTCGAAGGCCTCAGCAATCGTGGCATGCAGCGCTGCGCGCCGGCTCCTCAGAAGTCCCGAGTAGGCGGCATCCCGCACGAGCGCATGCTTGAACGAGTAGACCGCCCGCGGCGCTTCGCCGCGGCGGAATATCAATTCCGACCGAACCAGTTGGGCGAGCGCTTCCTCGAGTCTGTCGGCGGGCAGTCCGGCGACGATGCTGAGGAGTTCATGGGAGAACTCGCGCCCGACCACGGCGCCGATCTGCGCCACCTCTCTCACCGGGGCCAGTCGATCCAGCCTCGCCATGAGAGATGCATGCAATGTCGTCGGAATCGCCATCGAAGGCAGCGGGTGGTTGAGGACGTAGCGATCGTCCCGCTCCTGCAGCAGGCCCGTTTCGAGCACCGTCTTGGTCAATTCCTCGACGAACAGGGGCACACCATCGGTACGGTCGAGGATCTGGTCCATGACCTCCGTTGGGAGCGTCTTGCCCGCCGTAACGCGCCCGATCAATGCCGCGCCGTTGCACCGGTTCATGCGCGTGAGCGAGACCGTGGTCACATGGGCATGGCCCGGCCAGGGCGGCTTGAATTCCGGCCGCGCGGTGATGAGCACCAGCACCCGAAGGTGAGGGACCCTTTCGAGGGTGAGCGTGAGCAGTTCCAGCGAAGTCGGATCCGCCCAGTGCGCATCCTCGAAGGCGACGAACACCGGCTGGCGCGCTGCGAGGGCGTCAAGCTGCGCCAGCAGTGCCGCCAGCGTCACCTCCTTGCGCTTCTGGGGGCTCAGCTCCGGTACGTGGTAGCGGCCATTGGCGGGCAGGGAGAGAAGGTTCGCCAGAGGCGCGACCACCTGATCGGCATCGGCGCCGGACCGCGCGAGCAAAGCCTCCAGTTTCGCCAGTTTCTCGGCCGGCGAGTCGGTCCGCTCGAACCGGGCAGCCCGTTCGAGCTGGCGGATGAATGGATAGAGCGCGCTGTTGGTGTGGTGGGCCGAGCAGAAATGCCGCACCGTGATGTGGGGCCCGGCTTCATCAAGCCTCTCCTGGAGCGCGAGGCTGATATGCGATTTCCCGATTCCGGGGTCTCCGGACAGCACCACCACGCTGCCCTCGCCGCGCAACGACCTGTTCCAGCGGCGCAGCAGCAGCTCGATCTCCTCGTCGCGCCCGATCAGCGGCGTCAATTGGGCCTTGTGCTGCGCCTCGAAGCGGCTTTCCACGCCGCTCGTCCCCAGCACCTCCCAGACCGGCAGCGCTTCCGCCCATCCCTTGAGGAGGACCGGACCGACATTGCGGTATTCGAAATGCCCCTCGGTCAGCCGATGCGTGTTCTCGCAGATCAGGACCGAACCGGGCATCGCAAGCGATTGCAGGCGCGCAGCGAGGTTCGGCGTCTCGCCGATGACCGTCTGCTCCTTGGCGGAGCCTTCGCCGATCAGGTCGCCGACCACCACCATGCCGGTCGCGATGCCAACGCGGACCTGCAGCGCGGTACCGATATCCGTCTTCAGGTTCGCGACGGCGTCCACGGCGGCCAGCCCTGCGCGGATCGCCTGCTCGGCATCATCCTCGTGCGCCCGAGGGAAGCCGAAATAGGCGAGCGCGCCGTCGCCCATGTAGCGGGCGATGACCCCGTCGCTCCTGGTGATGACGGCGGCGATGCAGTCGTGGTAGGCGCCTATGACCGCCCGCAGATCCTCGGGATCAAGGCGGGCCGCAAGCGCGGACGAGCCCACCAGATCGCAGAACATGACGGTAAGCTGACGCCGCTCGGCACCCTCTCGCGGTGCAGGCCGGGACCTTGTTTGCGATGCGGGAGAGGCTTCCCCTCTGAGTTCGGCGATCGCGCGCTGCATCTTGCGCCGATGTCCAAGCAGGACGCCGAGCTCCTTCAGGTCCTGCTCCGTAAGATCGCCGAGAACCGAGAGGTCGATGGCGTTCTCGACGAAGCGATCGGCATATTCGCTCAAGCCGATCGACGCTAGCCATTCCTCAATCGCTGTCATGGCGACGACCCCTGGCTCGATCGCGCAAGGATAGCACGTTTGGAGTCTGTGCGAAGGGGGCTTGTTCGACGCGAGGCGCGCCGGGACGATCCTCCCGGCGACAGCGGCGCTACTGCGTCGCCCGCATCAGCGAAAACTCGCCGTTGCGGACGCGAAGGGGCAGGCCCTCGACGAACTTCGCTACCGCATCCTCGCCGTAGGTGCCGACGAGTTCGGCCATCGCCGCGAACAGGCTCGCCTGCGCCAGGCAGTCGCCATCGACGCCGTCGTGGCGCGCCTCGGCCCAGGCCTCGTTGAGATAGCTGAGCGCAGCCTGCTTCTGCTCATGGTCGGGCAATGGATCGCGGGCGATATGAAAGAGCATGGGGTTGCGCATGAAACCGAAAGAGGGACGAAGCTGGCGCATTTCCGAACAACGAAGTGCATCCAGCGCGGGAGACGTGTAGCACGCGGAGACGATCCGCCTAGTGCAGTTCTTTAGGAAAGGTTAACGGCGACAAATGAATCGAACGCAACGGCTTCCGCTTCGCCCGCCTGCCGCGACGTGAGCGGAGCGCTGGATGGTCAATTCGCGTAACGCGCGGTGAGGTCGCGCGAGATCTTTGAGCCTTCGTCGATATAGCGGCGGATCGCCACCAGGGCGGCCGGTGTGCAGGCCCGGTAGGTCTGCTGGAAGCCGTTATAGCCGCGGTTGAAGGCCGCGATCATGCGGGTCCGCCGCTCGCCGGTGGGGGTTTCGGCGTCGATCAGCGCCTGCATCTCGTTGCGCCATTTGGCGCCTTCATTGCTGCCGCAAATGCCCCGGAGATAGTGCAGGGCGCCGAGGATTTCGGCGAGCCGCTGCAGGTCGCCGTCGAATGGCGCCGCTGCGTCTTGGGCCCGCACCGGCGCGGCGCAGCTCAGGCAGATGACGAGGAGGGCGGCGAAAAGGCGTTTTGGCATGGACGGGTCCGGGGCAATCGGCCTGATAGCGCTTCAAATAGGCTGGAAGCAAGACGGTGCCCAACCCATCGTCAGGCCTGGATCAGCCGCCGGGCCGCCTCGAGCACCTCGGTGAGGCCCCCGGTCAGCTTGAGATCGCCGGCCGCATCGGGCGCCAGCCATTTGAAATCGTCGAGTTCCTCGTTGAGCCGCGGCTCGTTGGCCGTCCAGCGGGCCGCAAACGACATGATCAGATAATGCCCGCCGCCCGCCGCCGTGGGGAGCACCTCGCGCCAGCCGGCAAGGCCGACGATCTCGACCTTCAGGCCGGTTTCCTCGTCGATCTCGCGATGGAGCGCGACATGCAGGGACTCGCCGAATTCGACCCGGCCCCCCGGCAGCGAGTAAAAGCCCCTGGCCGGCGAGCGGGCGCGCCGCACCAGCAGAACCTTGCCGTCCCGAAAGATGGCCGCGCTCACCGCGAGTTGCGGCCGCGCGGGCGAGGTCTCGGACGCATCGGGCATCAATGGGTCATAATATAGTCGACGTTGGCATCCGAGCCGCCGTTGATAATGCCGCCGGCCGCCGCGACGAATTCCTTCAGCCAGCCGATGGCCTGGATGGCGAGCTTGGCGCGGGTCTTGTCCTGCTGGACTTCGCGCATCGCCTGCCCGACGGCAAGCAGAATGTTGGTCATGGTTTCGGTGATGTGGTCGAATTCGGCCCGGATGACCGGATCGGCGCCTTCATAGGCGGCAATCGCCAGGTCGCGCCCCTTGAAATTGGATGCGATGAAATGTTCCGTATAGGACAGCGGACGCCACGCCAGGAAATCGTCGGTGCATTCCGGCATGTCCGGAATCATCTCCAGGAGCATGATGGCTTCGTTGAAATGATTCAGATAGTCGGTGGCAAGCCCGCTGCCGGGATTGATGTTGGCAGCCCGCAACGCCGCAGCGCGGGCTTCCTCGTCGAGGTCCGCCAGTTGCGTCGTGATGAGATCAAATTGCCCGGATGGTGCGGCCGCCGACGTCATGGTCCGCAGTGTTAGCGGATGGGGTTAAAAGGGGCTGAACGAGCGCCTATTTAGGGGCAAGAATGTGCGGTCGGTTTGTCATCACCTCGCCTCCCGAGGCCTTGCGGCGGATTTTCGGCTATGTCGAACAGCCGAATTTTCCGCCCCGGCACAATATCGCGCCGACCCAGCCGATCCCCGTCGTGACGGTCGAAAACGGCGCCAGGCATTTCAGGCTGATGCGCTGGGGCCTGATCCCGTCATGGGTCAAGGACCCGCGCAAGTTCAGCCTGCTGATCAACGCGCGCGCCGAGACGGTGCTCGAGAAGCCTGAGTTCAAGAACGCGATCAGGCGGCGGCGCTGCCTGATCCCCGCCGATGGCTATTACGAGTGGCAGGCGGCGCCATCGCGCAGGCGGCCCTTCTTCATCCACCGGCGCGACAGGCAGCCGTTCGCCCTCGCGGGCCTCGCGGAGACCTGGATGGGGCCGAACGGGGAGGAAGTCGATACGGTGGCGATCGTCACCTCGGCGGCGAGCCGGGAGCTCACGGTGCTGCATCCGCGCGTGCCGGTGACCGTCGGGCTTGCAGATTTCGAGCGCTGGCTCGATTGCCGCGAGGACAGCGCCGAGCCGGTGATGGGGCTTCTGGTGCCGCCTGCGGAAGGCAGCTTCGCCTGGCATGAGGTGTCCGTGCGGGTGAACCATGTCGACAATGACGATGAGCAACTGATCCTGCCGATCACGGACGAGCAGCGCGCCGCGGAGGAGGCGCCGAAGACTGCGAAGCGGCCCGCGCGCAAAGCTGCGCCGGCCGCAACCGATGACGGGCAGGGGAGTTTGTTTTGATCTCTCCGCATCGTCGTCCCGGATTTCGCCGGGACGACAATCCTTCAGACGTCGCTCAGCGGAAAATCTTCAGCGCGGCATGTTGCAGCAGCATGATCGTCTTCGCGTCGGCGATGCGGCCGTCGTCGATCATGGCGAGCGCCTCGTCGATCGACAGTTCCAGCACGTCGATGTCCTCGCCTTCGTGCGCGAGCCCGCCGCCGCTGCCGATGCGCATGGCCGGCTCGTACTCGGCGACGAAGAAGTGGATTTTTTCGGTCACCGCGCCCGGGCTCATGAACGCCTCGAACACCTTGTGGACATGGTGCAGCCGATAGCCGGTCTCCTCTTCGGCCTCGGCACGGATGCGCACCTCCGGCGAGGCGTCGTCGAGCATGCCGGCCGCCGCCTCGATCAACAGGTCGTCATGACCGTTGGCGTAGGCGGGATAGCGGAACTGGCGCACCAGCACCACCGTCCGCCGCGCAAGATGGTAGGGCAGGATCGCCGCCGCATTGCCGCGGTCGTAGACTTCGCGCGTCAGCGTCTGCCATTTGCCGTCGGCGCGGCGCCAGTCGAAGGTCACGTTCTTGAGCGTGTAGCGCGCATGCGACAAGACGCGCTCGCTCGTGACACGGATGCGATCGGAGATACCCATGAAGCCTATTCAATGTCTCCGCTACGGAGTCGGTTCCCGGCCATCGAGCCATTTGGCGAAGATCACCCGCGGCTGCTCGCCGTAACCGATGGATTCATAGAACGCGCGCACGGCCGTGTTCTCCGGGCGTACCAGCAGCATCATCTTGGCGATGCCGGCCTCGCGCAGCCAATCCTCGGCCGCGCTCATGATGATGCGGCCAAGGCTCTTCTTCTGGTGCGACGGGTCGACCGCGACGTAATAGACCCAGCCGCGATGGCCGTCATGGCCGACCAGAGCGGTGGCGGCGATCGCCCCGCCGAGGCGGCCAACCAGAATGGTCGCATTCGCGCCCCTGCGCGCCAGCGCGATGTCGGCGGCGGGCTCGTTCCACGGCCGCGTCAGGCCGCACCGCTCCCACAGGGTCACGACGTCGGCAACATCCTCATCGGCGATCGGTGCGATCGACAGCGCACCGGCGTTCGCTATGTCCGCCATGCTCACAGCTCCTTGCCCGGATTCATGATGCCGAGCGGGTCGAGCATCGCCTTCACCTGCCGCATCAGAGCGATCGCGACCTTGTCCTTCACCTGCGGAAGCTCGTCGCGCTTGAGCACGCCGATGCCGTGCTCGGCCGAGATCGAGCCGCCCATTTTCAGCACGATGTCGAACACCACCGCATTGACCTCATGCCAGCGCGCCAGGAAATCCGATGTGCTGGCGCCGACCGGCTGGCTGACATTGTAATGGATGTTGCCGTCGCCGAGATGGCCGAACGGCACCGGCCGCGCGCCGGCAATGAGCTTGACGACCGCCGCGTCGGCCTCCGCGATGAAGGCCGGCACGGCGGCAACCGGCACCGAGACGTCGTGCTTGATCGAACCGCCCTCCGGCTTCTGCGCCGCCGACATCTCGTCGCGCAGCTTCCAGAAACCCAGCCGCTGGCCGAGATTGGCGGCGATGACGGCATCGTCGATGATGTCCGTCTCCAGCGCCCTGCCGAGGATCGCCTCCAGCGTCGTGCGGGCGTCGTCGCGCGGCGACGACAATTCCATCAGTACATACCAGGGATGCTTGCCGGCGAGGGGATCGCGCACGTCGATGCCGTGGCGGATCGAGAAATCGACGGCGATTTCGGAGAGCAGCTCGAAGCTGGTCAGCGTGCCCGCCGCCTCGTTCTGCGACAGCGACAGCAGCTTCAGCGCCTGCGCCGGCGATTTGAGCCCGACGAAGGCGGTCTCGATCGCGCGCGGCTTCGGGAACAGTTTCAGCGTCGCCGCCGTGATGATGCCGAGCGTGCCCTCCGCG
>CAYVVB010000165.1:0-8500 GCA_964454955.1 uncultured Bradyrhizobium sp. | reverse complement strand
TCCTGGCGCAATTCATCGGCGACCTGCCGGAGCTGCTCCACCTTGAGCCGGCGCAGATCTTCCGGTGTCCGAATGGTGTCGAGAAGCGGCGTCTTACTAAATACGGTCACGGCGTTATTCCAATTTTGCATGCCGGAACTTTCGTCCGGCAGGAGAAGGGTTGCACAGTATCAGCGCAGCGAGGTTCGATTTACGTGGTATTAGTCACGTTGGGCGCCAGCCCGGTTTCGAACCTAGATTGCGCTCCGGAACGGTCAGTGTGATATAGGTCACTTCGGGTGGCTTCGCCCGTCTCAGCCATTTTCCTTAGCTTTTGGAAGGAATTAGCGCCGCCAAAACGGCGACCGCGAGCCCCTGCCAAGAGCCGATCTTGTGGAAACCATTACACCAAAGCCGCCGCCAAAGCCAACCCGCGAGGGTCCCGGCGGCGTCATGGCGGCTTGGCAAGACGCCAAAAATCCCAACGGCTAAGGCGAGCCGAAGGTTCCCTGATGCTCAATTCCGCTGCAATTGTGTTGCTGCCCGCGGCGGATTCAAGGCTTTTCCAAGCCTGCTCGCGCATTTCCGCATTGCAGGTCACGACCCCCAGCGCAGCTTCCGGATGGGCCATGCGTTCGCACAATGGCACCGGCCCGCACACGATCAGGAAAAAGTCTCAGACGTGTGGCCGCTCGGTAGCCATCACGAAACTGAAAGCGGACGCGGAAGAGAAGGACTATTGCACGTCCAGTGGCTCGGCGCCGGTGACCTGGCCGCTTGCATCGGTGGTGATCTTCTCCACGCGGGCTTCGGCCTGCCGCAACAGCTCTTCGCAGCGGCGCTTCAAGGCCTCGCCACGTTCGTAGATGGCGACCGACTCTTCGAGCGGCACCTTGCCTTCCTCGAGGCGCTTGACGATCGATTCAAGCTCATCGATGGCGCGCTCGAAGCTGAGCTGCTTGACATCTACCTGGACGTTCTCGGCCATACTGCCTTTCCCAAGGACTGCGCGATCGATGCAGTGTTTTAAGGCTGCCACTGCGGACGGATTGTTACGGGATCAGGTCGCGATCTACACGCCCATCAATGCGTCGACGTGGGCTGCGACCGATTCCCTCAAACCTTCGAGATCATAGCCGCCCTCGAGCACCGAGACAACGCGCCCTTGTGCGGTTTTGTCCGCCAGGTCCATCAGCTTGCGCGTGACCCAGCCGAAATCCTCCGCTTTCAGATTGAGGGAAGCGAGCGGGTCGCGGTAATGCGCATCAAAGCCGGCCGAGATCACGATCAGTTCGGGAGCGAACTTCTGCAAGTGCGGCAGAATGCGGTGTTCGAACGCGGCGCGGAATTGCGTGCTGCCGTCCTCGGCGGCGAGCGGCGCGTTGACGATGGTGTCGTGCTCGCCGCGTTCGCCGGCGGCGCCGGTGCCGGGAAACAGCGGCATCTGGTGCGTCGAGCAATACATCACGCTGGCATCGGACCAGAAGATATCCTGCGTGCCGTTGCCGTGATGCACGTCGAAATCGACGATGGCCGCGCGGCCGATCCCGAACTTGCGCTGGGCGTGGCGCGCCGCGATCGCGGCATTGTCGAAAAAGCAGAAGCCCATCGGAGTCGCTTTTTCGGCATGATGGCCGGGCGGGCGAACCGCGACGAAGGCGTTGTTGTGCTTGCCGCTCATCACCGCCTCGGTCGCGGCGACCGCGCCGCCGACGCCGCGCATCGCGGCCTCCCAGGTGCCGGGGGACATCGAGGTATCGCCGTCGATATAGACGACGCCGTTCGTCGGCGCGATGTGGCGCAGCTCCGTCGCATAGAGCTCGGTATGGCACAGCGTAACCAGATCGAGGTTGCCCTCCGGCGCCTCGCCGCGCACGAGCCCGTTGAAGCGGTGGTCCGAGAGCACCTCGTTGATGACGCGCAGCCGGTCCGGGCGTTCGGGATGTCCCGCGGGCGTCGCGTGCTTGAGACAGGCCGAGTGGGTAAGAAGAAGCGTGGTCATGCGGTCCCTATCCGGCAGGCGCCGCTGGGGCGCGCCTGCGATAAGCTGCTAATCTAGGAGCTATTGCTGCGATCGGAAAGGGCGGAGCCGGCTCGTGCTCCGCCCGGCAGCCTTGCATTTCAATCTTGCGTTTCAATTCGTCTGCGCAATGCGATCGGCGGCGGGCGGAGCGATCGGGCTGTTGGCCTGGAAATAGGCGAACAGCGCCTCATCGTCATAGATGCCGAACTGCGGGCTCGATCCCTGCTTGAGCACGGTAAAGCCGTCACCGCCGAGCGCGAGGTAATTGTTGACGGTGACGCGGTAGGTCGCAGCCGGGTCGACCGGTTTGCCGTTCAACATCATCGAGGAGGCGATGACGCGCTCGCCGTAGGGCCTGGCGGCGTCCCAGCTGTAGCCGAACCCTCTGGAGACCGGCAGGATGCGCGGCCGTTTCGGATCCGACCATTGCTGCTCCAGCATGTCCTTGATCTGCGCGCCGGTCAGCGTCAGCGTCACCAGCTGGTTGCGAAACGGCTGGCTGGCGAAGACGTCGGCAAAGCTCACCGCGCCGTCGTCGCGCCTGATGATGTCGGTGCGGATGCCGCCGGGATTGGTGAAGGCGACCACGGCGCCGCCCTTGGCCTCGTCCTTCGTTGCGGCAAGCTGGGCGTCAGCGATGACATCGCCGAGCGCGCTCTCGCCGGCCGCATTGGGCATGCGCGACAGCGTTTCCGTGACAGTGCCGGCGTGGCGATTGGCGATCGGGGCGGCGACCTTCTTGTAGGACTCGATCAGCGCGGTCTGCTCGGGGTCCCTGGCAATCGCGCCGGTGCGCACGATGACGTTGTCGGCCTTGGCGCTGATGACATCGCGGCTTTGCGGATCGAGTTTGACGTCGATCGCGGTGACCAGCGTGCCGAACTTGTCGCCGGATGTGACCAGCCGTCCGTCGATCTGGCAGACATAGGCCTGGTGGGTATGGCCGCTGATCACGACATCCACGGCGGGGTCGAATTTCTTCACGATGTCGACGATCGGCCCGGAAATGCCCGGGCATTCATTGTAGTCGCCGATCGGAAAGCCGCCCTCGTGGATCAGCACCACGATGGCCTCCACCCCGCGCGCCTTCAGTTCCGGAACGAGCGCGTTCACGGTCTCCGCTTCGTCGCGGAATTCGAGGCCGCGGGATGCGGCCGGCGAGATGATCTGCGGCGTGCCCTTCAGGGCGAGGCCGATGAAGGCAACCGGGATGCCGTCGAATTCCCTGATCTCGTAGGGCGGAAACACCGTCTTGCCGGTCGCCGTCTCGATGGTGGAGGCGGCAAGATAGTGAAACTTGGCGCCTTGAAACGGATGCGGCCCCCGGCACTTGTCGACCGGATGGCAGCCGCCGTTCTGCATCCGCAGCAGCTCGTCCTTGCCCTCGTCGAATTCGTGATTGCCGACGGAGGAGATGGCGAGCCCCATCATCGACAGCGACTCGATCGTGGGCTCGTCGTGAAACATCGCCGACAGCAAGGGACTGGCGCCGATCAGATCGCCCGCCGCGACGAAGATCGTGTTCTTGTGACCCTCACGAAGCTGCTTCACCAGGGTGGCCATGGTTTCGGAGCCGCCGGCCGCCACCGCTATCTTTTTGGATTTGTCGTTGGGGTCAGTGATCCTGATGCCGCCGGGCGGCGGCTCCAGATTGCCGTGGAAATCGTTGATCGCGAGGATGCGCAGGTCGACGGGAGCTGCGCCTTCGGCGCGCGCGAGCGGTGCGCCCAGGACGCCGAAAAGCGCAAGGGCAGCCAGGGTTTGGCGGACGATGTTCATGATTCCCATATAGAGCGCCGGCGCGACGATTTCACGAAGGTTCGAACCGCCAGCCTGCCGACCGTTGACGGACTCCATGGGCCCATATCCAAATAGATGGTCGTATTGGCGCGTCCAGTGCATCCTGAAATCAGGGCCGCAATCATGGCCAATGCAGTCGATCCGGTGAGAGCCCCGCGCCTCCGGCGCGTCGTGTTGGCGGCGGCTTTGGTGGCGCTATGGGCGAGCCGATGCGCGGGCGCGGCAGAGGCGCCCGCGCCGGCGCCGGACAAGCTGCAGCTCATCACCGAGTTCTTCGACAACGAGGTGGCGACGGCAAAGCTGCCGGGTGCCGCGGTCCTGATCCAGCAGCATGGCCGCCCGGTTTACCTCAAATGTTTTGGCGTGCGCGACGTCGCAACCGGGCTGCCGACGACGCCGGACACGATCTTTGCCCTTCATTCCATGACCAAGCCGATCACCAGCGTGGCGGCAATGATGCTGATCGACGCCGGCAAGCTTGCGCTCGACGATCCCGTCTCGAAATACATTCCTTCCTTTGCCAACATGCAGGTGGGGCTGGAGGCGAGGGATGCGCAGGGCGAGATGATCCTCCACCTCGTCCCGGCCGTCCGGCAGGTGACCATCATGGATCTGCTCCGGCATACGTCGGGCATCAGCTATGAATATATCGGCGGCCCGTGGGTGCTGAAGGTCTATTCGGAGGCGCATCTGTTCGCCGGGCATTTCGACAACAAGGAGTTCGCCGAGCGCATCGCGAAACTGCCGCTGGCGCGGCAGCCCGGCACGCTCTGGCGCTATGGCCACTCCACCGACGTGCTTGGGCGCGTGATCGAGATCGTGTCGGGCCAGACACTTTATCAGTTCGAGAAGCAGCACATCCTCGACCCGCTCGGCATGAAGCACACCAAATTCGTGCTGGATACGCCCGAAGAGCGCGCGCTGATGGCGGAGCCGCTGCCGAGCGACACGATTCTCGTCGCGGCCGAGCGCGCGCGTCGCGCGCACCCCGAATGGGAGTCCGGTGGCGGCGGACTTGTCTCGACGCTCAGCGACTACGCGCGCTTTGCCCAGATGATCCTCAATGGCGGCGAACTCGACGGCAGGCGCTATCTCAGCCCCGCCGCATTCAAGGACATGACGACGGATCATATCGGCCCGGGCTCCGGCGTCGCGCGCGACTATTTCTATTTCCCGGGCGACGGCTTCGGATACGGCTACGGCTTTGCCGTGCGCACCGATCCGGGAAAGGCGAAACCGCCGCCGCCGGGCTCGATCGGCGAACTCAAGTGGGATTCCGGCAGCGGCACCTATTTCGGCGTCGATCCCAGGCTGGACATGATCTACATCCTGATGGAGCAGACGCAGGTGGAGCGCAGCTACATCAGGGTTGCGTTCAAGAAGCTGGTCTACGATGCCTTCGTCGCAGGCAATTGAAGCGACCGGTGTCAGCCGAGCCGGTCACTGGGCGCATCATATTCCAGGACGGCTCCAACCCGGTGCTCGGCGGGGCGGGCGATCAGGAAGTAGGCGCCCAATCCCAGAAGCGAGCACAGCGCCATTGTTGCGCTCATCGAGAGCGCCGACCGTCCATCGAACAGAACCGAGACCAGCCCGCTCGAGGCCGCGCCCGCCGTCAACTGGACGCTTCCGGCAGCGGCGCTGACCGCACCGGCGATCTCCGGCAACGGCTGCATGGTCGCGTTCATCACGTTCGGAACGGCCAGCCCGAAGGCGAGCGCGACCACGATCAAGAGCCCGGCGAAGAGTGCCGGCGACGTCAGGCCGCCGATCGTTATGGCGAGCAACACAAGCGAGCCCGCCGTCATCAGATTGAGGCCCGTTGCAAGCACGTCGCCGGATGATATTCCGCGCCGACCGAGGCGTCCGTCCAGCAAGGCGCCGCACATGATTGCGGCGGAACACGCGCTGAAGATCAGGCCGTATTGATCGGGACGCAGTCCCGCCACGCCGATAAAGAACAGTGACGCACCGGTGACGTAGGCAAACACCGTCGCGCCGGCCGCCGCGCCGACCAGGACGAATCCGAACGAAACCGGATTCGTCAGCACCCGAAGATAGCTCGACACAGCGGCCGGTCCCGACCGAAGGGTCGGGTTGATCCTCGCGCTCTCGGAAAGGCCAAAAAGCACCGCTAGCAGCAGAATCAAGCCGATCCCGGCCTGGACCGCGTAAATCAATCGCCAGTTGCCGAGCATGAGCAACGCGGCGCCGGCCGTCGGCGAGACCATGGTCGCAACATTCACTGCGACCATGACGTTGGCGATCTTGATCCGTGCGGCGTTGCCGTCGAAGAGGTCGCGGATGATGGCAAGTGTTATTCCCATCGCCGCGGCGCCGATCCCCTGAATGACGCGGCACGCCAGCAGCGCCGGCAGCGACGAAGCGAGGGCGCAGGCAACGCTGCCCATCACAAAGAGCAGGATGCCGAACAGCACGATCGGCTTGCGGCCGAATCGGTCGGAGGCAGGGCCGTATATCAGTGGCATCACCGCGAGGCTGAGCACGAAGGCGCTCATCGTCAGTCCGACCTCGGAGGCGCTGACGCCGAGCGTTGCGGCGGTTGCGGACAGCGCCGGCAGATTGATGTCGATGCCGGAATAGGGCACGGCCGCGAGGAGGCCGAGCAGCAGTGTGAAGGCGAAGGAAGTCGACTGAATTCGCATGGATTAAGCGCCTGACGCATTCGGATTGACATTGCCGCGATGGACGATGAGTTCGGCTCCGCCGCATACCGCGGCGAAGCCGACGGATTTTGCCGTGAGCTAAGTCATGGAATTCAGACCTGCGGCGCTCGCCGGCTGCGCCGAGCTGGCCCGCCGCCGGTATGCCGGTTCCCGGCGGTCTTTTTCACCCGCAACGAGTCGGCTGATGATTCCCGGAATTGCCGATCGCGTGTCGACTGCGGCGAACGCGTCTGCCATTTGCCTGGCTCGCGACCGGTAAGACGGCTCATCGAGCACGGTCCTCACCGCTCCGCGCAGCGCTTCGCAACTCGGCGCATTGGTTGCGAGGTTGATGCCGACGCCGGACCACGCGACCCTCACATTGACCTCAGCCTTGTCCTCGGTCAGCCCCGCGGTGACGAGCGGAATGCCGAAGCTCATGGCCTGGTTGACGCTGCCATAGCCGCCATTGGTGACCAGCACATCGACCTTCGGCAGCAGCCACTCGAAGGGCAGATAGCTCGAAACACGTGCATTCGAGGGGATTGGACCCGGAATCGCGTCGGTCGGGCGGCCTCCCGCGGTGGCGACGACCAGTACATCCGGCTCGTTGGCGAGCGCCGCCAGGGCCGGCCCGACCAGCAGGTTGAGATTGTGATTGGCGACCGTTCCCTGCGTCACCAGTACGACCTTTCGCGAACCGTCGAGTTCGTGCGCCCAGGGTGGGGGCGGGACCTGGTTGGGAATGATCGGTGGCGTGCCGACGAAATGCACCGAGCGGGGGATGTCGCGCGGAAATTCGAAACCCGGCACCGACAATTGCAGATAGGCATCCGCGAGTCCGACACTGGAATGGAACAAGGTCATCGATGCCGGACCGACACCCAGTTGCTTGAGCACCTGGTTCAGCCGCAGTCCGACAGGCAGATCGACCTTCTCGTGATAGTCCTGCGCCACGGCTGCGTACTCATCGCGCTGTCTGGGCATTGTCGCCGGCGGCAGGCCGAGGAAGAGCGGTGCGCCGTCCTCGCGCGGCCAATGCAGGACCGATGTGCCGCAGAGAACAATGGGTGGCCGTTTCGAACGCGCGCCCAGCAGCATCGGCAGCACGCCAAAGAACATGTCGTCGCCGACAATGACGTCGGGACCGAAGGTAAGCAGAAGCCTTTGCAGACCATCTTGCTGCGCCGGAATCTTGTCGACGAAAAGCCGCTCCAGGGCGATGCGCATCCATTCGAGCCCCGGCGGCAGGACCTTCAGTTCCGGGACCCGCGCGAACGGATCCGTCGGATCGAAATCCGCATCGGGTGGCAGCGAAAAGAACTTCGCGCCGGCGGCTTCGATGCGCGCGCGAAAGGCCGATCCCGTGTAGATGGCGACGTCATGCCCTTCGGTCATGAGCATCCGCGCGATCGCGAGCATTGGATTCACGTGGCCAGTCCCTGGTGTGGAAGCGATAAGAATCTTCATCAGATACCTCCTCCGATCGTCGACCGGGTTGCCGCCTATGGTCCGGGCGGCGGTTTCGACTGCGAAGAGGATTGGGCTCGCTCCGTTACATCGTCGCTTCGGCCGCGAGGGAAATGGTTACAGCGGTAACGCTCGATAGGCGGGCCGCGGCGACCAAGGCCGGGCGTCTCGATGCACCGGGTGATTCGCCCGTCGCGTTAAAGTGCCGCAGGCCGTCGGCTTGCGCCGTCGGGCAAATCAGAAGCATCGTCCCGGCCATCCTGTCTCGGCACGAGGGGCGCATCGCGATCGTCACGACACGCGGGGCGGGCGGCGGTGGACGAGAAGGTGCTGTCTGACGAGCGGCATCGACGCGGACGGCGAAGCCGTGTGGTCCTGGCGCGCCCATGCAAGCGCCAAGTAGGCGACGATGCTTCGCATTGCGCTTATGACGGTGACAAACGCTGGTTCACCGGGAAGAGCGCGAAGTAAGCCGTAAACCACTGCGCAGGGAAGGCCGGAGTGTTCCCGCCTGTACCTGTGGTCAACGCGCTCGCGCAAATTCCTTTTTGCGCGGGGGCCC
>CAYVVB010000164.1:0-13699 GCA_964454955.1 uncultured Bradyrhizobium sp. | reverse complement strand
CGGCCGAAATTGGCATTCACCTCGAAGAACGAGCCCTTGTCGACGACGGCCTCGATGATCGGCCGCATCTTGTAGACCTGACGGCGGCTGCGCGGCACCGCCTTGCCCAGCGAGTCCTCGGCCCTCGCCGGATCGTCGGTGCAGCGAAGCGTGGGCGGCAGCTCAAACACCGATGACGGCAGGTAGGACAGGAACCGCCTTGCGCGCGCGAATGCTTCCTCCTCGGTGTCGACGGCATCATCGACGCCGCCGGCGCGAGTCTGGATGTCGGCGCCGCCGAGCTCTTGCTTGGACAAGTCCTGGCCCAGCCGCTTGACGACGGGCGGCCCCGCAACGAACATCGCGGAGTTGCGGGTCATGATCGAATAATGGCTTGCGGCGAGCCGCGCCGCACCCAGGCCCGCGACCGAGCCGAGGCCGAGGCCCACGACCGGCACATGCGCCAGATTCTCGGTCGTGTAGCGGTACCAGCGCGTGCCGCCGATGCCGCCAGGCAGGTTGGCCGCCCCTTTGGTCTCGATGGTCCTGACGGAGCCGCCGCCGCCCGAGCCCTCGATGATGCGGATGATCGGCAGCCGCAGATCGTGCGCCATCTCTTCCGCCATCAAAGGCTTGGCCGAGATCGAGGCATCCGCCGAGCCGCCGCGCACCGTGAAATCGTCGCCGACCACGACCACGGTCCTGCCATCGACCCTGGCGCGGCCGAACACGCAATTGGCGGGCGTCACATGCTTGAGCTCGCCGCTTTCGTCATACTCGCCGATGCCGGAGACCGCGCCGATCTCGTGGAAGCTCGTGGGGTCGACCAGTTTGTCGATCCGCTCGCGAACGGTGAGCCGCCCCTGGTCGCGTTGCCGCTTGACCTTCTCAACGCCTCCCATCTCGCGCGCGAAGGCCTCGCGCCGAGCGAGCTCGTCGAGTTCGGGCTTCCAGTTCATTCGTCTCCTCCGTCCTGGTGATCTTGTTGGGTGCGGGCACCGTGAACTGCTTTCGCTCAATACGACCGTTGAAGGGATCACCCTCCGCAGTCTCCAGCAGACTGCCGACCGACGCAGCCAGCTCGCGCATCGGCTGCGCGACCTCGCTGTGCAGGCGCTTATCGTCGTACATCGCAGCAAGCAGGCCGATCGTCACCACGACGAAAGTTTGATATTGCGGCGACCACAGCGGCACTCCGAGTCCGTTGATGTGCGGGCTCCACAGGCCGCAGGCAACGACATAACCGTGTTCCTTGAGGAAGCGGCGATTACCTTCCAGCCGCGGCTTGAGGAGCTTGGCATCGTCCGGGACCTCCCGCTCCATTTCAGCGAGGAAAGCGTCGCCGGCGTCAGGCTCGAGCGCGGCGGTGTAGGCGTGGCCCGCGGCCGTGCTCGCCATGGATATCCGGCTCCCGGTGACCTCGTGCAGGCCGAGCGCATTCGCCGAACGCGCGAATTCGAGATAGACGAGATGGAAACGATCGGGGATCACGAAGCCGACGGTGCCGGGCAATTGATCGGCGACATCCTGCAGCCGCTGCCTGACCAGATTGCGAAGCTGCAACCCCTTCATCATCGACGTGCTCATCGCCACCGCGCTCGGGCCGATGCGGTATTTCTGGTCGCGCGGCAGGTACACGAGCTGGCCCATCCGCGTCAGCGTATGAGTGAGCCGCGAGACGGTGGAGCGCGGCAGCCCGCAGCGGTTGCTGATTTCGAGATTGCCGAGCCGCACTTCGTGACTCTCGAAACATCTGAGCACGTCGAAGGCGCGCGAGACCACCTGAATGACCTCGCCTTCGCCCGCTGCATCACCGGAAAGCGTTCTCGGCCTGCTCAGCCGCTCCGAGCGTCGTCCCATGATCCCTCACATAATTCCGTATTGTGGAATAAAATTCCGCTTGCAGAACAAGCTACCTCAGGCAATCTGGAGCCACAACAAGAAGACCATGGCATGCCAGAGATCAAAATCATCACCGAAGTCGCCGGGCGCGTCTGCGCGCTTCCGCTCGAACTTGGCGCCAGCGTCGGTGACGGCGACGACATCGCCTTCGTCGAAGCGATGAAGATGGAAATTCCGGTCGCCGCGCCCGCCGCGGGCAAACTGAAATCCATCCTGGTCGCGGTCGACGATGTCGTAGCCGAAGGCCAGGTGGTTGCGATCATCGAGATCTGAAGCGCGGCAGCAGGGGGCGAGCTTTGCTTCGTCATTCCGGGGCACCCGAAGGGCGAACCCGGAATGACGGTGCCAGAGGATTCCGCAAGCCGTTCGCGCTCAAACCACTTCCGATACCGGTTGCATGTCGATGTCGAACGTCTCCAGGAATTTCGACGTCATGATGTAGAAGCCGACTGCGAGCTGCAGCTCGATCAGCGCCGCCGGCGTCAGTTTCGCCGCGATCGCATTGAAGGTCTCATCACGCGGGCGGCGCAGCCTGACGATCTCGTCGGTGAAGGCAAGCGCGGCGCGCTGCACGTCGTTGAAGCAGGTCGCCGATTGCCAGTTCTCGAGCGCGGCGTTCTGCTCGTCGGTGACGCCGACATTGCTGCCGATCCGCTTGTGAGCAACGACTTCGTAAGCCGCCTCGCACAAGATGCCTGTGCGCGTGATCGCAAGCTCCCGCACCACCGGATCGAGTTCGCCCCTGTGCCGGATCGCGCCGCCAAGCCTGCAATATTGCTCGAGATGGCTCGGCGAGTGCGCCATCATCCGAAAGATGTTGGCATTGCGGTTCTTGCCCAGAAGTTCGCGCGTACGATCATTGTGCTTTGCGGAATCGCTATAGTCGATGCGAGCCATTTCTCTCTCTCACCTTGGTCTTCCAACCTATTGCTGATTTCCGTCGACTTGCCAAAACAGTATCGTCCGCCCGTCGCAACAGTAACATCGGTGAGTCAAATTGCCGCCGCATTACTATTCGACGTTCGAGGGATGTTTGCCGAGTGGGGACTCTAATCAGGCGAACACACGTTACGGGGTAATCCGAGTGAAATCCTGGCCGTCTAGCGCGAATTTCGCGCAACGATGAGTCACGCCCAAGTCTAGGAGGAAACGGCATGAACCATGCCACCAAGAGGCCGACCTCGGTGGCCCTGGCGCACTTGCTGGCGGTGACGGCAATGCTCGTCATCGCCAGCGTCCTGTTTTATCGTGTTGAGAAGCCTTCCCAAAGCAAGGCACAAGTCGCCCGGCAAACCGAACAAGGCGCGCATTGACGCGATCGCCGATGGCGAGATCATTGTCGCCATGTCCCATCATCCGAAAGCCTTCAACGGTATCGACCAGCACGATGTTGTAAGGCACGTGCGCGCGGGTCTCCGGCGTCGCCGCGCGACAGACCAGTGAGGTGGCGTAGACCATCCCCTCGCCGCTCGCCTGCTTCTCGAGCAGTTCCGTCGCTCCGCAGGCCGCGCAAAAGTCCCGTCGAAAATATTGTGCGGCTCCGCAGCGAACGCAGCTTTGATAGACGATCGCCGCGTCGCCCGTGGTCCAGTCGGCCAGCCGGTCGGTCATCGGACCCGCTCCAGAAACATGCTGACATGCGAGGAGAGCACACCGCCGTCGCCATGCAACAATGCGATCGAGGCGTCACGCACCTGGCGTTCGCCCGCACGTCCTGTCATCTGCAAATGCGTTTCGACCAGATGCGCCATGGCACCGCCGACTCCGCAGTGACCGTAGCTCAACAGCCCGCCGTGGGTGTTGAGCGGCATGTCGCCCGCGCAAGAAAAATAGCCGGACCGGACCCGCGCCGCCGCTTCGCCTCGCTTTGCGAGTCCCAGATCCTCCAGCAGCATTGCGAGCGTAATCGTGAAACTGTCATAGACGGCCGCATAGCGAACATCGGAGCTGGCAACGCCTGCGGCGGCCTTCGCCTTGGCGATGGCGATCTCCGCGCCGAGTTGGCTAAGCGCGGGAGCCGCGGTGACGTGCTGGTGGGTGTGTGCCTGCGCGCAGGAGCGGATGAGGATGCGCGCGTCGTTGGTCGGCTCGCGGCTGACGATGAAAGCGGCACCTCCGTCGGAAACCGGGCAGCAGTCCAACAGCTTGAGCGGCAGCGCCACCGGCTTCGACGCCATCACGTCGGCGACGGTGATCGGCTCATGGAATTGCGCGCCGGGATGCGAGATTGCGTGACGGCGCATCAGCACGGCGAATTCCGCCAGGTCCTCCTGAGTGACGCCATACTCATGCATGTAGCGCGAAGCGACGAGGCCGTAATAGGCCGGAATGGTCGGCCCGAGCGGCACCTCGTAATCGGGATGGCCGACCTGGGCCAGCGCCTGGATCGAGGCATCGCGGCTCTGGCCGGTGAGGCGGTTTTCACCTGATACAACCAGCACGTGACGAACCACGCCGGCATCGACCAGGGTGTGCGCGAGCATGGTCATGGCAAGCCCCGTGGCGCCGCCGACCTGCACCGCATGCGCATAAGCCGGACGGATGCCGAAATGCTCGGCGAAGACGGTGGCGAGCATGATGTGCGGCGACACCGTGCTGTAGCCGCAGAGAATGCCGTCGACCTCGTCGCGCTTCAGTCCGGCATCGGCCAGCGCAAGCCCGGCCGCCCTGCTCATCAGGTCAAGCGAGGACGAGCCCTCATGCTTTCCGAAGGATGTGAGCCCAACGCCGGTGATATAGCTCATGATATCACGTCCATGCGTGCTTAGCCCTCGGCGCCGGGTGACTGCCTGGTGACGCCGTCGCGGATCATGGCTGCGATCTCCTCAGGCGAGAAGCCAGCTTCGCGAAGGATGTCATCGCCCTGCTCGTTCAGGCGCGGCGCAAGACGGACCGGCTCGGCCCTGGTCTCCGACCAGGCTGCCGACACCTTCATGCTGCGGATCGGCCCCTCGCTCGGATGTTCGACCACGGGAAAGAAGCCGGTCGCAACCAGATGCGGATCGTGCAGGATGCTTTGCAGATCGTGCATCGGCATGACCGGGATGTCGGCCTTGTTCAGAAGCTCCATCCACTCCGCAGTAGTGCGCGTCTCGAAAATGCGTGCAAGCTCGCCATAGACCATGTCGATATTGGCCGCGCGCCCGGAGAAAGTCGCAAAGCGCGGATCGCTGCGCAGATCGTCACGGCCGGTCGCGTTGAAAAAACTCTTCCACTGCTTGTCGTTGTAGACGATGACGCTGACATAGCCGTCGGAGGTCTTGTAGGGCCTGCGATCGCGCGCCAGGTGCCGCGGATAGCCGCCCTTGTCGAGCGGCGGCTCGTAGGTGAGCCCGCCCATGTGGTCGCCCATCACGAAGCTCGCCATGGTCTCGAACATCGGGATATCGACACGCTGGCCGCGCCCGGTCCGCTCGCGATGCACGAGGCTGGCGCAGATCGCGCCGACCGCGGTCAGGCCGACGATGCGATCGACCAACGCATTCGGCACATAGCGCGGAACACCGTCGCCGGTCTGCGCCATCAGGGCGGGCAGTCCCGTCGCGCCCTGGATCAAATCGTCATAAGCTGGCTTTGCGGCATAAGGCCCGTCCTGGCCGAAGCCGAACACCCCGGCATAGATCAGGCGCGGATTGATGTCCGCAACCACATCGTAGCCGAGGTTGAGGCGCGCCATCGCCTGCGGCCGCACGTTGTAGACCAGCACGTCGGCAGATTTGATCAGCCGCAGCACGGCTTGCCGGCCCGAAGGCTTCTTCAAATCGAGACAGATCGAGCGCTTACTGCGGTTGGTGTTGAGGAAGACCGGACCCATCCCGGGATGCCGCGCCGGGCCGATCAGGCGCGTGACATCGCCCTCGAGCGACTCCACCTTGATGACATCGGCGCCGTAGTCGCCGAGCATCTGGGTCGCATAGGGCCCCATCAGCACGGTGGTCATGTCGATGACCCTGATACCTTGCAACGGACCCATGTTTCCTCCCTGGCTGTCGATTGCAGATAGCTAACGGCAGCCAGCGGCCGAGCGCAAGCACGACCGGCGTATGGGCCCATGCGCTGCACGGTCCGCAGCACCGTCATCCTTCGTCATTGTGAGCGCAAGTGAAGCAATCCAGAGCCACGCGTGCGACTCTGGATTGCTTCGGAGCTCACGCTCCTCGCAATGACGCGGAAAGACATGACTCCTCGTTCTCGCGGCGCGATGCGTCCGAGTTGTGCCAAGAACCTTGACCCTCCTTCAAAACAGAGGGCGCAGGGAAGACCGGGTGCTTGCCTGCACCCATGGGCCCTCGCGCGAAAAACGACGCGCAAGAGCGCGAAGACCACAGGTGGAGGCGGAGAACACTCCGGCCTTCCCTGCGCAGTGGTTTACGGCTTACTTCGTACTCTCCCCGGTGAACCAGCGTTTGCCACCGTCGCCTGCGCGATGCGCTAAGCATCATCGCCGACTTAGCACCTGCAAGGGTGTGCCAGAACCACACGACTTGACCGTCCGCAAAAGTGCCGCACGTCTCCGGCACATTCGCGTCCACCGCATCCCGCTTCGCGTCTCGTGACGATCGCGATACGCCCCTCTTGAACCGAAGCAGGACGCGCGTAGGAGTGCGACTGATTTGCCCGACGGTGCAAGGCGTACGCCTGCGGCAGATTGGCACGACGGGCAAATTGCGCATGGCCTGCATGCAGCATCTACCCGTCGGGCGAGAGCGCCGATTGATTGACTTGCGCGTTGACTTGGCGCGTTGACTCGGCGCGTTGCGAAACTAAGCTTGGCGCTGCACCAAAAGGACATCGGCTGCATGACTTTGCCAATGAGCTGGAACGAGTGGGCGCAACACGATGGCGTGGCACTCGCCGCGCTTGTTGCCAAGGGCGACCTCACGTCTGCCGAACTCGCACGGCAGGCGGTCGCCGGCATCCGGAAAGTCGATCCAAGACTGTCCGGCGTGATCGAAGTGTTCGAGGATGCAGTCGCCGATCCCGGCAAGGACGGCACCAGGCTCGACGGCCCCTTTGCCGGCCTGCCATTCCTGATGAAGGATCTCGGCCCGACGATGAAGGGGCGCTTGCAGGAGATGGGCTCGCTGCTGATGCGCGGTCATCGCGCCACGGCCGATACGTATCTCGTCTCGAAGATGCGCAAGGCGGGATTGAACCCGATCGGACGGACGACGACGCCCGAGTTCGGCGTTTGCAGTTCGGCCGAAAATCCCGCCGTGTATGTCACGCGCAACCCGTGGAACACGGACTACACCACGTGCGGATCGTCCGCCGGCAGCGCCGCCATGGTTGCCGCAGGTGTCGTGCCGATCGCGCATTCCACCGACGGCGGAGGTTCGATCCGCATTCCTGCCGGCGTCAACGGCAATATCGGCCTGAAGGTCTCGCGCGGGGTCTTCTCGATCGCGCCGCACCTCTCGGACCTGACCGGGCTCGTTTCGATCCAGGGCTGCCAGTCGCGTTCGGTGCGCGATACGGCGGCCTTCGTCGATCATTGCCGCGGTCCTGCGCCCGGCGAATTCATGCCGTTCTGGACTGCGCCGGAGCCCTATGTCGAAATGATCAAACGCGACCCGCAGCCGCTGAGGATCGCTCTCTCGCACCAATGGGGCGATTTTCGCGCGACACCGCATATCGAGGCGGAGCTGGAAAGGGTCGGGCGATTCCTCGCGAGCCTCGGCCATCATGTGGACCATGCGCTGCCTGACCTCGACTATCGCGCCGCCTTTGACGCCCAGACCACCTGCTACATCAGCAATTTCGCCGTCGTCATCGGCAACCTGCTCGCAGGCCGCGGGCTGCAGGAGCCGCCCGCGGACCTCGTCGAACCCGTCAACGTCCGGATCTGGGAGATGGGCCGGCAAACCAGCTTTGCCGCGCGGGCGCGCATGCAGGCCGTCTTCAATACCACCTCGCGCGGTTTCGGGACGTTCTTCGAGGAATGGGACATCATCCTCACACCCATCACCGCCCTGCCGACGCCGAAAATCGGCGCCACCGAATACCTGACCATCAGCGACAATCCTTCGGTGCTGGACTGGTTCGGCAATCTGTGGCGCAACTTCGCCTTCACCCCGCTCGCCAATCTGTGCGGCATTCCGGCGATCTCGCTGCCGCTGGCAACCCACGAGAATGGGCTTCCGCTCGGCATCCAGGCCATCGCAAGGCAGGCCAATGATGGCCTGCTCCTGCAGCTCGCGGCCCAGATCGAGCGGGCGATCGGCCGCCGATGGAACGAGGGGCGGAAACCCGACGTGCATGTGACGAACGGCTGACACGCGATGGAGTGAATCGACATCAAAGCCGGAAAGGCTCTAGAAAGCCGGCATGTCCGAAGCACCAACCGAGACACCAACGTTGAACGCACCGCTGTCCTTCGATGAACTGGCCGAGGCCATCAAGGGCCGCCGCTCCGCCTATGGATATATCAGCGGACTTCGGCTCGACCGCGCCGTGCCCGGCGAAGCCTGGTCCAGCCTGCCCTATCGTCCCGTCTTCGTCGGCGATACCGCGACCGGCGTTCTTCACGGCGGCGTCGTCACCGCCATGCTCGACGAGAGCTGCGGCATGGCGGTCCAGCTTGCGCTCGACGGTTCGCGCGCAATCGCCACGCTCGACCTGCGGATCGACTACCAGAAGCCGGCAACCCCCGGCCTCGAGATCAAGGCCCATTCGCTCTGCTACCGCGTCACCCGTTCGATCGCCTTCGTGCGTGCGACGGCCTACCAGGACTCCGAGGATGATCCCGTCGCCACCGCAACGGCCTGCTTCATGATTGGCGCGAACCGCACCAACATGCTCAAGGACCGTCCGACCCACTATCCGACGCAGGCGAGCCTCGAAGCGCCGGAGGACCCGGCAAGCCCGTTCGCAGGCAGCCCCTTCGCGCGCTGGCTTGGCATCCGCATCGCCGAGGACGGCACGCTGGTCATGCCGTTCTCGCCAAACATCATCGGCAACCCTATCCTGCCCGCGATCCATGGCGGGATGACCGGCGCCTTCCTGGAAACCACCGCGATCGTCGGCGTGACGCGCGAGCTCGGCGTTTCGAGGCCGCCCAAGCCGATCGGGCTCACGATCAACTACCTGCGGTCCGGCCGCGCGCTGGACAGCTACGCCAGCGTGTCGATCGTCAAGCAGGGCCGGCGCGTCGTCGCGTTCGAGGCGCAGGCCTGGCAGGACGACCGGGCCAAGCCCATCGCCTCGGCGTTCGGTCATTTCATGCTGAGGCGAACGCCGGGCATGGATGAGGAATAGGCGGCTGGAATGCCTGGCCGGCCCCCTTGCGGGCAAGGCAAAAGTACCTTACTATAAGGCATTATTGCCTTACCGCCGGGCAAGAGAATTGCCATGAGTACGCTTACCATCACGGCCAAGGGCCAAATCACACTGCGCAAAGATATCCTGAAGCACCTGGGCGTAGAGCCGGGTGAGAAGGTCATAGTCGACAAGCTTCCGGACGGCCGGATCGATATCAAGGCCGCGCGGCCGAGCGGCAAGATTTCGGACATCTTCAATTTCTTGAAGAGAAAAGACCGTCCGTCGCTGTCGATCGAAGAGATCAATGACATCGCAGCCCGAGGCTGGGCCGGGAAGAAATGAAAATCACCGCGGACACGAACGTTCTGGTTCGGGCGATTACCGGCGACGACCAACGACAAAGCAAAGTGGCGCAAATAGAACTGGCGAAAGCAGATGTCGTTGCGCTGGCGTTGCCTGCGCTCTGCGAGCTAGTTTGGGTTTTGTCGCACGGCTACAACGTTGCGACGCCCGAAATCGCGGAAACGATCCGGCGGCTGATCGATTCGGCCAACGTGGTGGTCAATCGGCCTGCCGCTGAAGCGGGACTGGCTGTGCTAAATGCCGGCGGCGATTTCGCTGACGGGGTGATCGCATATGAGGGAAGCTGGCTTGGTGCCGACGTCTTTGTCTCATTCGACAGGAAGGCTGTAAAGCTGATGGAAGCGCAGGGCGGCGCAACCCGCTTATTGACCTAGAGAAACGACGTGGGCACGGCTTGCGCGCCTTTGCCCACGCTGCGCTCCGGACTTCTACTTCGCAGGCTCGAGCACCGAGACGTAGTTGGCGACCGCGGCGCCGCCCATGTTGAAGATGCCGCCGAGTTGCGGGCTCTTCAGCTGCATGCCCTCCGGCGCCTGGCCCGTGAGCTGCATCGCCGTCATCACATGCATGGAGACGCCGGTGGCGCCGATCGGATGGCCCTTCGCCTTCAGCCCGCCGGAGGGATTGACCGGCAGCTTGCCGTCCTTCTGCGTCCACCCCTCCTTGATCGCGCGCGCCCCCTGCCCGCGCGGGGTCAACCCCATCGCCTCGTATTCGATCAATTCGGCGACGGTGAAACAGTCATGGGTTTCGACGAAGGAGAGGTCGGAAAGCTGGATGCCCGCCTGTTGCAGCGCGCGCTGCCAGGCCACGGTGCAGCCTTCGAACTGCAGGATGTCGCGCTTCGACATCGGCAGGAAATCCTGCGCATGCGCGGTTGCGCGGAAGTTGACCGCCTTGGCAAAGGACTTTGCGGTCTCGGAATCCGTCAGCACCAGCGCCGCCGCGCCATCCGATACCAGCGAGCAGTCGGTGCGCTTCAAGGGGCCGGCGACGTAAGGATTCTTTTCGCTCTCGGAGCGGCAGAACTCGAACCCGAAATCCTTGCGCATCTGCGCATAAGGGTTGGCGACGCCGTTCCTGTGGTTCTTGGCGGCGATCATCGCCAGCGCATCGGACTGGTCGCCGTATTTCTGGAAGTAGCCTTGCGCGATCTTGCCGAACACGCCGGCGAAGCCGCCGACCGTATCGCCGTCCTCCGGCAGGTACGAGGCCTTGAGCAGGTTGCGCCCGATCTCGGCAGGCGGCGTGCGGGTCATCTGCTCGACACCGACCACCAGCACGATCTTTGCCTGCCCCGCGGCGATCGCCCGGATGCCCTGATGCACGGCCGCCGAGCCGGTGGCGCAGGCGTTCTCGACGCGCGTCGCCGGCTTGAAGCGCAATTGCGGATCGGCCTGCAGCACCAGCGCAGCGGTAAAATCCTGCGGCGAGAAGCCGGCATTGAAATGCCCGAGCACGATCTCGTCGACGTCGGCGGCGGAAATGCCGGCATCCGCCAGCGCCTCGTTCGCGACCCGCACCACGAGGCTCTCGACGGTTTCGGTATCGAATTTGCCGAACGGCGTATGCGCCCATCCGACGATGCTGGCAGTCATGGCTGAACTCCTGGAAATAGTTTTTCAGTCGACGAACTTACCACCAAGTTCGTCCTCGATGTGAATGCGAATGATGTCGTCGAAGCTGTTTTCGGCGGTGGTGAAGCCAAGCTCCCGCGCGCGTTTGGCCTCGAAATTGCGAGGCCAGCCGTCGACAATGCCCATGATGAAGGAATCGGGCACGCGCTTGATGCGCGCGGCGACCTTTTCGCCCGCAACCCGCTTCAAGGCGGCGATCTGCTCGCCAACGGTCGCCGACAGGCCTGGCATGGTGAGGTTGCGCCGGGGGCCGACGGCGGCGAGGTCCATGGTTCCGGCATGCAGGAGGAAGCCGACCGCCGAACGCGGCGTGGCATGCCAATGCCGGACATCTTCCGAGACCGGCAGGATCGCCTCCTTGCCGGCGAGCGGCTCGCGCAGGATGTTGGAGAAGAAGCCGGATGCCGCCTTGTTGGGAAGGCCCGGGCGGATGCAGATGGTCGGCAGGCGGATGCCGATGCCGTCAAGGAAGCCGCGCCGCGAATAGTCGGCCAGCAGCAGTTCGTCGATCGCCTTCTGGGTGCCGTAGCTCAACAGCGGGGTGTGGAAGAACTCATCGCCGATGGCTTCCGGAAACGGCGCCCCGAACACCGCGATCGATGAGGTGAAGACGAGGCGCGGCTTGTAGCCGCCGCCCACCAAGCGGATGGCGTCGAGCAGCATGCGCGTGCCGTCGAGGTTGATGCGATAGCCCTTGTCGAAATCGAGCTCGGCCTCACCCGACACGATTGCCGCCAGATGGAAAATGACGTCGGGACGGCCCGCGATCAGTTTTTCCGCTGCGCCAGCTACGGCGAAATCGCCGGCGACGGCCTCGACCGGAAAACCGCACCCCTCGGGCTTGGCCGGCGCCACCACGTCATGCAGCGTCAGTCGGGTGATGTCGGCCTTGCCCAGACGGCCGTCGCGCAGCAGGCGCTCGACCAGTTTGCGGCCGACCATGCCGGCGGCGCCCAGAACCAGAATGTGCAAGAGCCAACTCCTTTTCGTCTTTAAGCGCCGGCCCGTGCAGTCACTCCTTCACGGCGCCGGTCATCGCCGACACATAATGCTCGACGAAGAAGGCGTAAAGGATGACCAGCGGCAGCGAGCCGACCAGCGCGCCGGCCATCAGCGACCCCCATTTGTAGATGTCGCCGTCGACGAACTCGTTGACGATCGCGACCGGCACCGTCTTGTTCGGGGTCGATTGCAGGAAGGTGAGCGCGTAGATGAACTCGTTCCAGCACAGCGTGAAGGAGAAGATGAAGGCCGAGATCAGCCCCGGCACGGCCAGCGGCACGACGATCTTGACCAGGATCTGCCAGCGGCTCGCGCCATCGATCAGGGCGCACTCCTCGAGCTCGAAGGGAATGGTCTTGAAATAGCCCATCAGCAGCCAGGTCGAGAACGGGATCAGAAGCGTCGGATAGACCAGGATCAGCGACAGCGGCGAGTCGAACAGGCCATAAGCCTGGATGACCGAGGCCAGTGGAATGAACAGGATCGACGGCGGCACCAGATAGGCGAAGAAGATCAGGACCCCCACCGCATCGGCGCCGCGGAAGCGCAGCCGCACGATCGCATAAGCCGCAAGCACGCTCGCCACGATCGACAGCGTCGTCGCACAGACCGCGACATACATCGTGTTCCACAGCCAGCGCGGGTACTGCGTCTCGAACAGCAGCTTGCTGATGTGCTTGAGCGTCGGATGCACCACCCAGAACGGGTTGTACGTGTTCATGTCGATGAGCTGTTCGTCGGGTTTGATCGCCGTCAGCGCCATCCAGTAGAACGGGAACAACAGCACGACCAGGATGATGAACAGCGGCACATACAGGGTCACGAGCCGCCTCGGCAGCGACTCCAGATAGTTCATGCCCTCGCTGTCGTCGCTTGCGGGGGCGGTCGAGGCCTTCGACTGCAGCAGCGTATCAGTCATTGCTCGATCCTTGCTGCCATTTGCGGCGTTGCATGCCGAACCAGGAGATCGCGATCGCCGCCAGCAGGAACGGGATCATCGCGGTCGCGATCGCCGCCCCCTCGCCCAGCCGGCCGGAGAGGATGCCGCGCTGATAGCTCAGCGTCGCCATCAGATGCGTGGCGTTCACGGGCCCGCCGCGGGTCAGCGCCCAGACGAGCTGGAAATCGGTGAAGGTGAACAGCACCGAGAACGTCATCACCACCGCGATGATCGGGGTCAATAGCGGATAGGTGATGTAGCGGAAGCGCTGCCAGCTCGTCGCCCCATCCAGCGTCGCCGCCTCGTAGAGCGAAGGCGACACGGTCTGCAGGCCTGCCAGCAGGGTGATCGCGACGAACGGCACGCCGCGCCAGATGTTGGCGATGATGACGCTGGCGCGCGCCCACTGCGGGTCGCCGAGGAAGTTGATGTTGTGCTCGATCAGCCCGAGCCGGATCAGCGACCAGGAGATGATCGAGAACTGCGCGTCGTAGATCCACCAGAAAGCGATCGCCGACAGCACGGTCGGCACGATGAAGGGAATCAGCACGATTGCGCGAATGATCGCCTTGAACGGCATGTGACGGTTCAAGAGCAGCGCGAGATAGAGGCCGAT
>CAYVVB010000163.1:0-19659 GCA_964454955.1 uncultured Bradyrhizobium sp. | reverse complement strand
TACGGCAGCTCGTAGACGCGATCGATCTCGGCCGTCGCGAGCGGCAGCGGCGGCGGGTTCAGCCACAAGTCGCGGTCGCCGTGGCGCTGGACCAGTGGCCGCGCATTGCCGGGATTGCTCTCCCGGTGCAGCACGCGCGAGGCTCTGGCATAGGCCTCGCGGTCCTCTTCGACCTGCTCGCAGGACGGCAGCCGGATCACGGTGTCGCCGGGCTGGCGCGCCGCGCCCTCGTCGGCGGAGTCGAGATCGTCGGCGTGCAACTCGGTGCAGGTCTCGGGTACACGGCGGAACAGCGCGACGCCGCGGATGGAGTCGAGATCGCGCGGCGCCTCGCCGGCGGCCAGACGGTGCGCCACCTCGACCACGGCGCGCTCGGCATTGCCGTAGAGCAGCAGATCCGCCTTGGCGTCGGCCAGCACCGAGCGGCGCACCTTGTCGGACCAGTAGTCGTAATGCGCGATGCGGCGCAGCGAGGCCTCGATGCCGCCGAGCACGATCGGCACGTCCTTGAACGCCTCGCGGCAGCGTTGTGCGTAGACCAGCGTGCAGCGGTCCGGTCGCTTACCGCCTTCGCCTCCGGGCGTATAGGCGTCGTCATGGCGCAGCCTGCGGTCCGCGGTGTGGCGGTTGACCATGGAGTCCATGTTGCCGCCGGTGCCCCGAAGAACACAAGCGGCTTGCCGAGCGCCTTGAACGGCTCGGCCGAGTGCCAGTCGGGCTGCGCGATGATGCCGACCCTGAAGCCTTGAGCCTCCAGCAGCCTGCCGATGATCGCCATGCCGAAGCTGGGATGGTCGACATAGGCGTCGCCCGTCACCAGCACGATGTCGCAGGCGTCCCAGCCGAGCGCCGTCATCTCGGCGCGGCTCATCGGCAGGAATGGCGCCGGCTTGCCGGGATGCGCCCGGTGGCGGGGCCATGACGTCAGGGGTTTTGTGGTATGGGCGAGGGTGGCCATGGGCCCACGCATAAGACTCCGGCGCTGCGGATTCAACCAACCAGCATGCGCCTGACGCAACCGTGTTGCGGAACTACCGCGTGCGGTCGGTGGTCACGACGCGGGCTCCTCGAACAGCTCGCTGGGTGCCGGCCGTGCGCAGGCAGGAGGCGTCGATGTTCGGCCAGGTCTGCTGCGAGCAGTCGTGGCCGACCGGGCGGACATCGAGCCGGTCGCCCTTGGTCAGCACCTGCGGGACGCTCGCTTCGACCTGCGGGGCAAAACCGGGCAGAACGGTCAATGCGCCAGCGACGAAGGCGGCCACGGCGACGGCTGAGAGAGCTTTGATCATCTGGCGATCCCCTGTCAGGAGCCTGACGGCCCCTCGTTTTCGTTGGCCAAGTCCTTAACGGCGACTGGTTTCGAGATGCCTTCGCCAAAAGGGAAAATTGGTTTCATTCGGCGCCAGATGCGTTTCGTCAGGCGGTTTTGGACGAAACAGGGGTGTGATTTGACGGCGGCGCCCCCAAAAAGGGTCGTGGGCCGACAAAATCGGGCCATCGGCAGAGGGAAGATGAATGGGTCTTGCGCCCCGGAGCGACGAAGGGAACCCGGACGGCTTGCCCACCTCTCGGGGGCGCGGTAGGAGAACGCATGCCGCGCATCGCCCTGTATCCGGGTTCGTTCGATCCCGTCACCAACGGCCACCTGGATGTGGTCCGTCACGCCGTCATCGTCTGTGACAAGCTGATCGTCGCCATCGGCGTGCATTCGGGCAAGAAGCCGCTGTTCTCGACCGACGAGCGGCTGGAGATGGCGAGGGAGGTGTTCGGCCCGGTCGCCGCCAAGGCCGGCTGCGTCTTCGACTGCACGACCTATGACAATTTGACCGTCACGGCGGCGCAACAGAGCGGTGCGACCATCATGATCCGGGGCCTGCGCGACGGCACCGACCTCGACTATGAGATGCAGCTCGCCGGCATGAACGAGGCCATGGCGCCCGACGTCCACACCGTGTTCATTCCGGCGTCCGCGCCCGTCCGCCCGATCACCGCCACGCTGGTTCGGCAAATCGCCGGCATGGGCGGCGATTTCTCTGCTTTCGTGCCGCCGCGCGTTGCCGCTGCGCTCAAGGCCAAATTCCAGAGCTGACCGCGTTACGCGGAGCGAACATCCCGTCCAAACCGATCCGGAGTTTTCATGACCCGAGTTCTTGCAGTTCTCTTCGCGCTCATCCTGGCGGCACCGGCAATCGCCCAAACCCTGCCGGCCGGCCTCGACAAGGCGAACGCGATCGTCATCGACACCACCAAGGGGCGCGTCGTCATCAAGCTGCGGCCTGATCTCGCCCCGCAGCATGCCGAGCGCATCAAGCAGCTCGCACGTGACGGCTTCTACAACAACGTGCCGTTCCACCGCGTGATGGATGGCTTCATGGCGCAGACCGGCGACGGCCAGAACTTCAACGGCACCGGCGGATCGAAATATCCGAACCTCAAGCAGGAGTTCTCCAAGGTCCACTTCAAGCGCGGCATCGTCGGCATGGCGCGGCGCGGCGACAGCGTCGATTCCGCCAACTCGCAATTCTTCATCATGTTTGCGGATGCGCCGAGCCTTGATGGCCAGTACACCGTCATCGGCGAGGTGGTGCAGGGCATGGACGTCGTCGACAAGCTGAAGAAAGCCCCGCCGGGCTCGGCCGGCGGCACCGTCGTCGATCCCGACAAGATGGTGAAGGTGCAGGTCGCGGCGGACATCAAGTGAGCCGGATCCGGTGAGCGGCGCAGGATGTCATCTGCGCGTTGTGCTCGCCGCGGCGCTGCCGCTTGCCCTGCTCGCGCCCTCGGCAAAGGCCGAGGGCGGACAGGTCAACACCATCAAGGACGCCTTTGCGAAGCTCTTCAGCTGCTGGAAACCGCCGCCGCCATCGCGCGCCAATCCGATCGACATCACCGTGATCGTCAGCTTCAACCGCGCCGGAGAGATCATCGGCCGTCCCCGGATCACCTATGAGTCGGCCGAGGCCACCGACAATGACCGGCTGCAGTACCGCATTGCCGTCATGGAGGCGTTGCAACGCTGCACGCCGATGCCATTTACCGAAAGTATGGCGGGCGCCGTGGCGGGCCACCCGTTCGCGATCAAGTTCCACAACAACAGACCTTCACCGCCAGCGACGGAGAAACGAGCATGGCTGCTACCGAAAACACTCTGATCCTCGAAACCACCCAGGGGCCCGTCACCATCGAAATGCGCCCTGATCTCGCGCCGAACCACGTCGCGCGCATCAAGGAATTGGTGCGTGAGGGCTTTTACGACGGCATCGTGTTTCATCGCGTGATCGACGGCTTCATGGCGCAGACCGGCTGTCCACAGGGCACCGGGACCGGCGGAAGCGGCAAGAAGCTGAAAGCCGAGTTCAACAAGGAGCCGCATGTGCGCGGCACAGCCTCGATGGCGCGCGCCGCCAATCCGGATTCCGGCGACAGCCAGTTCTTCATCTGCTTCGACGACGCCCGCTTCCTCGATGGCCAGTACACCGTCTGGGGCAAGGTGACCGAGGGCATGGAAAATGTCGACAAGATCAAGCGCGGCGAGCCGGTGCAGAACCCGGACAAGATCGTGAAAGCCCACATGGCCGCCGACGCGGCGTAAGGCCACCACCGTCATTCCGGGGCGGTGCGAAGCACCGAACCCGGAAACTCGGATTCCGGGCTCGCCTCTTCGAGGCGCCCCGGAATGACGCAGATGCAGAAGCGCGTCGCAAACTCCCATGCGCACCGACCTCTTTGACTTCGACCTGCCCCTGGAGCGGATCGCCCTGCGCCCGGCGAGTCCGCGGGATTCGGCGCGCATGCTGG
Source organism: uncultured Bradyrhizobium sp. (assembly GCA_964454955.1). Classification (GTDB taxonomy): domain Bacteria; phylum Pseudomonadota; class Alphaproteobacteria; order Rhizobiales; family Xanthobacteraceae; genus Bradyrhizobium. The sequence goes on along the minus strand of CAYVVB010000163.1, from coordinate 15,861 downwards.
TGGTGCTCGGCGACGGCGTGCTTCGCGATCAGGTCGTCTCCGAGCTGCCCAAATGGCTCGAGGCGGGCGATCAGCTCGTCGTCAATGACACCAAGGTGATCCCGGCTCAGCTCACGGGCCGCCGTATCGGGCGTGCGACCGAGCCCAGGATCGAGGCGACGCTGATCAAGCGCCTCGACGGCTCACGCTGGCAGGCCCTGGTGAGGCCGGCGAAGAAGCTCGCGGCGGGCGATACCATCCGCTTCGGCAACGAGGGCAAGGTCTGCCTGCTCGGTCACCTGGACGCGCAGATCGAGCAAAAGGGCGAGGAAGGCGAAGTCACGCTGTCGTTTTCCTTTCATGGTCCGGCGCTCGACCAGGCGATCGCCGATGTCGGAAGCACGCCGCTGCCGCCCTACATCGCCTCCAAGCGCGACGTCGACGAGCGGGATGCGCGGGATTACCAGACCATGTTCGCGCAAGTCGAAGGCGCGGTGGCCGCGCCGACGGCGGGCCTGCATTTCACGCCGGCCTTGGAGGCCGCGCTTGGGCACCGCGGCGTCGGCATTCACAGGGTCACGCTGCATGTCGGGGCGGGCACCTTCCTGCCGGTGAAGGCGGACGATACCGCTGGCCACAGGATGCATGCGGAATGGGGGCACGTTTCCGCCGCAACCGCCGCGGCGCTCAACGAGGCGCGCGGCGCTGGCGGCCGCATCGTTGCCGTCGGCACCACCTCGCTCCGTCTTCTGGAAAGCGCAGCCGCGGAGGATGGCACGATCAAGCCGTTCGCGGACGAAACCTCGATCTTCATCACGCCGGGCTATCGCTTCCGTGCGGTCGATATTCTCCTGACCAATTTCCACCTGCCGCGCTCGACCCTCTTCATGCTGGTCTCGGCCTTCGCCGGCCTCGATACGATGAAGCAGGCCTATGCGCATGCGATCCAGCAGGGCTACCGGTTCTATTCCTACGGCGATGCGTGCCTGTTGTTTCGCGGCGAGCACTGAAACGCCGTAGGTGTCCGCCTTCGCTTGTCCGGCTACGGCGGACAAGTCGCTTTGCCCACCCTGCGCCAGCTCACGCCATCACTCGCTCCGGCAGCAATTCCGCGATCTGGACCGCGTTGAGCGCGGCGCCCTTCAACAGCTGGTCGGCGGAGACGAACATCGAAATCGAATGGCCGGATGGATCGGACAGGTCCTTGCGGATGCGGCCGACCAGGACGTCGTCCTGCCCCGAGGCGTCGACCGGCATCGGGAAATAGTTGTTCGCCCGGTCGTCCACGACGCGCACGCCCGGCGCCACCGCGAGGATGTTGCGGACCTCGGTTTCCGAGATCGGCTTTTCGCATTCGAAGGTGATGGCCTCGCAATGCGCCCGCAACACCGGAACGCGCACGCAGGTGACGCCGATGCCGATGGCCTCGTCCTCGAAGATCTTCCGGGTCTCCTTGATGACCTTGGTTTCTTCGTCGTTGTAGCCGGTCTCCGGATCGATCGCAGTGTTGTGGCTGAACAGGTTGAACGCATAAGGATGCGGCATCACCTTGGGCGGATAGACTTGGCCGTTCAGGTAGGCGCGGGTGGACTGCACCAGCTCGTCCATCGCGGCCGCGCCCGCGCCGCTGGCGGCCTGATAGGTCGAGATGATCACCCGCTTGATGCGGTTCTTCCGGTGGATCGGCCAGAGCGGCACCAGCGCGGTGATCGCCGCGCAATTGGGGTTGGCGATGATGCCCTTGTGGTCGCGGATGCGCTGCGCGTTGATCTCCGGGATCACCAGCGGCACGTTCGGATCCATCCGGAAGGCGGAGGAGTTGTCGACCACCACGGCGCCCGACCTCACCGCGATGGGAGCGAACTTTCGGGAAATGGAGCCTCCGGCGGAGAACAGGGCGATATCGACGCCCTCGAACGAGGTGTCGGTGAGCTCCTCGATCACCACCGGCTGCCCGCGAAAATCGATCCTCTTGCCGGCCGACCGCGCGCTCGCCAGCGCCTTCAGCTTCTTCACGCGGAAGCCGCGCTTGTCCATGGTGGCGATGAACTCGGCGCCGACGGCGCCGGTCACGCCGACAATCGCGACAACGGGATCGTTCTTCACTTTCGTCTCCAGTTCGTTGGCTTGAAGCAACAAAAAAGCCCCGGACCTGTCTCAGGCGGGGCTCGGTTCGAGATAACGCGGCTTTCTGATCAGCTACGCGCGCACGCCTCCGAGGCCCTGCCGGGCTTTGGTGGTTTTCGTCGTGCGTTTGGTCGCTGCGATCATGGCGCGGGAACATAGGGGGAGGGCGGGGTGCCGTCAACGGCTTTCCAGAGCGCCGATGGGCGCGAAGAGGTTGAATCCAACCGCCCTGTTACGCGATAAGCCCTCCATGACGCTTCCGAACCATTTCGAGCTGCTCGCCACCGACGGGACCGCGCGCACCGGACGCCTCACCACGCCCCACGGGGTGGTGCGCACGCCGGCCTTCATGCCGGTGGGCACGGCCGGCGCGATGAAGGGCCTGTACTGGCGCGAGGTGCGCGAGGCGGGCTCCGACATCGTGCTCGGCAACACCTATCACCTGATGCTGCGGCCGGGCGCGGAGCGCATCGCCGCGCTCGGCGGCCTGCAGCGCTTCACCGGCTGGGGAGGGCCGATGCTGACCGACTCCGGCGGCTTCCAGGTGATGTCGCTCTCCGAGCTCCGCAAGCTGAGCGAGCACGCGGTTACGTTCCGCTCGCATATCGACGGATTGAAGGTCGAGCTGTCGCCGGAGCGATCTATTGAGGTGCAGCGCCTGCTCGGCTCCGACATTGCCATGCAGCTCGACGAATGCGTGCGGCTGCCGGCCGAGCGCGCCGACATCGAGCGGGCGATGCAACTGTCGCTGCGCTGGGCGGAGCGCTCGAAGCGCGCCTTCGAGACCGCGCCGCCGGGCTACATGCTGTTCGGCATCGTGCAGGGTGGCGATATCGGCGAACTGCGCCACACCAGCGCGCGCGAGCTCGCCGCTATCGGCTTTCATGGTTATGCCGTGGGCGGACTCGCGGTCGGTGAGCCGCAGGCCGTCATGCTTGCTATGATCGAGGAATCCGTGCCGCTGCTGCCTCTTGACCGGCCGCGCTATCTGATGGGCGTGGGCACGCCGCAAGACATTCTGGAAGCGGTCGGGCGGGGCATCGACATGTTCGATTGCGTGCTGCCGACGCGTAACGGACGCCATGGCGTTGCCTTCACGAGGTTCGGCGCCATCAACCTGCGCAATGCCCGCCATGCCGACGATCCGCGGCCGCTCGACGAGGAGAGTGCGTGGCCCTCGACGCGCGAGATCTCGCGCGCCTACCTGCATCATCTCGTCCGCTCCGGCGAGACGCTGGGCGCGATGCTCCTGTCGGAGATCAACATCGCCTACTACCAGCGCCTGATGCAGGACATCAGGGACGCGATCGCGCACGGCAACTTCGCGGAATTCTACGAACGCACCCAGGCCCAATGGGCGCGAGGCGATATCGCCCCGCTCCAGGCCTGAAGGGCGATGGGAGCAGTAGCGTGGGGGGCGACGCAGTCCCCGGATATCGCTGCGCTCGTCCGGGCTACGCTCGGCGGCTGGTTATTCGGGTGCGGCTGCCGGGGCTTCGCCGTCCCAGCTCGTCGCGATGTCCTTGATGAGAGCGAAGTCGAGGACCGGTGGCTCGCCCTCGCGAACGATGGTTGCGAGATCGCGCTCCTCGGGCAGCAACAGCATCGCTCTCGTGACTGCAGAGCGTAGCTTCATCGTGCCATGATTGGTCAGCGTGACGACTTCTTCCGGGTCGTAGGCCATACTCATGCCCCTGCTGAGAGCTGGCCATAGGCCAGCACAGGTGCCCCCGAATGCCGCCGGGGCAGAGAGTAGGTCCGATGTGGTTAATGCCTGGTTGACGCGCGTCGCGACCTCCGGCGTCAGCCTGCTCCACAGGGCGATGGGCCCTGTGGAGACTTTCGGTCCGTTGTCGCGACCCTATTTGCTTAGGGACGGCAGTGGGGTCGTCTCGGTGCGCGTTGGCAGTAGCGGATAGTCGATCCTTGGCAGTTGCCCGGTCAGCGAATCCAGGAACGCCACAATGTCATCTTCCTCCTTGCCGGTGAGCTTCGCGCCGAGCTGAACTTCGCCCATCACGCCGACCGCTTGTTTGAGGCTCCAGACCTGGCCGGAATGGAAGTAGGGGGCCCGCAAGGCGACATTGCGCAAAGGCGCAGCACGGAAGACATATTCGTCGCTCGCCGTCTTGGTGACCGCAAAGCGGCCCTTGTCGGCGGCCGGCAACACCCCTGCGCCCGGCTTCTCGACGACGCCGAACGGGAAATAGTCCTGTCCGCCGATGTTGATTCCGTTGTGACAGGACGAGCAGCCTTTATCCATGAACAGCTTCAGGCCGGCCTTCTGTTGCTCATTGAGGGCGTTGGCATCGCCCTCGAGGTACTGATCGAAGGGCGCGGCCGGCGTGATCAAAGTCGCTTCAAACGCTTCGATCGCCTTGGCGAAATTATCGAAGTTGACCGGCGAGGCCTCGTTGGGGAACGCCTTCTTGAACATGATGACATAGTCGTCCATGGAGTTCAGCGTCTTGATCACATGGTCCGGTGTCGCGTTCATTTCGACGCTCGCCTGCACAGGCCCCTTCGCCTGTGCCTTGAGGTCTGCCGCCCGTCCGTCCCAGAACTGCGCCACATTGAACACCGCGTTGTAGACGGTCGGCGCCCGGCGCGGCCCCTTTTGCCAGCCGTGACCGACGGAGGTCGGACCGGCATCGACGCCGCCGGTGCCAAGGTTGTGGCAGGTGTTGCAGCTGATGATCTCGCTGGCCGACAGCCGGGGATCGAAGAAAAGCATCTTGCCGAGTTCGATCTTTTCGTGCGTGACGGCGTTCTCCTTGACCGCCGGCATCACCGACGGAATCGGTTTGAAGAGCTGCTTGGCGGCTTTCATCAAGTCGTCATCTGCGAAGGCTGGTGATGAGGCCAGCACGACGACAGCGGCTGCAGACAAGAATTTTCGCATTGAATCCCCCATTCCCGAGTGGATCGAGAACGAGCACTCCCGGTAAATCGAGAATGAGCATTCCCGAGCGAACCGAGAATGAGTTTCGAGTGCGCAGTTTTCATTGACTTCGATCAAGCGAGTGCGATCGCTCGATCACTTCTTTCAGCACAACGCCGCAGGTCGCGGAGGCGGGATTTGGTGCAGCGAGATCACGAGAGAGCTCGAAACATTTTCTCCTGTGTATGTGAATTGAAGCACACAACATTGCCGCGAATCGGGGTCTACTTGGAACGATGTTCCTCCCTGACCTCTGACCCGTCGCGAATGGCGGGTCCTCTTTTGGTCGAAAGGCGTTCGAAGCGTTGTGTCCGGCCTTGGTGATCTCGTTCGCGCGGGCTTGCGCACGAGATCGATCGGCGACCGCTATCGCCTGATGCAGAACATCAGGGGAAGGATCGCGGTGGACTGCTTCAGAGATTATGGATGAGGCACCATCGGCGCCGAACGCCTAGTTGCAGATCATCCGCTTGGCTGCGTGTTTGGTGACGAAGCCGTAACCGCACGTGTCGCAGGTCCACAGATAGCTGATCAGATTGTCCGACAAATAGGCGGATGCTTCGGCAGCCACCATGGAGTCCGCACAAACGGGGCAGGTCGGCAAATCACTCCCACGCGGATCGGGGTGAGGCACGGCGGGCGACAGGATTTCAGCAAGACCCGGCATCGTTGATCCCTGCATTCAAACCAAAGCCTTGAATGAACTTATACACCAATTTTTTTGATGATCTAGCAACACAAATGCGTAGGTTCTGTAGATTTAATCTCGCGAAAAGTTTTGCAGTGCAGCGCGCTTTGATTTGCGGCATAGTTCACCAGCTCTGTCATCACGCCGTCATGCACCGCCACCGTCCGCCGGCGTCGAACGCTTCAACCGCCATCAGGAGTTTGCAATGAACGCACCATCAGCCACGGGTGCACAGCACCGTCCCGGCCGCGGCCGGGTGTTCGACAGCATCGTCGATGCGATCGGCGACACGCCGATTGTGCGCCTGCGCAAATTGCCGCAGCAGCATGGCGCGAAGGCTACCATTCTCGCCAAGCTCGAATACTTCAATCCGGCAGCGAGCGTGAAGGACCGCATCGGCGCGGCGATGGTCATCGCGATGGAGAAGGCCGGGAAGATCAATGCGGACACGGTGCTGATCGAGCCCACCTCGGGCAACACCGGGATCGCCCTTGCCTTCGTCGCGGCGTCCCGCGGTTATCGGCTCAAGCTGGTCATGCCGGAATCGATGTCGATCGAGCGGCGCAAGATGCTGGCCTTCCTGGGCGCCGAGCTCGTTCTGACGCCGGCGGCGCAAGGCATGAAAGGCGCGATTGCGACGGCGGAGGAATTGGTGCGGACCACGCCCAATTCGGTGATGCCGCAGCAGTTCAAGAACCTTGCCACTCCGGAAATTCACCGCCGCACCACGGCGGAAGAGATATGGAACGACACCGGTGGCGAGATCGACATCTTCGTCGCAGGCGTCGGCACCGGCGGCACCATCACCGGCGTCGGCCAGGTGCTGAAACCGCGAAAGCCTTCGCTGCGCGTGGTCGCGGTGGAACCAGAAGAGAGCCCGGTGCTGTCGGGCGGGCAGCATTCACCGCACAAGATCCAGGGTATCGGGGCGGGCTTCGTTCCCGACATTCTCGACCGCTCCGTGATCGACGAGATCGTCACGGTCAACAGTGGAACTGCGATCGAAACCTCGCGCGCACTGGCGCGCCACGAAGGCATTCCGGGCGGCATCTCCTCCGGTGCCGCGATCGCGGCGGCGCTTAAGATCGGCCAGCGGCCCGAGAACGCCGGCAAGACCATTCTGGCCGTGGTGCCGTCTTTTGCGGAGCGCTATCTGTCGACGGCGCTGTTTGAAGGAATCTGACCATGGCCGATCAACCGAGAAGGCCGAGGACACTGGCCGACGCGCGGACCGAGGCCGAAGCTGCCTTCAAGAAGATCACGGCAAAGGTTGCGCAGCCGCTGCCGAAGAAAAATGTCGCTCCCGGCGTGAAGGAGCAGGTCACGTTGCGGATCGACCAGGACGTGCTGGAATTTTTCCGGGAGGGTGGACCCGGCTGGCAGGACCGGATCAACGAGGCTCTGCGCAAGGCGGCGGGAAAGTAGTTCGCCCGGTCATTCGGGGCGGCGCGTCAGCTCGAACTGCTCGAGATTCTGAGGTGCGCAATTGCGCACTATAGTTCACGCTTTGCGTGCCCCGGCATGACAGAGCCTATCGGCTGGTCGGGTGATTGGCCGAGTTTGGCGTAAGGGGCGGAAGCCTGTTCGGACGCTTTCAGGTTCAGCAGATTGCCGGCGAGAATGAGCGCCGCACCAAGACCGGTGAAGATGTCGAGCCGCTCCGAATAGACCAGCCAGCCGGCAGTTGCCGTCAGCGGAACCCGCAGGAAATCCATCGGCACGACAACGGTTGCGTCCGCATAGCGCATCGCGTTGGCGAGGCAGTAGTGCGAGAAGGTGCCGCAAACGCCGATCACCACCACCCAGCCCCACACATACGCCGACGGCCAGCTCCAGAAGTAGAGCGCCGGCAATAGTCCGGCCGCCGACTGGATCACCAGCATCCAGAAGATGACCGTCAGCGCGCTCTCGGTTCGGGCCAGCGATTTGATCAGCGCCATCGAGATGCCGAAGCCAACGGCCGCGCCGAGCGCGATCAATTGCCCCGGATTGATCTCGCCGGTGGCGGGGCGCACGATGATGACGACGCCGACGATGCCGAGCACGATTGCCGCGATCTTCCACGCCGTCATGCGTTCGCCGAGCAGGCTCGCAGCCAGGATCGCGGTCCAGACCGGCATGGTGAACTCGATCGCCAGCACCTGTCCGATCGGGATCAGGGTCAAGGCGAAGAACCAGCCGAGCTGCGCCCCGTAGTGAGTGAGGTTGCGCGCGATGTGCTGGGGCAGCCGCGATGTCCTCAAGAGCGAAAAGCCGCCGCCTCGATAGATCATCGGGGACAGCAGCAGGAAGCCGAGGAGGGAACGCACCTCCATCACTGCGAACACGTTCATCTCGCGCATGGCCTCGCGGCCTGCGATCGCCATCACCAGCATCAGCGAGAGCCAGCCCGTCATCCACAGCGCGGCCATCGGTTTGGAAGCTGTTCTGGACATGTCTTGTTGCGGAAGCCTGAGGAATGGGAGGGCAGGCCGATATCCGCGAACCGGCGGGCATTTGCAACCCGGAATAAGCCGGGCGGCGCCGGCGGACCGGACCGGCGACGATAAGGAGGGGATTCGCTGCCCGGCATGTTACGCAGGTCGCGAACGCGCAGGAGTCCCTTCGGGTCCGGAAAAATGCTTAGCGCGACAGCGCGATCGAGGCGCCGCGGAATGAGCTGTCAGCCCTCATCGTGATGGATTGCCGATTGCCGCGGGTGGCAAGCGAGATGCTGGCGTTGAAGCCTGGGCCGCTGGCGATCACATGGAAATTGCCGTTGCCGCCGCGGCCTTGCAGGTTGCCGCTGACATTGCGGCTGCTCTCGCTCCACGTCCCCGCGATCGCGCCGCCCGCCTCCGCGACCACGCGGCCTGCGAGATCGAACTTGTAGGAGTCGCTGGCGCAGGTGAGCGAGAGGTTCATCTGCGGCCCTCCGACCGCATAGGTCGCGCGGCAGCGGATGCGCTCCGACGAGCCGTCATCGAGCGTCACGGTGCCGCCGCCGGCCCATCGCCCGGCCATTCCCGCGAACGGCCCCGACTGGGCGTGAACGGCACCGCCGGGCAGGCAAGCTCCAAAGAAAAAGAAAACGGCGGCTGCCATGAGCCGCCGCCGATTTTTGATCCTGATGTTGTCGGTCGCGCAGATCTTATTGCCGCGATGCTTCCCATCGGCCGCTGCACGGTATGCCCGCTGAAGCGCCATTCCACTTCCCCGATCCGGCATTGCCATTGAGTTGTCCGTTCGCATATGCGCCGTTGATTGAGACGCGAACAAGGCCTTCATGTCCAATGCTGCCCGTGATGTCCGCGCCGGCGGCCGAAATCTTACCGTCGGTGATCGTGAGCGTCGAGCTTGCGGTGGGCTCGCAACTCCCGGTCTTGGTCACGATCGTGACATGCCACAGCCCGTCATACGGTGACTGCGCATATGCCGAGGCCGCCGCGCCACTCGCGAGGAGAGAAGCACACAAAAACAAACCAATGCGGTTGAAACGCATGAATCGAAATCCTCAATGTGGGCTGATGCAGCGGCATATTCGGGTCAAATGTGACGAAAATTTGCCGCAGTGCCACATTTCATGGTTAACTGAATGGTTTCAATGACATGGCGCGGAACCATGTCCGCGAGTGGCGGTCAATCCTGGCCTGTTCTCTTAAGGGCGCAACCGCTTGCGGCCGCTCAGTGCGGAGAGAGGTCCGGCGCTTTGGTTGCGAACTGCTCGTCCTGCGGCTTGGCCGGCAGCTCGTTATAGGTCTTGGCGTAATCGATGACCTGCGCGAGCAGTTTGAGGCCGAGCGGCGCGAGCGCGCGCTCCCACAATTCGCGCGCGGTTTCGCCCTTCTTCACGAAGCACCATTCCTGCGCTGCGATGGCGCCGGCATCCATGTGCTCGGCGAGATGATAGACAGTGCCGCCGGCGATTGGGTCGCCCTCCTTGATCGTCCATTCCACTGCGGCGATGCCGCGATGGCGGGGCAGCAGCGAGGGATGATAGCCGATGCCGCCGAGCTTTGCCGCGGCGACAGCCTCCTTGCTGACCCGCGCGTGGCTGTGCGCCGTGACGATGAGGTCGGTATTGGGCGCGATCTCGGACGCCGCCACCCGCTTCGGATCGGCCTGCACCACCACCTCGACGCCGGCGGCACGCGCTGCCGCGGCCAGGCGATCTTCGCCATCGTGCACCACGACCCTTGCGATCTCGACCCCATGCTCCTTGAGCATGTTGAATGTGGTCACGCCGAAATGGCGGGAGCCAACGAGCGTGATCCGCATGGTCTTCCTTTCGTGAGCGGCATTTCCGCCCCGTCGATAACATGCCCCGGCAAGCTGTCACCCCGGCCGGAAGGCCGGGTGCGGGTTATCAACAGAAGCGGCAAGGGAAAAAGTTCAGCCTTGCCTTCCCATCTGCACATGCACAAGCGGCAGCGAGCCGCCTGCGTCGTTTTCAAACCAGACACGAAGACGGTTCCTTAAGCCTTTGATGCTTATATCGAAAGGCCGCACCGCCGCGCGGCCGAATAGCCGGGTGCCCGGCCCGTCACAAAACCTACCCCGGCACGTGCGCTCGGCTATTTGCCACGCCTCCCGTAGAGCCTCGCCTGGTTGCGCTGCCGTCGGGGACAGCGCTTGGTTTAAGCCATAACGATCCGAGTGACGAGCGCTAAATTGCGCCGCAGCAAGCCATTGAGGCCTCAGCGCGCGCCCAGAACGTTCCAGATGATCACGAGAGTGGCGACCAGGAGCACGATCATGATCAGGCGGTGCAGGATCCGGTTCATTGCAGGGGCCAATCCGGACGCGAGCAATCCTGATTGCCGGCGTGCGGTCAAAATTCTTCCGATGACTCCATCCGCTTCATGGCGACCAGCGCCTCGCGACAGAGCTGCGCAAACCAGATCAATAGCGTACTGCACAGCAGGAACAGCGTGAAATCGCTGTAATCGCCCAACGTCAGTGGAGCGAACTCGAAGGTTGGCGGCAGGAACGCCCACCAGATGATGGGAACAGCAAGAATTGCAGCGCAGGCGCCGGCCGGAACGCCCGCGAGCAGGCTCGCCAGCAGCACCGCCGGAAAAAAGGGCGCGAAATAGACGGTCGCCCCGATGAGGCCGAACAGCATGCGCAGCCCGATCGCGGCCCCGAGAACCGATAGCGCGATCAGGAATGCCGAAACCGACCAAGGATTCAGTTTCAGTATTCGATGGGTGGTCCAAAATCCGCTACGCAATGCTCGCCCCCGTTCACTCAAGACAAGCGGCCCAGCCCGAGACGGCCCCGTGAGTTAGGGTTAGCGCCGGCGAACGGCTTCTGCAACAGCCAGGGAACTTTCCGCCTCGGCTAACGGGGCCGCCGGTTCACCGGCTGCTGGATCATCATGGCATCCGCCACGGAACCAAGTGCCAGCGAGCACGATTGTCTTGCGGGGCGATGGAGGGCTTCCGCCATGAGGACAGAATACCTCGTTGCGGTAGCGGCAGTGGCCAGCACAGTTGCAGGCGGGCTGGCGGTTTATTCCGTGAGCAGCCAGTCAGACTATTGCCCGCAGCCATCGGCCACTTCGGTTACCGCGCTGTTTGCGCCATGCCAGACATTTGATACCGCCATGGGGCATGCCGTTTCGAAGCCGGAGGCCGTGCGAATGGGCCTGCTGGCGCCCGAGGAGCAGCCGGCTTCGCCGGTAGTCACGCAATTGGCGGCCCGGCTGGCCAAGTCGGTGGATCGGTTCCTGCTTCAGCATGGCGGCTGATCATCGGCTGTTTCTTCCCGATGCCAATCAACCGCCTGCGCGAAGGGACTCGCTGCGGCAGGCTAAGTCCCCGTCGTTATCAGGTGTCCCAGCATGACCTTGCAGGCCTCCTCGGCCTCGGCGAGCGTCGCAAACGGCGAGCCGCCGACCTTGATGGCGCACCGGTTTGGATGGATCGGACGCCATGACGCAACGAAGCCCGGGTATCCGTGAAGGCCGGGACCGTTGCGGCTCTCATAGCTGATCACGAACGAAAAGCCGTCGCTGTTTGCGTTCCATATCTGCATGTCCTGGACGGAATTGACGACGCGGCTGAACTGCATGCCCGCACCCAACCTGAGTTTTCCAGCCGCTGAGAGCGGACACCAACTTGTCGAGTCGGAAAAAGCAGGCGCACTGACCTAAGCGGCGATTTCCCCAAGCGGCGGAAGGCAGCGCGCGCGGAACCTCACCCAGACACGCACGTTGAGGGGAGGGAACGGTTTTGCACCGCCGAAGTCGTGTGGCGGATGTGCTACGTTCGGCCAAAATTGGGGCCTTTTTATCAACCTTTACTGACGAGCATTGCGCCAACGCTTACAGGCGGAACTCAGACTTGGTTTGGAGGCAGGCAACATGTCCTTCATATCGGAAGCCTTGTCATTCAAGGACAAACGTCAGCCGATTTCGCTCTCGGACCTCGAGGCGGCGATCGGCGAAGTGGTCACAAAGTCGGGCCAAGGTTGTGAAGGTTTCGTGGGCGTCGTCATTCGACGGAAAGTGCCGGCGTCGCCTCGCGATGTGAATTGGGAAGTCAAGGGAGTTCGGTTCGGCCGCGCCGACAGGGACAGTGCCAGCAAGGCACTCGAGATCGTCCTCGAAGGCATGCAACGCGAATTCCGGCTCGCCGAACCCGATTGAGGCAGAACGCTCTCGCCATTTCTCTGCCAACGCTGCGCTGACCAGCGCCGCGCGAATTTCCGGCGGGAAGCGCGAGTCCATCGCCTTACGCAAAATCGCCGTCAACGGTTGCGACGATCCTGCCTGCATGGTTAGTCCAGCGAACGTCAACGACGATGGTGCGGCTGTCGAAAAGGCGGCCGGCAAGCTGGTGCACCTGGAGGCTGGTCGCGGCATCGCCTCGATCATGGTGGTGTTTCACCACTTCTGTCTGGCCTTTCTTCCTGCGGCCAAGCTGGCGCCAATCACGAAAGGCGGGCTGAGGTTTACTCCGTTGTTCAGCCTCGTGAACGGCAGCGGAGCTGTCTGCTTCTTTTTCATCCTGTCCGGCTTTGTCCTGACTCAGGGCTTCTTCCGGCGTCCGGAGCCTGCGGCGCTGCTGCGTTCTGTCATCAAGCGGCTTCCGAGATTGATAATCCCGGCCTCGATCACGATCTTCCTGGGCGCGACGATTTTGACGTTCGATCCGGGGCACTACAAGGAAGCCGGACAGATCACCGGGTCAACGTGGCTTCAATCATTCGGAAACGCCGGATTTCCGACGGATTTTGCCGGGCCTTCGATTTCATCGGCGGCGCAACAGTGCCTCGCCGTGTTCCTGCTCGGCGAGAACGCCTATTACAACACGAACCTATGGACGATGGTCTACGAATTCTACGGAAGCATGCTGGTCTTTGGCGTGGCCGGGCTGGTCGTGTTCGGAGCCGTCAAGCATTGCGCGATGATAGCGCTGCATGTCGTGTTGATAGCGGTTCTGGCGCTATGGCGGGAGTACGCGTTCGTGGCGTTCCTGCTCGGATCCGGGCTCGCCTACATATCGGTGGCCATCGGCGTGAAGCTTGAAATCTCGAACAGGGCAACTGCCGTGTTGCTCGCGCTTTCCGTCATTCTTCTTTCGAACGATTTCTGGCCGACCGATGTCGTCGCTTCCTTCCTGTGCATGCTTGCGCTGACCGGCAACCAGACGATCGCGCGCAGGCTTTCGGGACGGGCCGGCTCTTTGCTCGGGCAATCCTCGTTTCCGCTCTACCTCGTGCATACGCTGGTGATCTTATCCATTTCGAGTGCCGCCTTCATGCGGGTGAACGTCGATATGAAATGGCCATGGACGATCGCCTTGACGCTGATGCTCACCGTCGCATGCGCAGCGCTCCTGAGCGTTCCGTTCATTTTTCTGGAAAGGATTTGGGTGCCGGCGCTGAATCTGTGGATGAAGAAGATCATTCCGGGCGCCCGCGCCGCGCCGGAGACAAGCGATGCCGCTCGCTGACGGGGAGGGCAACTCCTGTCAATTCATGCACATCGCTGATTACTGCACCCGGTTGAGCCGATCGAACAGCTCTTTGCGCACCTTGATCAGGCGCCCAAGAAATCGTGCGCCGCTCCTGTATGATCGATCGTCCGGGAGTTGTTCGGCGCCGCGGATCACCGTCTGAAGATGGAGCCAAAGACTGCCGGGCATCGGGCCGTCGAACTTGCTCACCGAGTCGCAAATCGAACTGATTGGGGTTGGCTGCTGGCGCAGGCTGACTTTGGGCTCGGGCTGGCTGTGCTGCCAATGACTATAGGCGCCGATCGCACCCCAGAATGCCTCGCGAAGTTCCTTTGGAATTGCGGGCGTCATAGCGTCAGGCATGCTTCATGTCTCCATACCAGGAGAGATTTCGTGCCCGCCAGCCGTCCGAATCAATTTCCATTATACCCGATCGCGCGAGGCTTCCGAGCGGATTGGGATCGCGCCCGGAAAACCGCGTACATGCTCGATCAAGGCCTGAAGCGCGATGGCCTTTCACCCGGTCCGATCGCGCTTAGGTGGACGGATCACCCTCGTGACGTCACTTCGGCTTCAGCGATGGTGACCGCCGTGGCCCGGACCTCCGCCGCCCGGGTGTCCCGGATGACCGCCGCCCGGATGACCGCCTCCCGGCCTTCCGATGTGCCCATGCCCCGGGATTCCATGCATGCGACCCGGGCCGCCCCAGCCGTGCCATCCCATGCCACCGCCCCAGCCGAGCCCGCGCCGCCAGGCATAGCCGCACCAATAAAAGCCGGGACCTCGCCAACCATCGTCGTACCAGCAGTAATTTCGTCCGCCAAAGATGAACTGCACCTGTTCTACGCCTGTCGGGACGGCCGTGTGGGCCAAGCGGTCGATAGGCATCGCGTCCGCCTGCTTGCCGGCCCAGACCGCTGCAAGCGAAGCTGCCGCGGCGCAGATTATCCATCGTCGCATTAGTATCTCCGTTTTGGATTTGGAAAGTTGAAATGAGCGGACCGCTCGAAACCACGAAAGCACACCGCGAACCCCGTTGGCAGATGATTGTTCGCAATCGAGCCATCCGTTGGTGGAGTGCGTTGGATTCGCAAACAACTCAAGCGCGAGCCGCATTATAAATCTTATTATAAGGCTCCGGTCATTCGATGGATCGGCAGCTCTTTCTGTTGTCGTTAAAATCACATGATCGGGGAATGAAGGAGTTGAGCCATGAGGGACGTTTGCTGGATACTGGCTTTGAGCTTTCTTTGGGCCTCGCCTGCATTCGCGCAAGCCGCGGTCGGAGGTCCGAGCAAACAGAAGAACTATGTTGGCGGCGCTGCGGCGCAGACCAACCCGGTTGTCCCGCCGCGGCGCGGACAAGCAACCGGTTCTGTACAGACACATCCGAGCGCCACAAGAAGGTGAGCGCTGATTTTCGATCGAACCGAATCAATGCATCCTTCAGGCATGTTCAGGGGCTGCCGATTGGCTCGGATGAGTGATGGCCACTACTGCCTTGTGAGAAACCTTGGCCTGGTGAAGGGCGGCAAGGGCATGAAGCACCACGAGGTGGTCATCGACTTCAGCCGGCGCGGGCTGCTGGACCTCGTTCGGCGGGGGATTCGGCGGATCAAGCCGGCCTCCCGGCAGGTCAACTCGACGGCTCGTGAAACAGCGCAGGCGTCGGAGCGGGAGCAATCGTGACGGAGACCTGCTGATTCCTTAGAATTGCTTAGAATTGCCGGGACCGGCCTGCAGCATCCTTGGCGAGTGTGTCTTGGCTGCACTAGTGGCCGCAGGATTTTCAGGGAATAACGCGGCCTCTTTTTTAGTTTCATAACCTTTTTGGGGCTGATTAAATGAAAATTAAGCTTGCTGCCGCTGCCATTCTTCTGGCTTCCACGTCCATCGGTTCAGCCGCTGATCTTGCCGTCAAGGCGCCATATGCCGCCCCGGCCCCGGTTTGGAGCTGGACCGGCTTCTACATCGGCGCCCACGCCGGCGCCGGCTGGGGCACCAGCGAGACGTCCCTGACTTCAATCAGCGGCGGCGGCATTGGAGTGCCCGTTGGGCTTGCGATTTCCCAGGTCAGCAGAAGCGGGTTTCTCGGCGGCGGACAGGTCGGCTATGACTATCAAACCGGCTGGGCCGTTCTCGGTATCCAGGGTGATATCGCCGGGTTGGATGTCAGCGGCACG
>CAYVVB010000162.1:0-18017 GCA_964454955.1 uncultured Bradyrhizobium sp. | reverse complement strand
GCGCGTGCTCAACGAAACCTTCCAGCAATTGCGCACCCAGCGCGTGGCACTGGAAGGCATGGTGCTCAAGCCCAACATGGCCGTATCGGGCAAGAAATGCGCGAAGCAGGCGTCCGTCGAGGAGGTCGCGGAAAAGACCATCCGCCTGCTCAAGGCTTGCGTGCCGGCGGCGGTGCCGGGCATCGCGTTCCTGTCCGGCGGGCAGTCGGATGAAGACGCAACCGCGCACCTCAATGCCATGAACAGGATCGGCAACCTGCCCTGGCGGCTGACCTTCTCCTACGGCCGGGCGCTGCAGGCAGCGCCGCAAAAGGCCTGGGCGGGCAAGGCCGAGAACGTCGCGGCCGGCCAGCGGGCGTTCACTCATCGGGCGCAGATGAACGGGCTCGCAAGCAAGGGCGGTTGGGCAGCCGAGCTGGAAAAGAAGGCGGCGTAGACTTGGCCACCAAACCAGTACCACCACGTCCGGCGCCGCGGCTCTATCTCGCGACGCCGGTCGTGGACGATCCCGCGGGCCTCGTCGCTAACCTGCCGGGGCTGCTCGCCGCTTCCGACATTGCGGCGGTGCTGCTGCGGCTGAAACCCGCCGACCAGCGCGGCATGATCTCGAAGATCAAGGCGATCGCGCCCGTGGTTCAGCAGGCCGGGGCGGCGCTCCTGCTCGACGGCATGGTCGAGCTGGTCGCACGAGGAGGCGCCGACGGCGCCCACCTGACCGGTATCGCCGCGCTGGAAGACGCAATGCCAAGCCTCAAGCCCGACCGGATCGCCGGCGTCGGGGGACTGGCAACCCGGCACGATTCCATGATCGCCGGAGAACTCGGCGCCGACTACGTGCTGTTCGGCGAGATGGATGTGAAGGGACGGCGGCCGTCGTCGCTGGCGATCACTGAGCGCCTCGAATGGTGGACCGAGTTGTTCGAGCCGCCCTGCGTCGGCTATGCAGCCTCGCGCGAGGAGGTTTCCGAGTTCGTCATGGCGGGCGCGGATTTCGTGCTGGTCGACGATCTCGTCTGGGCCGACCCGCGCGGCCCGGCGGCGGCGCTTGCCGATCTGGAGCAAACCATGAAGGAGGCCTATGCCGCCCCTTCGAAAAGCCCCAAAGCGGTGCAGGGGTAACTTTCGCGCCAATGAAGACACCGCATTCGATATCGATCCTGGCCGCCTCGCTGCTGCTGGCGACGAACGCTGCGGCGCAGACCTCGCTGTCCCCGCCTGCTGTCCAGCCGCCCGCCTTCAAGCCCGCGGCGGAACCGAAAACCAAACCGCATACGGTCAAAAAGCCGCCCGAGCCCGCCGCGCAGGCCAAGCCGGCTGTCCCCACTCTGCCCGCGGCGGCCGTGCCTCCCGTTCCAGCGCCGGAGGACCCGAATGTCGACGTGGTCTATGGCGCCTACCAGCGCGGCCAGTACAAGACCTCGTTCGACCTCGCGACTCCCCGCGCCCAGGCCGGCGATGCCAAAGCCATGACAATGCTGGGCGAACTCTACTCCAACGGATTGGGCATCAAGCACGACGACGCCAAGGCTATCGATTGGTACAAGCGCGCCAGCGATCTGGGCGATCGCGAGGCGATGTTTGCGCTGGCGATGATGCGGCTTGTGGGACGCGGCGGGCCGGTCGACAAGGAGGGGGCCGTGAAGCTGCTCGCCTCCTCCGCCAAGCTCGGCGAGCCCAAGGCAGCGTATAATCTGGCGCTGCTTTATCTGGACGGGCAGACGCTGCCGCAGGACGTCAATCGCGCCGCGGAGCTGTTGCGGATGGCGGCCGATGCCGGCAACCCCGAAGCGCAATATGCGCTGGCGACCTTCTACAAGGAGGGCACCGGCGTCGAGAAGAACATGGAGAAGGCGGTGCGCCTGCTGCAGGCGGCCTCGCTCGCCGACAATGTCGACGCCGAGGTGGAATACGCCATCGCGCTGTTCAACGGCACCGGTACGCCGAAGAACCAGCCGGCGGCGATAGCGCTGCTGCGCAAGGCATCGAAGCAGGGCAGCCCGATCGCCCAGAATCGCCTGGCGCACGTGCTCGTCACAGGTATGGGGGGCGCGCCCGTTGACAGGATCGAAGGGCTGAAATGGCACCTGGTGGCGAAAACCGCCGGCAAGGGCGACCTGTTTCTCGACGAAGCATTCGCCCAACTGAGCCCCGAGGATCGGGCCAAGGTCGAGGAAGAAGCAAAACACTGGCTCGGCACGGCCAAATAACCGACCTTGACGTTCTGCCTTGAGCAGGGCACGCACTTCTGCTTCGGTCCGTCAGTTCCTTTCAAACCCCTCGCAAGCCCGAGTTCATGCAG
The DNA here is from genome assembly GCA_964454955.1 of uncultured Bradyrhizobium sp. Taxonomy (GTDB): domain Bacteria; phylum Pseudomonadota; class Alphaproteobacteria; order Rhizobiales; family Xanthobacteraceae; genus Bradyrhizobium. Next base: position 15,718 of record CAYVVB010000162.1, on the reverse strand, counting down.
CATTCAGCTCTCATCAACGTCATGGTCAAAGCCGCGCTCCGCGCCGGCCGCAGCTTGAAGCGCGATCTCGGCGAGATCGAACATCTGCAGGTGTCGCTGAAGGGGCCTGCGAATTTCGTCTCGCTTGCCGACAAGCGCGCCGAGGAGATGCTCTACACCGACCTCTCCAAGGCGCGCCCGGGCTACGGCTTCCTCGGCGAGGAAGGCGGCGCGCGCGAGGGCACCGACAAGAGCCATACCTGGATCGTCGACCCGCTCGACGGAACCACCAACTTCCTGCACGGCATTCCGCAATTCGCGATTTCGATCGGCTTGAAGCGCGAGGATACGATCATTGCGGGCGTGATCTACAACCCCGCCAATGATGAGCTCTATATCGCCGAACGCGGCAAGGGCGCCTTCCTGAACGACCAGCGGCTACGTGTCGCCGGCCGGCGCAAGCTGAACGACTGCGTGATCGGGTGCGGACTGCCGCATATCGGACGCGGCGACCACGAGCTGTTCCGTGCCGAGATGACGGCGATCCAGAACAAGGTGGCGGGGCTGCGCCGGTTCGGCGCCGCCGCGCTCGATCTCGCTTTCGTCGCTGCAGGCCGCCTCGACGGTTTCTGGGAGCGGGACCTGTCCCCTTGGGACATCGCCGCCGGACAAATCCTGGTGCGCGAGGCCGGCGGCACGGTGTCAGGAATCGAGGGGCGTGATGATGCGGTCACGACCGGAAACGTCGTCTGCGGCAACGAATATATCCACGGCGAGTTGTTGAAGATCCTGAGAGCAGCAGCGAAGTAAGGGCTTTGCGCCGTCAAGGATGCAGGCCGCTGTCGATCGGCCCTTTCATCGAGCTCTTTTCCTCCTTGGCAGACGGCGGCGGGGTTTAGCCCGCGCCGGTGAGGTCTGGCCGTGTCCTGCTCACGGGTTTTGCGGCTCTCCGAGGCCGCAGCCCTCCTGCTCCGCCGCAACCTCGCCTGCGTCTTCGCGATCGCGCGCCAGCACGCGCTGCACCGAGACGAAGAACACCGGCACCATCAGAAGTGCCAGCACGACGACTGCAATCATGCCGCCCATCACCGTGGTGCCGAGCGCCTGCTGGCTGGCGGCGCCGGCGCCCTTCGCAATCACCATCGGCAGCACACCGAAGACGAAGGCAAAGCCGGTCATCAGGATCGGCCGGAAGCGCAGGCGACAGGCTTCGATCGTTGCTTCCACCAGCGGCTTGCCTTGCGCGCGCATATCCTTCGCAAACTCGATGATCAGGATAGCGTCTTTGGCGGCGAGGCCAATGATCGTGATCAGGCCGACGGTGAAATAGACCCCGTTCGGCAGATCCCGCAGCATTGCCGCCACGACGGCACCGGCAACGCCGAGCGGCACGGTCAACAGCACCGCAAGAGGAATCGTCCAGCTTTCATACAAGGCGGCGAGGCAGAGAAAGACCACGAGCACCGACAAGCCGAGCAGGAAGGGCGCCTGCGAACCCGACAGCTTCTCCTGCAGCGACTGGCCCGTCCATTCGTAGCCGAAACCGCGAGGCAGCTTGTTCGCCAGCCGCTCCATTTCCGCGATCGCATCACCCGAAGTGTGGCCCGGCCGCGCTTCCCCGGTGATGCGTACGGCGGGATAGTAATTGAACCCGGCGATCTGAGCCGGGCCGCGTGACCACTCGATCGAGGCAAAGGAGGAGATCGGCACGAGTTCGCCGCGGCTGTTCCTGACGTTGTAGTTGAGGATGTCCTCGGCCCGCATCCGGTCGGTGCCATCCGCCTGGACGACCACACGCTGCATGCGGCCCTGGTTGGGGAAATCGTTGATGTAGTTCGAGCCGAGATTGGTTGAGATCGTGTTGTTGATGTCCTCGAAACTGACACCGAACGCCCCGGCCTTTTCACGGTCGATCACGAGATCGAGCTGCGGTGCAGCCGGCAGCCCCTCGATATAGACCTTCTGCAGAATGGGACCGGCATTGGCTTCGGCAACAAGCTCCTTGGCGGCCTTGCTCAGCGCCGCGTAACCCCTCTGCCCGCGGTCCTGCAGGCGGAAGCTGAAGCCCGAGGAATTGCCGAGATCATCGACCGGGGGCGGTTCCAGCGCGGTGATCTTGGCATCGCGAATCGACCGCAGGTCGCGGTTGATATCGGCAACGATCGCCGATGCGGAGTCCTTGGCCGGACGTTCCGACCAATCCTTCAGCGTGACGAAGGCTTGCGCGGTATTCATGCCCTGGCCGGAGAAGCTGTAGCCGGTCAGGAAGGTGACGTCCTCGATGCCCGCGCGCCGGGCAAGATATCTCTCAACCTTCTCGACCACGGCCTCGGTCCGGCCATAGGAGGAATCCGAGGGGGTCTGCACGTCGGTCGTGATGTAGCCCTGGTCGTCGACAGGCAGGAAGCCGCCCGGCAGGTTGACGAAGGCCCACGCCAGCCCCGCGAGCAGCGCCGCATAGACCAGCATGAGGCGTCCGGTCCCCTTCAGCACGCCGGCGACGACGCGTGAATAGCGGAATCTGCCGGACTCCAGGATCTGGTTGAAACGAGCAAACAACCCCCACGAGGCGTGAGCATGACCTCTGGCGACGGGCTTGAGCAACGTTGCGCACAACGCCGGCGTCAGCGACAATGCGAGCAGGGCGGAGAAACCGATCGCCGCCACCATGGTGACGGAGAACTGGCGATAGATGATCCCGACCGATCCCGGGAAGAACGCCATCGGCACGAACACCGCCATCAGCACCAGCGTGATGCCGATGATGGCGCCGGTGATCTGTGACATCGCCTTCCGCGTCGCCTCTTTCGGCGGCAGCCCCTCCTCGGCCATGATGCGTTCCACGTTCTCGACCACGACGATGGCAGCGTCGACGAGAATACCGACCGCGAGCACCCTGCCGAACATGCTGAGCATGTTGATCGAGTAGCCGGCGATCATCAGCGTGGCGCAGGCCCCGAGCAGCGCCACGGGCACGACGATGGTCGGAATGATCGTGTAGCGAATGTTCTGCAGGAACAGGAACATCACGACGAAGACCAGCACCACGGCTTCCGCCAGGGTCGAAAGCACCTCCTCGATCGAGGCCTTCACCACGGGCGTGATGTTGTAGGGAATTTCGTACTTGATGTTGGCCGGGAAGAAGCGCGACAGCTCGTTCATCTTGGCTTCGACGGCCCGCGCCGTTGCAAGCGCGTTGCCGGTCGGCGACAGCAGCACGGCGAGGCCGGCGGTCGGCTTGCCGTTGAGACGCGTATTGAACTGGTAGCTCAATCCGCCGATCTCGATCCGGGCAACGTCACGCAGGCGCACCGACGAGCCGTCCGGATTGACGCGGAGCGTGATCGCGCCGAATTCGTCGGGTGAACTGAGCTGGCCCTTGACGAGCACGAGTGCGGAAATCCGCTGGTCGGGCGTACTCGGCTCCGCGCCGATGCTTCCCGAGGCGACCTGCGCGTTCTGCGCGCTGATCGCCTTGTTGACGTCGTCGGCGGTCAGCCCATAGCCGACTAGCTTGGCCGGATCGATCCAGACACGGAGCGATCGTTCGGTGGAATAGAGCGTGGCGCGGCCGACGCCGGGAATGCGCCTGATTTCGCCGACCACGTTGCGGATCATGAAATCGCCGAGCCCGACCTCGTCGAGACTGCCGTCGGTCGAGGTCAACGTAATGATCTGCAGCGTGTCGCTCGAGGCCTCTTCGATCAGAATGCCCTGCTGAATGACCGCACGAGGCAGGCGTGCTTCGACACGCTTGATGCGGTTCTGCACCTCCACCGAGGCCTGGCCGAGATCGGTGCCCGGCACGAAGCTCGCCGTGATTTCGACCTGCCCGAGCGAGTCGCTGGTCGATTCGAAATTGAGGATCCCGGAGGCGCCGTTGAGCTCCTCCTCGATCAGCCGGGTGACGCTGTTGTACAGGTTCTCCGGAGATGCGCCCGGATAGCTGGTGGAAATGGAGATCGAAGGCGGCGCGATGATCGGATATTGCGCCACGGGAAGCAGCGGGATCGCAATGGCCCCGATCAGGCAAATGAAGAGTGCAACGACCCAGGCGAAGATCGGCCGGTCGATGAAGAAGCCCGGCATCGGCCTTACCTGAGCACGTTCACGGCCTGCGGGCGGGGCGCCGCCGCGTCGGCCGCTTCAGTCCAGGCCTGCGGCTTGACCTTGTCTCCCGCGGCGAACTTCTGAAAGCCTTCCACCACGACCCGGTCGCCGGACTTCAGCCCTTCGGTGACGAACCATTGGCCGTCCTGCAACGAGCCGGTGCGGACAGGTTGCACGGCCACGCGGTTGTCGTCCTTGACCACGAACACTTCGCTGCCGCCGCCGCCATTGTGCTGGATGGCCTGCTCGGGAACCGCAATCGCGTCGCTGTCGATGCCCTGCTCGAGACGGACACGGACATACATGCCCGGCAGCAATTCGCGTTTGGGATTCGGAAACTCTCCGCGCAGCGTCACCTGTCCGGTATGGATGTCGACGCGGGCGTCCGAGAACAGCAGTTTGCCGTCGGCCGGATAGGTTGTCTCGTCGTCGAACGCCAGGCGAACCCTGGCGGCGTCGGGCGCGATGCGATCGAGATCGCCGGACTCGAACGCGCGGCGCAGCTGTTGGAGCTGCGTGACCGACTGGGTGAAATCGGCATAGATCGGATCGAGCTGCTGGATGGTCGCAAGATTGGTCTGGTCCTGGATCACCAGTGCGCCCTCGCTGACCAGCGCCGCGCCGACCACGCCGTCGATCGGCGCGCGCACCGTCGTATAATCGAGATTGAGCTTCGCGCGCTCGAGCGCCGCCTTGCATCCCTCGACATCGGCCCGCGCCTGAGCCTCGGCGGCAATTGCCTTGTCGTTCTCCGCTTCGGGCGCCGCGTGCTCCTTGGCCAGAAAGCCGATCCGCCGGGCCTGCTGCGCCGCCTGGCGAAGCGCCGCCTCCGTCTTGGCCAGCGCGGCTTCGTTCGATTGCACCTCGATCTCGAAGGGTTTTGGGTCGATCCGATAGAGCGGCTCGCCCGCCTTGACCTCGCTACCCTGGTGGAACAGCCGCTCGACGATGATGCCGGAGACGCGCGGACGAACCTCGGCGACGCGCGTCGGCGCAATGCGTCCCGGCAGCTCGCTCACGATTGCGCGCGACTGCGGCTTGACGGTGACGATGCCCACTTCGGCATCGGAGACTTCAGCCGCGGCGGTCGCGGAGCTGGAGTCGTCGCAACCGGCGAGAGACGGCGCGAGAACGGCGAGCAGCAGAACAACGCCTGTCGATGGCGCGCGAAACGATGACATTCAGACGTTGGCCCCAGGTTGAGATGACATCACTTGCCGATGAAAGCGGGTTCGATGGACTCGCTCATTCGGAGCGGGGAATCATTCCGAACAAGAAATAGAGAAATCGCTTATTGCGGCGCAATAGATCGCGCGGCGACGCATTGCCACATGGACTCAATGTCACAGGCTTCCAGTCTCTGAAAAGACAGCGATTTTGGCAATTTCACCAGAGCGCGGGCCGGTTCCAATCAGTTCCGTCTTACTGCACTGGCCTCGGCCCGCGGTGGCCCCGCATCGGCATTTGTCGAGGCCCTCGTCCCGGTCGAGGTTTGCGAATTGGACCCCGCCTCGACCGCAAGGCCAACCGTATGTTGAGAACTTCGCAGAGTTGAGAACTGCCCAGGCATGGCTCGGATGCGGCCGGTATCACGCGCGTGAAAGGAAGCTGCGCCATTCTGCGTCATGGCCGGGACGAGCCAAATGGGGCCAGCGAAATCGAGCGGGAGTGAAAGCCGCTCATGGCCGGGACAATCGTTGTCGCGGCGAGAAAATCAGCTGTTCGCCGCTGTTTTCCCGCCACCGCTGTGTCATAGTTAGGTTTGAAACCAGTTCCATTTAACGGACGCCAGTTCCATTTAACGGATGTCAGATTAACGGATGTCAGAATGCCTTCCGGCTCATCTTCCCGCTCCGCCATGGAGATCGAACTGAACAAGCTGTCCTCGCCGCGGATTTTCCTGGTGCGGATGCTGGTGTTCCTGGTGCTGTGCGCGCTGGTGGCCGTGGTCCTGTACAAGCAGATCATCGTCGCCTTCTTGGCCAATCCCGGCCTCAACGCTCTTATCGGCGTCGTGCTGTTGATCGGCATCATCCTGACGTTCCGCCAGGTGATCCGGCTCTATCCGGAGGTTGCCTGGGTCAATAATTTCCGCATCGCGGATCCGGGGCTGATGATCGACCGCCATCCCACCCTGCTCGCGCCGATGGCGGCAATCCTGGGGGGCGAACGCACGGGGCGGATCTCGATCTCGCAGCAGACCATGCGGCACCTGCTCGATTCCATCGCCACCCGGCTCGACGAGGCGCGGGACATCTCGCGATATTTGACTGGACTCCTGGTGTTTCTGGGCCTCCTCGGCACGTTCTGGGGCCTGATCGAAACCGTGGGTTCGGTCGGCAAGGTGATCGACGGGCTGAAAGTTGGCGGCGACGCCGGCGCCCTGTTCGACACGCTGAAAGAGGGCCTGGCCGCCCCGCTCGGCGGCATGGGCATTTCGTTCTCGTCCTCTCTGTTCGGCCTCGCCGGCTCCCTGATCCTCGGCTTTCTGGACCTGCAATCGAGCCAGGCGCAGAACCGCTTCTACACCGACCTCGAGGACTGGCTCGCCACCACCGTCCGCCAATATGGCAGCGAGGGCGCGGCCGGCGGCGACGTGACCGCGGCGCTGGAGCGGCTGCGCACGGCTGTGGAGGACGGCGGCAGCCGCGGCACCACGGTGGCGATGGCCAATCTCGCGGAAGCCATTCAGGGGCTGGTTGCGCACATGCGCACCGAGCAACAGATGATTCGGGAATGGGCCGACGGCCAGGGCGAGCAGAACCGCGAGATCAAGCGACTGCTGGAACGGCTCGCCCGGCAGCCCGAGAAGAGCTAGAGCATGATCCGGAAGAAATGGAATCCGGTTTTCCGAAAGGATCCTGCTCAAACAAAGACCAAACGAAGAGAGGAGATCGTGATCCAATTCCACCTGATCGGATCATGATCTGAGGAGACGGACACCATGGCGCTTGCACGTGCCCGGCGCGAATCTACGTTCAATTACTGGCCCGGCTTTGTCGATGCGCTCTCGACGCTTGTGCTGTCGGTCGTGTTCCTGCTGTCGGTGTTCCTGGTCGTGCAGTTCTTCCTCTCCCAGGAGGTTTCCGGCAAGGACAAGGCGCTGCAAGAGCTCAATGCGAAGATCGCGCAATTGAGCGATTTGCTCTCACTGGAAAAGCTCGGCAAGCTCGATCTCGACGAGCAGGTCTCGCAACTGCGCGCCGGACTTGCTTCGGCCGAGTCCGAGCGCGACCGCGTCAAGGGGCTGTATGAAGGCCTGGCCAATGCCGGCAACGACGCCCAGGGCCGGGCAGCGGAGATGAACAAGGCGCTGGATTCGGAGAAGCAGGTTTCGGCGCACGCGCTGGCGCAAGTCGAGGTGCTGAACCAGCAGATCAGCGCGCTGCGGAGGCAATTGGCCGCGCTGGAAGAAGCGCTCGATGCCTCGGAGAAACGCGACAAGGAATCGCAAACCCGGATCGCCGATCTCGGCCAGCGCCTGAACGTTGCGCTGGCCCAGCGGGTGCAGGAATTGGCGCGCTATCGGTCCGAGTTCTTCGGCCGCTTGCGGGCCATTCTCGGCAACCGCCCGGACATCCGCGTGGTCGGCGACCGCTTCGTGTTCCAGTCCGAAGTATTCTTTGACACCGGACAGGCCACGCTGTTGCCGGAAGGGCGCGCCGAACTCGACAAGGTCGCAAGCGCCCTGGTTGATCTCGACAAGAAAATCCCGGACGAAATCTCCTGGGTCTTGCGGGTCGACGGTCATACCGACGTACGGCCGATCAACAGTCCGATCTTCAAGTCGAATTGGGAGCTGTCATCGGCGCGCGCGATCTCGGTGGTGCAGTACCTGATCTCGCAAGGCGTGCCAGCACAGCGGCTGGTCGCAGCGGGCTTTGCCGAGTATCAGCCGATCGATCCCGGCACTACCGAAGACGCCTACCGTCGCAACCGGCGCATCGAGCTGAAGCTGACGGAACGGTAAGGCATCCCGCAGGGCGGGTCACCGTCACCTGAGGTGCCGTCGCGCAGCGGCGGTCTCGAAGGGCGACGGTCCAAAATAGGTAACGCGCATCACAGCGATCATTCTTATGCCCGCGAAAAGCTTTCAGCTCCGCCCTTATCGTGCGGACGACGAGGACGCCGCGATCGCGCTGTGGCAGCGTACCTGGCAGGAAGCCTACCCGTCGATCGACTTTGTCGCCCGCCTTGCCTGGTGGCGTGAGCGTTGGCGGGGCGAACTGGTCCCCAACGCAGCGATCATCGTCGCCGAACAGGGCGGCGCGCCGATCGGTTTCGTGACGATCGATCGGGAAGGTTATCTCGATCAGCTTGTCGTGGCACCGGAGCACTGGGGCTCGGACGTGGCGCGCCTGCTGGTCGATGAGGCCAAGCGCCTCTCGCCGGACGGCATCACGCTGCTGGTCAACAAGGACAATGCCCGCGCCATCCGCTTCTACGAGCGCAATGGCTTTCTGCACGTCGGCAACGACGTCAATCCAGGCTCAGGCAGGCCGGTCTTGAAGATGGCGTGGACGCCGTAACGGCGCGTGCGCAGCGAGGCCGAACGCTTCACAGATGCGCGGGCGCTCGCGGAAACGTGCGATCGGAGTCGCGTAAACGTGTGATTGGAGGACCGTCTGCTCGCGTTAACGTTTGTGGGTTCTGTGGGGCGCATACGGAGAACTAACAATGACAAGAACCATGGTCATCGGTCTCGCCATCCTCACGATCTCTGCTTCCGGCGCCTTCGCCGCGCAGAGGACCTATCATCGCCACCCGATGAACGCTTATGGCGCGATGGGCCCCGCGCCCACCATGGGTGGCGGCGGCATGAGCAACGACCACGTCATGTATCTCAAGAATCTGCACGACTCCGGGTACAACCCGAGGGGCGATTACGACGCACACGGGGTCTTGAAGACCCAGTAGCGTCAGGTCTCATCGCTCCCTCTCCGCAGCGCGGCGCGTGACGCAACACGCGCCGCGCGTGCATTCGGCCGATACTTCATACTCGCAGGGGCGACGTATGAGTTTGCAGGCTCAAGCCCCTTCGAACTGCAGGCGCGCCAGCCGCGCATAAAGTCCGTTGGCGGCGACGAGGGAGGCATGGGTGCCCTGCTCCACGATGCGGCCCTGCTCCATCACCAGGATGCGGTCGCAGGACAGCACCGTCGCCAGACGGTGCGCGATCACGAGCGTGGTGCGGTGGCGCATCAGCTCTTCGAGCGCCGTCTGCACCAGCGTTTCACTCTCGGCGTCGAGCGAGGAGGTCGCCTCATCCAGGAGCAGCAGCGGTGCATCGCGCAGGATGGCGCGCGCGATCGCGATGCGCTGGCGCTGGCCGCCCGACAGCGTCACGCCGCGCTCGCCGAGTTGGGTCTCGAAACCGGCCGGCAGCCGGCCGATGAATTCCGTCGCATGCGCGAGTTCGGCCGCGCGTTCGACCTCGGCATCGCTCGCCTCGGGCCGGCCGAAACGGATGTTCTCGCGGGCGCTTGCGGCGAACACCGCCGGATCCTGCGGCACCAGCGCGATATGGCTGCGGAAGGCCTGCGGGTCGGCAGATCTGATCGGCACGCCATCGAACGAAATCGCGCCGGATGCGGGATCGTAGAAACGCAGCAGCAGGTGAAATAGCGTGCTCTTTCCAGCGCCGGAGGGGCCGACGATCGCCACCTTCTCGCCCGCCCGCACCGAGAAGGAAACGTGATCGACGGCGAGCACGTCGGGCCGCGCCGGATAGCTGAAGCTGACATTGTCGAAGCCGACATCGCCGCGCGTGGGCGCGGGCAGCGCGCGCGGGGCAGCCGGCGCAGTGATGTCCGGCTTCACCCGCAGAATTTCGAACAACCGTTCCGCAGCGCCGGATGCCGCCGAGACCTCGCCCCAGACCTCGCTGAGCTGGCCGAGGCCCGCGGCCGCGAACGCCGCGTACAGCACGAACTGGCCGAGCCGGCCGGGACTGATGGCGCCGGTCAGCACGTCATGCGAACCGACCCAGAGGATTGCAACCACGCTGGCAAAGACAATGAAGATGATGATCGCGGTCAGAACCGCGCGGGCCTGGGTGGAAATGCGTGCGGCTTCATAGGCTCCTTCGACCGCCTTGCCGAAGCGCGTCTTCGCCAGCTTCTCTCCCGTATAGGCCTGCACGGTGCGGATCGCGCCGACCAGCTCCGTGGCATAGGCGCTGGCATCGGCGAGCGTATCCTGGGCGTTGCGCGACAGCCGCCGCACCCAGCGCCCGAATGCCACCAGCGGCAGCACGATGAGCGGGATCGCCAGCAGCACGAAACCGGAAAGCCTGGGGCTCGTGACCACCATCATGGCGGCCGCGCCGATGAACATCAGAAGATTGCGCAAGGCGATCGAGACCGAAGCGCCGGCCGCCGATTTGATCTGCGTGGTGTCGGCCGTCAGGCGCGAGATCAGTTCGCCGGACCGCGCGGAATCGAAGAAGGCGGGCGACAGCGAGATCAGATGTGCGAACACGTCGCGCCGCAGATCGGCGACGATGCGTTCGCCGATCGTCATCACCAGATAGTAGCGGGACGCGCTCGCGAGCGCGAGCACCGCGACCACCGCGAGCATCACGGTGAAATAGCTGTTGATCAGCGCGATCCCCTTCGGCGTAAAGCCGAAATCGATCATCCGCCGCACCGCGACCGGAACCAGCAGGGTGGTGATCGCCGCAACGGTCAGCGCGATCAGGGCAAGGATGGCGCGGCCGCGATAACGGGCGACATAGGGCGAGAGCGCGAGCAGCGGGCGCAATTTGGAGCGGCGCGCGGCCGGGGTTTCCGTATCGATGCTCAGCGCCTGAGCCACAGCCTCGTCCGGCGCCGGCGCAAGCCCATCCTGTTCCTGTTCCAGTCGTTCCACTGCGCTCATGAGATCTGACCTGTTGCTGCCTTTGCCCAAATAGGCCGGTCGGAAACGGCTGGCAAATCCGGGATGCTACGCAAGGTGTTCGGCTTGTTTTGAGGGATGTCATGGGCTATAGAGCCGCCCAATCCCGAGAAATTCGAAAGCCAATGACGGGCGCGACGGCGCCGCAGGACATGCCATGAAAGCCGAAATTCACCCGAATTATCATACGATTACGGTCGTGATGACCGACGGTACCGAGTACCAGACCCGGTCCACCTGGGGCAAGGAAGGCGACAAGCTGCACCTCGATATCGACCCCAGATCGCACCCGGCCTGGGTGGGTGGCGCCCAGCAGATCCTCGATCGCGGCGGCCGCGTTTCGCGTTTCCAAAAGAAGTTTTCCGGCTTCCTCAAGAAGGATTGATCGGCGCTCTTTTGGAGAGGCGCTCATGCGACGCAAAACGCCCCCTGTGGGGGCGTTTTTTGTTTTGGGAGCGCCGTCATTCCGGGGCGGGCGCGAAGCGACCGAACTACGGTGCGCAATGGCGCACCCGAGAATCTCGAGATTCCGGGTTCGATGCTATCGCATCGCCCAGGAATGACGTGCGAGGACGACGTCCCTTACTGCTCGAACGCCGCCTTCAGGGCATTGAGCTGCGGCACCAGGGGATTTCCGATCGTGGAGCGCTCGAGCGGCGCGGCGTGAATCGTGGAGTCCAGCCGCCGCACGCGCGATTGCAGACTCATCGAACGGCCGATCAGGTCCTGCAGCTGCAGCGGGAGCTTTTCGATCATATCGGCGGCACCGGGATCAGCGGCGGACAGCTTGACCTTGGTCTTCTCGCGATTGGCCTGGCTCAGCGTCATCTCGCCTTCCTTGACCGCACGATGCAGCAGAAGCCAGGAGGCGAGCTGCATCAGGCGGGTGGTCAGCCGCATGCTCTCGGTGGCGTAGGCGAGACTGACCGCGCGGTCGAGCGCTTTGGCTTCGCTGCGGCCGATGCCATCGAGATAGGCGGCGGTCTCCTCCACCAAGTCCATGCCTTCACGGAACAGACTGCTGAAGGCCGCCGAATTGGTGAGCCGCTCGCTGAATTGCACCAGATGGCCATCGGCCTGCGAACGCTCGGACATGGTTAACGCCTCTTACGCAACGATGTTACGCTGTCCGGCTTCACGCGCCGGCTTATGATGAACAAATCATTGCGCGGCGACGGGGAAGAGTCCAGCGGCAAGGCTCGTTATGGTTTCCGAGCCGTGCGGTGATGCGAACGAACAACACAATCTCCCCGCGCGCGACGCGAAGGCAAAAAAAAGCCGCCGTTTCCGGCGGCTTGTGAAGTCAATAACAGGGAGGCGTCAAACAGAGTGGACAGGAGCCACTCGGTGTCCAAACGAGGACGATGCCAGTCATAAAGGCGAAAGCTTAATCGTCAGTAAACGCACGGATTTTTTTAAGGAGCGTTAGCCATGTCGGCCATTGGCCGAGTGGAACCTTCGCATTCCCGCGTGAAGCTTCACGATTTGAAAAAACTGTTGGCCGCATCGCGCGAAGCCCGCTTGCTGGCTGCCGCCTCTTTCAACCGCTCGATCTCGCCGGTGAGCAGCGCGATGCGCTCGGTCAACTCCTCCACCGAAAGCAGCGACAGGTCCTGCCCGATCTCATGGCTTGTCTTTTTCTTCGGACGCTCGTCGTCCTCGATCGCCATATCCCGCTCCCTCTGTTCAGCCGCCCGATCTGCAGCTGTTGCCAGCCGACTGCCGGCTGGTTAATCAGGGCGGCAAATTCTTTGCACTTCCGTCGGGGACAAACCATGGAAAAGCTGCCTGCGCAAATGACCGTTGTCGCCATCTCCCGGCCGGGCGGCCCGGAGGTGCTGGTGCCGGAAACGCGCCCCCTGCCGAAGCCCGGACCGGACGAGATCCTGATCAAGATCGAAGCCGCAGGCGTCAACCGGCCCGACGCGTCGCAGCGCGCCGGTTCCTACCCCCCGCCGCCTGGCGCCAGCGATCTGCCGGGGCTCGAAGTGGCCGGAGAAGTGGTCGCGGTCGGAGCCAATGCCAGCAAGCACAAGCTCGGCGACAAGGTGATGTCCCTGGTCGCCGGCGGCGGTTACGCACAATATTGCATCGCGCAGGACGCCCAGGCGATGGCGGTGCCGCCGGCCTTCTCGATTGTCGAGGCCGGCGCCACGCCGGAAACGCTGATGACGGTCTGGCACAATGTGTTCGAGCGCGGCGCGCTCAAAGCCGGCGAGACGCTGCTTGTTCATGGCGGCTCCTCCGGCATCGGCACCATGGCGATCCAGCTCGCCAAAGCATGGGGCGCAAAGGTGATCGTCACCGTCGGCTCGACGGAAAAGGCGGAAGCCTGTCTGAAGCTCGGTGCCGACCGCGCCATCAATTACAAGAACGAGGATTTTGTCGCCGAGGTGAAAGCGGCAACGGCGGGTGCCGGCGCAAACGTCATCCTCGACATGGTCGGCGGCGACTACATCGAGCGCAACTATGAAGCGGCTGCCGTCGACGGCCGCGTGGTCCAGATTGCTTTTCTGGGCTCACCGAAGGCGACCGTGAACTTCACCCGGCTGATGGTCAAGCGTCTCACCCACACCGGCTCGACGCTGCGCCCGCGCAGCAACGCCGACAAGGCTGCGATGGTGGCCGCGATCGAACAAAAAGTGATGCCGCTGCTGCGCCAGGGCCGCATAAAGCCCTTAATCGACAGTACCTTTGCGCTGGAGAAGGCGGCGGATGCGCACCGGCGCATCGAAGCGTCTGAGCATATTGGCAAAATTGTGTTGCTCACCTGAGGATGGCGAAGCCCGGGCCTGTCCGGAAAGCCTTTGATTTCTTTCGCTTTCGTGGCAATGATCGTTCAACAAACAAGCGCATTCGGTCCGGGGTCGGGGATGCGTCTTTCGCTCTAACTCGTTTCATTGCGGCATCGACGTAGAACGCGGAGAACTGACTTGCGTCTGATCAGGCGCCTTGCGCTGTTTGCGCTGGGCCTCATGATTGTTGTTGCCGCTTCGCCGGCGTTCGCGCTTGACGCCGTCAGCGTCCGTGGTGACGCGCCGGCCATCGACCTGACCGGCGTGGTCGAGATTCAGCACAGCAATGATCCCGACGGCATCAAGGTCTCCACGGCGCCCGGCGCCGACGGCATCGTTCGCGGCATTGTCGTCCGCTCCCGCGAGGGCGGGCAGAACTGGGCGGTGTTCGCGCTCGCCAACAACACCGACGACCAGCTCGACCGCCTGATCGTCGCCCCGCATTACCGCGTGGTGGGCTCCGGCCTCTTGTGGCCCGATCTCGGCCTTTCGCGCATCGCGACCATCACGCCCTCGACCGGCGACCGTCCCGACCGCCAGGACAGCCCGACCGCGGACGTCTTCCGCATCACGCTGGATCCGGGCGCCGTAATCACCTTCGTCGCCGAATTGCGCACCGACAAGCTGCCGCAGCTCTATCTCTGGGAGCCCGACGCCTACAAGGACAAGGTCAATTCGTTCACCCTGTACCAGGGGATCGTGATCGGCATTTCCGGCCTGCTCGCGCTGGTGCTCACCATCCTCTTCGTGGTCAAGGGAAGCATGATGTTCCCGGCCGCCGCCGCGCTCGCCTGGGCGGTGCTGGTCTATATCGGCGTCGATTTCGGCTTCTGGGGCAAGGTGCTCGACATGTCGAACAATGCCGAGCGCATCTGGCGCGCGGCGGGCGAAGCGATCCTCGCCGCAACGCTGCTCGTGTTCCTGTTCGCCTATCTCAATCTGGGCCGCTGGCATGTGCGCTACTCGCACATCACATTCGGCTGGCTGGCTTTCCTCGGCTCGCTCGTCGCGCTGGCCCTGTTCGATCCCGCGGTCGCCTCCGGCATCGCGCGCATGTCGCTGGTGATGATCGCGTTCGCGGGCTTTGCGCTGATCGTCTATCTCTCGACCCACGGATTTGATCGCGCGGTGCTCCTGATCCCGACCTGGTTCCTGCTGGTGGTCTGGGTGATCGCGGCCGGCATGACCATTGCCGGCAGCGTCACCAACGACATCGTAGGTCCGGCGCTGCTCGGCGGGCTGGTGCTGATCGTGATGCTGATCGGATTTACCGTCATGCAGCACGCCTTTGCGGGCGGCGGCGCCACCACCGGAGTGGTCTCGGACGTCGAGCGCCGCGCGCTGGCGTTGACCGGCTCGGGCGACCTGATCTGGGACTGGGATGTCTCTGCGGACAAGGTCTTCACCAGCCCGGAGACCGAACACCTCCTCGGCCTGAAGCGCGGCACGCTGGAAGGCCCGGCCGCAAAATGGCTCGAAGTCCTGCACCCGCTCGACCAGGACCGCTTCCGCGCCGCGCTCGACAGCGTGCTCGACCAGCGCCGCGGCAGGCTGGTGCAGGATTTCCGCCTGCGCACGCCCGACGGCCACTTCATGTGGTTCGCGCTGAAAGCGCGCCCCGTGGTCGGCTCCGACGGCGAAGTCTCGCGCGTGGTCGGCACCCTCACCGACGTCACCGAGATCAGGAATGCCGAGGAGCGCATGCTCCACGACTCCGTGCATGACAATCTCACCGGCCTGCCGAACCGCAGGCTGTTCCTCGACCGTCTCAACGCGGTCGCGGCTCTCGCCAAGACCATGCCGACCTTGCGGCCGACGCTGATGGTGATCGACCTCGACCGCTTCAAGCAGGTCAACGATTCCGTCGGAATCGCGGTCGGCGATTCCATCCTGCTGACGCTGGCGCGGCGGCTGACCCGCATCCTCAAGCCGCAGGA